>JACOZZ010000035.1 GCA_016181055.1 Candidatus Yanofskyibacteriota bacterium
ATCACATATAAATTTACGCAGGCGATTCTTCTTTATGGCAAGCGTTCCTTCCTGTAGAAATATTTTTTCCTCCGCAATATCTAGAACCCCTTCGTCTTTATGGGAAGTTCCGAACAAATGCCGCATTTCATGATCTAGCGAATCAAACATATTTTCAATATCAAGCTTGGGGTTAGCAACGATGCCCCATGACGCGAACTGTGAAAAGAGCCGGCCAGTTTGACGATTGGCGCCTCCGACCACGACGACAAACCCGTCATCACCCGGGGAAGTTGAGATAAATGCGACTCCCGTTAGACCAACAATGATTTCCGCACTTTGACAGGAACTCTGTTCAAGAATTCTCATATACTCCGCGTCTAACATAACACGCTCTTTGACAAAAATATTCTCTACGGCAACCGGCAGAAAGCGGATACCGAATTGGCGGAAACGCACAGATAGCCGCTCAAAGATGCTTTTGGCAAAATCTTCCGGCGAAGCTGCAGACAGTCTAGCTAACGCAACAGGTTCCTTTGTTTTTATTTCATTGAAGTTTCTTACAAAATATTGGTCAATGACTACCTTTACGGTAACGGTGCGCTCTTTGAAGGCCTCTTGACTTGCTCGTCCTGGAAAACCAGCCAAAACAAAATATATAATTAACGCTACCACATATTTGTAAAAGGACATGCTCCCCTCCCCTTCTTACTCTTCTATTCTTTTTGCATACTCTGACTAAAGAATATGTAACCACCACAGTACACAAGGGGCTGATTTTAGTCAAATTACCGTACCACGGCCAGGATGGTATTCTTGCAGAAAAACAAAAAAATGTGTTAAATTATAGGTGGTCGAATATATTATTATTCTTAGTCAATACGTCATGTCCGAAAAAGAAGTAGGTAAAATTACCCATTGGTACGATAAAATCGGGGTAGCCGTGGTAAAGCTGACCGGCTCTTTGAAGGTCGGCGATCAGATAAAAGTACGCCGTGGGGATGAAGAATTTGATGCCACGGTAGAGTCAATGCAAATTGACCACGAGGAAGTGAAGTCGGCCAAAAAGGGCGACGAAGCGGCAATCAAGCTCCCGCAAAAAACTAAGGAAGGTGCCGCGATCTATTTGGCAGAGTAGTTTCTTCTTATACAAAAGAGCGGACGTCTCTTGATGATTTTTTAATACGGGCTCATAGTTCACTGGTAGAACGCTTCATTGACATTGAAGAGGTAGGAGGTTCGATTCCTCCTGGGCCCACTGGGTCTTGCAAGATTATCCGCCGCGGTAGCGAAGTGGGTTGAAGTGCTCACTCAGCACTTCAACGGGAAATTTAGTGAGCCAAAGGTGAACGTATCTGTCCATTGCGAAGCAATGGGTAACAGATAAAATTTCCCTGGAAGAGCATCTTGGGTTTTTAAAAAAAATTACGATGCCGCGGTAGCTCAGTGGTAGAGCGCAGCCCTGAAGAGGCTGGCGTCGTCAGTTCGATTCTGACCCGCGGCACAAAATTTAATATGCGGGTATCGTATAACGGCATTATGCGATCTTGCCAAGATCGAGACACGGGTCCGACTCCCGTTACCCGCTCCAGAATTAAATATAAACTATGTTTGAAAGACCACTGTCAGTGCCTAAAAAGAAAGATTATTATGAGGTTTTAGGCGTTCCCAAAAATGCTGACGCTGGAACATTAAAGCACGCCTATAGGGAACTGGCTAAAAAATATCACCCCGACCTTAATCCTAATGACAGAGTTGCTGAAGAAAAGTTTAAGAAACTGACAGAAGCTTACGATGTTTTATCTGACCCTCGAAAAAGACAAAGCTATGATAATACTAGTAGAGCTACGGCCGTGCCACCCCGACCTAATCCCGAAGGAAACAAAAGAACGCAACCAGTAACACCAAAAAATTACGATAACTACGAGGACATAATTAGGGAGGGACAACAAAGGATGGAAAAAATTATACGAGAAAGTAGAGAAGAAATAGATAGGGTAGTTAGAAAAAGCAAAAAAACGATTGACAGGATATTTGAGGAAACAATTAAAAAGCAGGGGTGACAAGAATTTAATCGGGTATATAAAATAATCGCAAATAATGGAAAACATGGAAGTAAAAATTGAGGAAGAGCAAAGAAGCGACAAACATCCGGAGGGTTCTCTTGATGAATTTGTAAATTGGAGGGTTGTAGAGAAATTTGCAGTCACTTTTGAAGAGCTGGGGGCTTTTGTTGATTTGGAAATCCCGGAAAAACCCAGCACTAGAGTACGAGAAAAATTGAAAGCAATCGCCCATTTTTTAAAAAACAACAACTACGAAAACACAAAAATAATAGCATTCGGGGTCGCAGTCATCTTTGGAAAAAGCGCGATGGATTTAATTAATATTGTAGACACGCTAAACGATTTAGGCCGCCATCCCGAGACGGAAGATTTAAAAGTTTTAATACAAAGATATGTAGAAACAGATATGACTAAAAATATATTTATGGGGGCAGGAAGCGCCGCTATCCAAAAATCAGTTGAAACGGCAAAGAAAACTTGGAATGCCAAGCTCCCAAAAATTAAATATGGACTGCAAAAAATTATAGAGTCTTCAAGAGAGACACTAGAACATGGACCAACAAACGCCTAACCAAGAAAATATAATGCGGCTTCTTAAAAAGGTTACCGACTCTACCGCCACCAACGAAGAAAAAGCCGCCGCACTTAAGAAACTAAATACTTCATTGGAAGAATTCGGTTTTTTGATCAGGGATCTAAGACAAACGATCCAAGAAGAAAAAATGTAAATATGTTTTTTTCTATTTTTCAAAAAATGAGAGAGGGTATCCGTCGAAAGGTTGAGACTGATGAACCCGGCCTTTATGTTGCTTTGGCATTTCCTGTCTTATTCGCGTTTATTATTACTTTCGCGGGTTCGCGCGCAATCGGCTACCTCATAACCTACAACATAATCCCCCATCTCTATTTGGAACTTGAGCCAGGATTGCAAGTCCATCATTATACTTACGGGGTTTTCATCCTCTTTTTAGCCGGTTACCTCGCCCTGACAATTAAACATTCAGCTAGGGAAAAATTCTACGTGGCTCTTCTGCAAGGTTTTGGACTTGGCCTAGCCATGGACGAATTCGGCATGTGGCTTAAATTGCGCGATGACGACGTGGTGCGTTGGAGTTATGACGGCTTTAACATAACTATCGGACTGTTCTTATTCATTCTCACGGCAAAACCAGGGTTCAGGATGTTAAAAAAGCTCTGGCCCGCTTGGCCTTTTCGAAAAACACCGCCAATGCTATAAATTTGACATTGGCCAAGCATTCTGCTATACTTATAGCATGAAGTAGGAAATCCGCTATGGCGGGTTTTTTAGTTGAAAAAATAGCCCTAAAAGGCTGTTTTTTGTTGATTTATAACAATTACTACTATGAAAAAATCATTAAAATTAAATAGTATATGGACCATATTAACACTTGTAACGATACTGTCAGGCACTGGCAGTTCCATTGCTCAAGCAGCGGTTTTTGACTGGATCTCCGGCTCAACCGGTAAGACTTCGGGGGGCTTAGCTTTCAGCCTGCTCTCTTCTTATCTAAACCGTAGTACCTCAGCAGATGCCGAAGATGAAAACGATCAAAATCCTGATGATACATCGGCCGCACAAAATCTTTCTGCCACAAACATTGCGAGCGTAGTAGTAAATGAGTTAGTTGTTGCGGCTACCGCCTACTCCTCAACCCCAGATCAAACCGACGATACACCGTTTATCACGGCTTGGAATACTACGGTTCGCGATGGTATTATCGCCACTAACTTCTTGCCCTTTGGAACTAAAATTATGATACCGGAAATTTACGGCAATAAGATCTTCGTGGTTGAAGACAGGATGAACCGCAGATATTGGCACACGGTTGACATTTGGTTCCCCGATCGCGCAAGCGCCCTTGAATTCGGATTTAAAAAAGTAAAAATCCAGATTCTGGAATCCTAAACAAAACCAAAAACCTTGCCTAACGGCAAGGTTTTTGGTTTAATTAGAAGGAAATAACAAATATTGCCCTCGTAGTTCAATGGATAGAACAATAGCCTTCGAAGCTGGAGATGGGGGTTCGAATCCCTCCGAGGGCACAAAACATAGTTTTGTGCGCGAGAGCAAAACAATTGTTTGTTTTGCGTGAGGGATGAGAACGTTCGTAAGAAAATTTTAGTCGCGGGCGATTACCTCCGGAGGTACAAACTTGACTTTCTTATTAAAAGTTGTATTATTATAGTATATGCCCATAAATAAAAACAATCTTCTGCTTTTAACAGTTTCACTGGCGATTGCCGGAATGTTTTTATTTTCAGCCCCTCAAGCTTGGGCAAGAAACCCGATTGATATAGATATTGGTATGAATTTGAATACCTTGATCGCAGACCATATTAACGATTTGGCTGGCCGTAGAGTTGTTACGTTTGTCCCCTACTCTATCGCCAATACCCCCGTATCAAACACCAATTCTACCGGATCAAATTTACAATTAAGCATCCAGAAAACAGGCAAAAATATCAGCAAGGGCCAAACTGCCGAACAGTTTAGCTTGACCGCTTCGCCTAATGACACCTTGGAGTTCGTAATCAGAGTCAGATCTTTGTCTTCATCGGTTTTAAATAATGTCATAATAAGAGATGCACTGCCTAGCGGTTTGACTTATATCAATCGCACTACCAGTGTAAACGGCTCTATAACCGTTGATGGCATAACAAATTACGGCATTAATATCGGCTCGCTGTACCCTAACCAGGAAATCGTAATAAGTTTTAATGCTGCAGTCGGCCAGGCAAGTACTTTTCCCGTAGGAACAAACCAGACGACAAATCGTGCCGAGGTCATTTCTGACGGCGCCTCTGTCGCGGTAGCGGCACAACTGCCGATCTCAATAACTAACGGCCAAGTAGCCGGAGTTTCAACTATCGCAAACGTGGCAGGCGTAAGCACCGGAACTGCCGGAAGTCTGGCGCTGTCAGCGGCCTTAAGTTTATTCATCGCTTTTTCTTACATGGCCTATACTCAGACCGGATTATTCAGAAGGCGTGAAGCACTGTCAATAATCCAGAAGCATCGTTCTGACAAAAACCGATTTAACTTTGCTTCCTAATCCTATGCGTTCTCCTTGGAAGAACAATAAATTTTTGTTCTATAATCTTATCGCTCTGGTTTTTATCAAAGCGGTTTTTTCTTACTCCGGCCTTCAATTCGCAAATTTAATGGACGGGCTGGCGGCATTTGCAAAGGAAGATGTGATAATGCAAACAAATGTATTGCGCCAGACATTGGGATTGGGCGGCTTGAAAGAGAGTACCGTTCTTGATATCGCGGCCGCACAAAAACTGCAGGACATGCTCCAAAACCAGTATTTCGCGCATACCAGTCCTGCCGGAGTCTCGCCATGGCACTGGATAGAAGTAAACCAGTACAAGTACGCGTACGCCGGAGAGAATCTGGCCATAGGTTTTTTGACGGCAAAAGATACTGTTGATGCCTGGGCGGACTCGCCTTCGCATCGCGCAAATCTTCTCAATCCCAATTTCAGGGAAATTGGCATAGCCGTCGCACCGGCGAAAATACAAGATAGCCAGGGATTTTTAGTAGTCCAGCTTTTCGGAACACCGCGGCCGACGGCAACAGCCATCGCAAGCCAACCTAAACAGGCCGCACAAATCATACCGTCGCCGATAACGCAGACAGCGGCTCCAACAATCGCCCAAGCTGTCATTCAACACTGCTTTCATATTGTATGCTCTATTCGCATTCTTAATTTCTCTCGTGATCGTAGCTTTCTATGGTCTTAGGAAGGGCTTGGTTATTAGAACCGCAGCCAGTTTTGCGATACTGCTCTTGGCCATCGTCATACCAGTACTCCAAATTACCCATCAGGCATTAATTGTTTAGTTGCTATGTGCCGCGAATTTATATGTTCAAATTTATAAAAGTTTTTTTGGTTTCTTTCGTGCTGATATTCGCCGTATTAAACGGCAGATTTTTATATGCAAATGTAAATTACTGGCTGGGAAGCGGCACGGCACCGATATATAACCAGCCATCCCCCTCTCCGTCTTTAACAATCGCAGAAAAAACGCCTCTGCCGGATAGGGCAACGCTCATAATTGAGAAACTTGGTATTTCCGCACCGCTAGTTTTTGGGGTCAACAGCGACAATGACACGATTTTTAAAAATCTGGAAAATGGCGTAGTACACTATTCAAATACCCCTAAACCGGGTCTTGATGGCGTTTCAATTATTTTGGGCCACAGTTCAGCTTATCCTTGGTACAAAGGAGCTTATGGTTCCGTTTTCGCGCTTCTTGGCAAATTACAGCCGGGAGATAAATTTTCGGTACGATACGCCGATGGCCGGACATTTAATTTTGCCATCAAACAGTCAGTGGTCTTCTCCCCTTTTGCAGATGATTCGCGGCTCACGCAGATTGAGAAAACCCCCGGCACCTCCTTGGTTCTTGTCAGTTGCTGGCCCGTTGGCACGAATTACAAACGCATCGCCGTCCAAGCGGAATTAATTTAACCAAATCAAAGCCCGCCGATAAGGCGGGTTTTGATTTGAAAAAATCATTAAAATTTGATAAAATTTAAAAAAATCCGCCCTTAGCTCAGTTGGTAGAGCTGCTCCCTCTTAAGGAGAAGGTCGTAGGTTCGAATCCTACAGGGCGGACAAACGAAGTTTGGCCGCCCTGAGCGAGCCAACTGCTTGGCTCGCGTTAGGAGGAGAACGCCGGAGCATGCACGACGAGCATCCGGCGAGGAGTGCCGTGAGGCGGTGGCTAGACCATGACGGCGGAAGCCGTCATGAGTTAAAGCCGAATCCTACAGGGCGGACAAAAAACAGGCAAAGAGCCTGCTTTAACATTCCTGTACCGAGATAGTGTATTGATTTTCTATATCTACTTTTTTAATTCTTTCTGCAAATGCTTCACCTATTTCTTTGGGTATTATCTTGATATAGATTATTATATGATTGCCCGTTACTTCTACTTTTTCACCAAGTTTCTCAATACGTTTAATTTCTCTTTGAATACTGGTGTTCATTATACCTCCCACAGAACGACAAAATTATTTTGATAATCTACCATATTCTCTAACCGTTGTACAATCCAGGCACATAATTCCCGAATACCCCCTGCCACCTCAAAACCACTTGTTCTACGGTGTTCCATCCTAAGGTGAGTGGGCGGACTGTTGACAAATGCCACATCTAATCTTTATACTGCTATCGTGAGGTTGCAACAAGGGGGCAAAAAATGAAAGGAATTTTAGTTTTTGATATGAATTGCGGACCGGGAAGTTTCCTCGGCCATAGCCAAATGTGGTGCGTGAATTTACCCAATGGCAGATATCACATAGAAAGTCGGATAAGAAGGAGTCTGTTTTTGCCGGATTTTCCGAGGGAAGTTAAAATAACCCCTTGTGATGGAAGTTGTTTTAAAACTAATATTCCGGATGAGGTAGCAGAAATTGTTAAACAAAAAGTTCTCGAAATAGCCGCTTTTTAAATAGCGGTTTTTATTATCCACAATCACCAACTTGTTTACAATGTTAAAATGAAATGTGGAACCCGCAATCAAGTATAGAGCACACAAACCAAGGTGCCCGAGATGCAGGTCGGGAAACGTTTTTGAGATTAGAAATTATCCGTCGCTGGCAGTCAAAAAATACTCTGCCTGGAATATCGGCAATGACAATTTGCCAAAACTTCATTGCCGAACTTGTGATTACAGATGGGCAGATCTATTTGCGTAATTTTTTCACAAGAGATACGAGTGTCTTTAGGACATAGTCTATGTCCTTTTTCATTGTCTGCCGGCCAAGGGTAATGCGTATATTTCCTTTCGCAAGTTCATCGGACAAGCCCAGCGCTTTGAGCGCATGCGACGGTTCGGTTGAGGTAGAGGTACAGGCAGAACCAGTTGAAACTTGGATACCACCTTGGTCAAGCGCGAGCATTAGCATTTCGCCGTCTATATTTTCAAAAGAAATATTTATATTATTTGGCAGACGCCGAACCGCATCGCCATTGAGATGGCTGCCGGGAATTGTTTTTAAAATTTGCCCGATCATATAGTCGCGCAGCTCTATAAGACGCGTGCTTTCCTTTTTTTTATTTTCATCAGCAAGTTCAAGCGCTTTGGCAAAACCGGCAATTAAGGCAGGATTTTCCGTGCCGGCACGTAATCCCCTTTCTTGAGACCCGCCGACTATTTGAGGCACGAGCTCAACGCCTCGCCTGACATAAAGACAACCGGTCCCCTTGGGTCCGTAAATTTTAGACCCGTTGAGCGTCATCAGGTCCACGCCAAGCTGGTTAACGTTAAGATTAAGTGCGCCGGCGGCCTGACAAGCGTCAACATGAAAAAAATGTTTTAGGTTATGGGTTTTAGTTTTTAGGTTTTGTCGAAAATTTTTAATTGCTTTGGAAATTTCCACAATCGGCTGGACTGTTCCAATCTCATTATTTGCGTACATGATTGATACTAAAATCGTATCCGACCGCAGTGCCTTGGCAATATCAGCTGGATTCACAATTCCGTTTTTATCAACGCCAATGTAAGTTATCTTAAAGCCCTCTTTTTTTTCCAAATACTGACAAGCTCGTAAAACGGCTGGATGTTCAATTCGAGTGGTCACAATGTGACCACGAAGCCCGCCTAAGTTTTTTTTAGAAAAATTTTGGCGGGTTTTATAAGCCCTCGCCACTCCGAATATCGCCAAATTATCTGATTCAGTGCCAGACCCGGTAAAAATCATCTCCTCTGATTTTACTCCGAGCACTCTTGCTACCCTTTTGCGCGAGTCATCAATAACTCCTCTCGCCTGCCGTCCAACATCATGTACTGATGAAGCATTACCCCAGCTCTCCCGCATGTGCTTCAAAACCACCCGTTCCACCCGCGTATCCATCGGCGTTGTCCCGGCATTGTCTAAATAAATTGTTTTTCTTTTAGCCATATTAAAACAGGCCCCTTGGCCTGTTTTAATATAGTTTAATTTTAAAAAAATATCAAAAAAATTATAATTCCTAGCGAGTCCCCAGGCGAAAGCTTGCTTTCGTCTGGGAGGAGTGACGGAATTTCAAGAAATGCCACGGCATTTCTTATTTTTTAAGCAACCCCTCTATTATTGCTTGAAAAATAGTGTACGGCTGGGCACCCACGATTTTTTGACCATTGACGTAAGAGGTCGGGGTGCCGCCAACGCCTGCCTTAGTGCCCTGGGCCATATCGTCACTCACGCGCTGGGCATATTTGCCGGAATTAAAACATTCATTAAACTGGTCCATGTTGAGACCCAGAGCCCCCGCCCATTTAACAATTTCGGGATTGCCGAATTGTATTGTTCCTTGTCCAAGCTTGGTTTGTTCTTCAAAAACCCTATCATGAAATTCCCAAAACTTACCTTGGTCATTGGCACACTCGGATGCTTCTGCCGCTGGACGTGCTCCGGAATGAAAATCTAACGGATAATGTTTATATACAAACCGGGCCTTACCTGTATCAATATAATTCTTTTTTATCTCCGGAAACGCGCCGCTCCAAAAACTTCTGCAAAAAGGACACTGAAAATCACTGAACTCAACAATGGTAATTTTTGCGTTTTTGTTGCCCAGCACATGATCGTCAGAATTGATTTTTATATCAACTTTCTCCGCCGGCTGATTAGCTCCGGAACCGCCAATTTGAGCTGCACCGTTGCCACCGCGGGTATAAAGTAGCGTTCCCGAAACTATCAGCGCCGCAAGCAAAATCGCACCAGGCAGAATAAATTGGGCATAGGCTGGTTTACTGGCCGGCTGCTGCACGTCTACAGCTTCAGGTGCAACTTCAGGTTCAATACCTGACTCCGGCATTTCATTGTTAGTTTCCTGCTCCATTTTGTTGAATGCTAACAAGTTTAAATATTTGATTCAAGCACTCAAGTTCCATTAAAATCTACGATTACCATTCGGCCACAATATTACCGCCAAGAATCCTCCG
>JACOZZ010000001.1 GCA_016181055.1 Candidatus Yanofskyibacteriota bacterium
ACGCCTCGGCTGATTAGCGTTGGGCTTAATTTTATTTATCTCAATATAAAAGACGTTGTCCTGAATTTTTGGCGTAACCTTATTTGTCTTAGCCGGTATTAGGGATTCAAGCCCCCGACCTAAGCCGAATAGCTTTTTCATAATTTATTTACCTTCAGCGATTTCGCCTTCGATACGTTTAATATCATCTTGAATAAATTTAATTACACGGTCAATTTCAACCAAGGTAGTGATGCCAAAATATTCAGTAGCGTGTCCTTTATTAAGATATTCGTCAGCTTTTCTAAAGTTGGCAAGATCATCTTGCATCTCTTGCAATTCTTGTTTTCTTGTTTTGGGGAGTGTTTCGTATTTATTTCTCATTTTATTATTGTAGCTTCAAAATCTCTTCTGCTAATTGCTTATAGGCTTCGGCGCCTTTAGAATGTTCGTCAAATTGCAATATCGTCTTGCCAAATCCCGGGGCCTCAGCCAAAGAAACAGAGCGCGGGATTATTGTTTCAAAAACATTGCCCGGAAAATTTTTCTTAACTTCGGCTACGATCTCATTGGCTAGCTTATTCCTCTTATCATACATTGTAAGCAATACGCCGAGAATCTGCAATTGCGGATTCAGTGACGTACGTACCATATCAATAGTTTTGAATAACTGCGTCAGCCCTTCAAGCGCGTAATACTCGCACTGAACCGGTATAATTACCTGCTCCGCCGCCGCGAGACCGTTGATGGTAAGCAGTCCAAGCGATGGCGGACTGTCTATTAAAATAAAGTCGTAATTGGTGCGGACCTTATTGAGGGCGCTTTTCAATTTAAATTCCCGCTCTTCCATATCAACCAATTCCACGGTGGCGCCGGCAAGACTAGCCGCCGAAGGCAGCACATCAAAACCAAAAAGAGATGTTTTCCTTATGATGGCTCCCGGTTCTTCATTAGCCACGATTGCATGATAAAGATTGACATGGTCATCCTCTAACTTAACACCGAGCCCCGACGTCGCATTCGCCTGCGGGTCCAAATCCACAAGTAAGACATACTTGCCCATTGCCGCAAGGTAAGCCCCGAGATTGTTGGCAGTTGTAGTCTTCCCGACCCCCCCCTTCGCGTTGATTATTCCAATTATGCGAGCCATATAATTTAATTTTATTCTTTAACTTGAAAAAATGCAAAAAATTTGATAAAGGCATGTCGGTTCGACTCCGACCGGCGGCACCAACTGTATTTATTCACGACTCAAAATTATATTGTCTCATGACCATACTGGTTCGCACACAAATGCAAAAAATAATTAAAAATAGCTTTTCATGCATCGGCTTATCCTTAGTACTAATCATCACCGTAGCTTCTTTTTCTGCACTGTTTTCAAAGACATCTTCTGCCGCTATCCAACAATGGAGCGTAGGTTACTGGACACCCTGGGGTAATCCCGCAATTTCTCCCTCACAAATAGAGTGGGGCGGTTTAACTCATGTAGTTCATTGGGCAGCTTTAGTTCAACCTGACGGTTCACTTGATTTAAACACGCAACTGATTTCTTCTGACGGACCAGCGCTCATTTCCGCTGCCCGTTCCAAAGACGTAAAGGTATTATTGGGCATAGCCCAACCTTTTTGGCAGGGTCAAACTAATAATCTTCCCCAAGCCGCCACTCAAAATAGAGCTGCCCTGGTTAACAATATAATGAATGCAGTGGATACTTACGGTTTTGATGGGGTTGATTTGGATTGGGAACCGTTTGATTCAGGCGCCAATGGTCAAGCAATGCAATCTCTGGCAATGGATCTTCGCATACGACTTGGAACCAAAATACTATCAACTACCGCGATTGTCACAGATTATACATATTGGGGTTCTGTTCATAGTTATTTTGATCGCATTAGCGTCATGACTTATGACCTTACCGGCACCTGGAACCCTTACTCGTGGCACAACTCCGCGCTCTATGATCCTGATGGTATGGTTTGGTCTGTAGACCTAGCGGTCTCGCGGTTTACTGCTAATGGAGTACCTATTGGAAAACTATCTATTGGCATCCCGTTTTTTGGATACGATTGGATTGGCGGCGATATAACGGGCCCACAACAGATTTGGTCTTCTTTATCCACGCTTAAACAGATATACTATCAAGGATTATTTTCCTTAATTACAGAGCAAAATTATCAATGGGATTCACTGGCAAAAGTTCCCTATTTAAATGGAGGGCGTTTCTTAACATATGACGATGCCCGATCTGTTACCGAAAAGGTTAATTACGCTAAAAATAGAGGTCTTGGCGGCTGGATTATCTGGGAACTATCTGGGGATTACATTCCTTCTCAAAATCCTAACCAGCCACTGCTGGCTGCAATCAAAAATGCGATGGCCGCAGGAGCAACTCCGACCCCGACCGCTACTCCATCCCCTGCTCCCACATCAACTCCAGCACCTACACCGCCCGTAAATATTCCAACACCGGTTCCGACCGGCTCACCGCAAGCGCCTCTAGCTCCAACGCCAGTTCCAACACCAACTCCGCCAATATCTCCCAGTGGAGGTAGCGCTAGTAGCGGTGGTGGAGGAGGTGGAGGAGGTGGCGGTGGCATCATTCCACTTTCAAGACCTGCACCAATTCCAAACTTGGCTTCCCCAACCTCGGAATCGGTACCAGAACAGTATGGATTAAAGGATGGGGATGTAATTAACGCCATCAGTTCGACAGATCCTGATGTGTATATAGTTAATACCTTTGGTTTTAAAAGATTATTTTTAAACCCTATAATTTTTAGCTTCTATGGACACTTGGGTGGTTTTTCTAAGGTAAGGGCCGTTAGTCCGACCACAAGAGATACGTTCCCAACCTCGGGCTTATTTAGAAATTGCGAGACTAATAGTCCTCGAGTTTATGGCATAGAAGTCACCGGAGAAGATACGGGCGTGTTACACTGGATAAACACCACGGCTGAACAAGCCATTGCAGATGATCCGTATTTTTTTAAAAAAGTTTTCTGCATTAATAATAATGAGTTCGACTGGTATCAAAAGGGTACAGATTATACTTCAATACAAATGATCCCTAAGTACATAAGAAATACCAATAATATATAACAACTATATTTATTAGTTTTCGGTTATTGGCGCGAGGCCAAAATTATCTCCTGTCAGAGTTCCTGCAATAAGCACTGCCGCTTAGTTTTATTGAAAACATTCGCAAAAACTGCTAGTGTTTTTTAAGATTTTGCACTTTAACAAAACGGAGCCAACTGTGGCAATAGCTAAAAACAGTAATTTCTGGAAGGCTTTCCTAAGAAAACGGCTTCAAAAAGATTACTGGGTCATATTGGTTAAGCGGCGTCCGTGGGTAAAATGGGCCTTACTGTTGTTTTTGTTATTTATCGCCGGCAGTTATTATTCTTTTTATTACTACACCGGTAATATACCTCTAATCGGTGATCTCAATGGCGACAACGGCAAACCTCTTGATTTCAGCAAATTGGCCCGTTCGGACTTCAAAAAGGCCTCATATGCATACGCCAACGACGGTAAAACCATCATCGGGGTATTTAATGACGACATAAGAGACCCGCTGAGGGCTAAAGAAATTCCTACTGTTGTAAAAAACGCCTTCATTGCCGCCGAAGACCAGAGATTTTACAGCCATTCCGGCATAGACCCATGGGCCATAGGAAGAGCTGCCGTCGGAAATTTATTGTTCAAGCTAGGCATTGAGTATTGGACCAAGTCTGGCGCCAGCGGAATCAACCAGCAAATAGCAAGGCGGCTTTTTGAAGAAGAGGTCGCTGATTTCAGGAACAGGGCACCAACACTAAAACGAAAAATAAAGGAAGCGCGCGTAGCCATCAGATTGGACCGGATGTATCCCAAAGAAAAAATACTTGAAGGAGCTTTAAATCTGCCGTGGCTAGGCAACGGCGCATACGGCGTGGCGGAAGCGGCCAGATTGTATTTCGGCAAAAATATAAGAACCGAATCCATCAGTCTAAGAGAAGCGGCAATTTTGGCAAGCTTAAATAAATATCCCTCTAAATACTCTCCTATTTTCAAAAAACCCGAAGAACCATATTTAAGCCCCAAAATAACTGAAAAAGAGAGAAATGAGTTAAAAACAAAATACGAAACGGAACTGGCGATAGAAAGCGCCCGCCTGATCCAAGCAACAGAACATTATAATTGGGTTTTGAAGCGCATGGAAAAGGAAGGGTTCATCAGCCGAAGCGAATACCTTGAAACCAGCTTCAAAAAAGATGAACCACTGCAGCCGAAGGTAGTAAAATTAACGCCTCTTAAAAATCCTGAATTCGGTTACGGCACAAGATTGGTAAAAGAAATGCTTTTGTATGGCGGCTACAAGGATGCGGACATTACGACTTATAGCGGTTTTAGGATAAAAACTTGCATTGACGCCGGCATCCAAAAAATCGTTAACGAAGAATTGGGCCGTCGCCTGGCCGAGCTTAATGAAGAAGTGGAAGATAGAACAAATCCAATAGACGGTTCGGCAGTAATGATTGAAGTTAAAACCGGTTGTGTCGTCGCTTTGGTTGGCGGACATGATTACGCCAAAACACCGTATGACCGCGCCATGGCTTTACGCTCAGTAGGTTCGGCTTATAAGCCGTTTGTTTATGCTACAGCGTTTGAAGAAGGCAAAACTTTTGATGACACGATCAATAATTACTCGCTAAGGATGCGCGGCGCTAAAGGCAAAATATGGGCGCCTCAAAATTTCAGGGAAGACAATCCGGTTCCCCTTGGCAGTATTCCCATATACGTCGGCCAAATCAGGTCGGTCAATTTACCCACTCTGCGCCTGGCTATGGAAATCGGAATGGAAAAAATAGTAGATACAACTCATAGAATGGGCGTCTGGGGTGTCCGAGGAATAATTAAGGATCCGCAGGGTAAAATAATATTCAGAATGCCTGGGGTTAAAGATACCGGCGATGGCATCATTCCCCTGCTTCCGACTGCTATCGGTGCCTCCGACTTGAATCTACTGGAATTAGTTAATGCGTATGCCGTATTTTTCAGAGGCGGTTTATATTTGCCGCCAAAGCTTATTTTGGAAGTCAAAGACCAAAACGGTAAATTGCTGGAACAAGCGCCGAAACCTAAACCTTTTAGGTCAATTTCTGAAGAAACGGCGCTAAAGGAACAAATCTTAATGCGGGCTACCACCAAAGTCGGAACCGCTAAAATATCAATGCGCGGAATTGAACAACAGGTTGGCTGCAAAACCGGCACTTCCAATAATCCAAATGAGGAGCTGGGCGATGGTCCGGGGGATGTTTCTACTGTCTGCGGCACGCCTGAATTGGTTATGGGCATAAGGATAGGCCATGATATGCCTAGACCAATCGTGATACCACGCTATATGAAAAAGATTAGTGGCCGAGCTGACATGCAAGTATCCGGCGGCTGGGTCGCCGGGCCACTTACTAGAAAAATATGGGATAGGGTTTACGCTAAAAGACCGAAAGTAGAGTTTTCACAAAAAGTTGAAACTCGCCTACAAGAACTACTGTCCAATTACCCTGATAGATATAAATAGCACCGCGCTGAGCGCGGTTTTTTATTGCTAAACTCATTAAAAAATGAGATAATATAAACGGAGGGGTGGCCGAGTGGGTTGAATGCGAAGCAAGTAGCATTCAACGGGCAACAAAAAGTTGCCCCGGAAACACGAGGCCACAGTTTTTGACCGAAGTTTTGCCGAGAAAATTGGAAGCGTGCCAGAGTGGTTGAATGGGCCGCACTCGAAATGCGGTATGTCCGCAAGGGCATCGGAGGTTCGAATCCTCCCGCTTCCGCCTTCGCTCGCCGAAGCGAGCTACGGCGGACAAAGTCCGCAAGTAGGTCGCGAAGGAGAGAATAAAATATGTATCACGTTTACATTTTAAAATGTGCTGATGGAAAGCCAGCAAAGAAGCCTCTTGTGGACATCTACGTACTATAAGCTACAAACAAAAAGTGGTATTATTAAAAATACGCATGACATCTTCTCAAAAATTTCCTTGGATTATATTTTCTTTCATACTCGTAGCTTTTGGAGCATATATTTTTATGTCATTTACTGCCGCGCCAACTGCCGTTTCTAAAGAGCTCGGCCTTGGTAAAGACATTGCGAGATTCATTGTCGTATTAACTTTTGCTCTTCCGCTTTTTGCTGCTTTTTTTTGGGGCCTTTGGGGAAGCAAGCTGCTGTTTAAAGCAGAAGGTTCTGACAACATAAAAACACGCGGTCTTCATCTGTTAGCCACTGGCATTCTAATAACGGTGCTTGTCCTGTTAGTCAACATTATGCTCGGCCAGATACGCAGCCGCATCCTAATTCCCCTAAATATATATGAAATAGAAAAAATCTCTACTATCGTTACCAACTATATCTATTCCTTCGGATACCTCCTAAGTTTCTACATTATATTTCGCGGAACCCAAAAAATGACTACGGCCACGGCGGCTTATAAAACTTGGAATGTTTTGACAAGCGCTATTGTAGTTATTCTGGTCGGAACGCTTTATGTCGGTCTATCGCTTAGTAATCCGGACCGAATGATTTCATTGACTCCAGGCGTGCGTCCTTCACACTATTTGTCAGATGTTCTTATTTTGACAACGGTCATTTTGCCTTCAATGCTTGCCTGGTTTTTTGGCATCGTAACAGCATTCAATTTGGCTGATATTTTTAGCTCACCGGATTATCAGTCACACCAGAAATCATATCAAAATCTTTTCAGTGGTATGCTACTCATCATTTTCAGTATCATTATTCTACAAACGATCCTTTCGATCGGAACAACGCGCTTCATCGTTATTGGTCTCACCCCCGTACTGGCGCTAATTTATCTATTCGCTTTTGCGCTTGCTATCGGCAACTTTTTTTTACTGCGCGCCGCAAAAAACTTGTCGGCCACCTCATAACCCATGCCAATCCGCATAAAATTTTTTTTAATACTTCTGGGCGTGTCACTTGTTCCCACTTTTCTTTTGGTGACTACCATTCCGGATTATCCAAAGTCAATTTTTCAACCTAGCGGTGCTTTCTTTTTAGTAACACATTTCACTGAGATAGTTTTTGTCACGCTTATATCTCTTTTCGTCTCCGCTTATTTCACCTTGCCGATTACGGAACTGCGCAGGCTCGTTCAAAGAGTAAAATCCGGTCAACTTACAATGCGCGCCCAAGTATATACCACCGATGAAGTAGGAAAACTCGCGCTGGAATTTAACACAATGCTGGATACGATTCAAAAACAAATTAAAGATATGGGGAATGTGAAAGCCAGGAGCGAAGCAATTTTATTAGCAATCGGAGATGGTCTCGTAGTGGTTGACAGGGAGAAAAAAATACATTTAGTCAATAAAGCTTTTGAAACGCTCACTGGCTGGAATGAAAAGGAGGTCTTGGGAAAATTGATATATGAAGTATTGCCGCGAGAAGACGAAAATGGAAACCTAATGCCGAGTAAAGATGGCGTGCTAACGCGCATATTAGGAGCTACTACTACTACTACTACTACTACTACTACTACTTGGAATTATATTCGCAAAGATAAAACTAAGTTTCCCGGAGCAAGCACTATTTCCACCATTGTTATCGGGGGGAAAATTATAGGTGCCGTTGAAGTATTCCGTGATATTACCGAAGAAAAAGAGCTTGAGCGCTCCAAAACTGAATTTATTTCAATAGCCTCTCATCAATTAAGAACGCCTGTTTCTGGCTTAAATTGGCTCACGGAAGCGCTGCGGTCTTCTAGCCAAAATCTAAACGAGAAACAAACAAAATATGTGGGTGACCTTTATACTTTTAGCAAACGACTGACTGAATTGATTGAGAATTTATTAGATTTTTCTAGAATTGAATTAAAGGCAAAAACCGAAGATAAAAGCCCAATTGAAATTGTACGTTTTATAGAAGACTTCATGGGAAATATGAAGCTATATGCGGATTCAAAAAATCACAAAATAATATTTAATAAGAAAATGAAAGACCAATTAATTGTTGGCATAAGCTCAAGGGCGTTGTATAATGTTTTACAGAACCTGGTATCAAACGCGATAGATTATTCTCCTGGTGATAAATCAGTAACCATAGATTTGGAAGGGTTCGGTGATTTTATAAAAGTTTCTGTTTGTAACAACGGTCCGACTATTTCTAAGGAAGATCGAAATCATATTTTTGGAAGGTTTTACAGAACAGAAAGCGCTAAGAAAATAAAACCAGAAGGAACCGGATTGGGATTATATGTGGTAAAAGCCGTAATTGAAGAGGCGGGAGGCGAGGTCGGTTTTGAATCAGAAGAAGGCAAAGATACGGTTTTTTGGTTCACTTTACCATTAAAAAAAGCGGCCTGACACTATTATGAAAAAAATCTTAATCGCAGAAGACGAAGAAATTTTATTGACGGTATTAAAAGACAGATTTGAATCTGAGGGTTGGGATGTTTCGTTGGCAAAAGATGGCGAAGAAGCCACCGATCTTATGGCTAAAACTTCGTTTGATTTAGTATTGTTGGATTTATTGATGCCCAAAAAAGATGGCTTCGAAGTCTTGCAAGAGGTTAGAAACAATCCCAAATTAAAGAATTTACCAATTATTGTACTTTCAAATCTTGGAGGGGACGATGAAGTTAAAGAAGCTTTGCAATTAGGGGCAAACGAATATTTCGTGAAAACCCGGCATTCTTTAAGCGAAGTGGTAGAAAAAGCAAGCTCACTACTAAAAAATATATCTACAAAACAGTGATTCGTTGAGCCAACTAAGCTGGCTTTTTCTCGATACCATTCCCTCGAATCCTCCCGCTTCTGCCTGTCAGGAAAAGTGTGGTATAATAGAATAAATGGGTAAAATAAGCGCCTTAATCAAAAATTTCGGGCTTGATACCTCAGATATAAGGAGTTCGCTTTTTCTTTTTCTGGCATCCTGGACGGTCATGATACTGACCATGGGCTGGCTGAATTTTTTCATCCCAACATTGCCCTTACCTGATGTAGCTATAACCAGCTACCTGATACTACTAGGCGTCTATATTGTTCATAAGGAGGTCAACCGCTGGACCGGCGTAAAAATGAGCGCTAAACCAGGCGAGCTGATAGTTTTTGTATGGTGGTTCTCATTACTGGTCATGGTTTTGTTTAATTTCCTGACCCAGCTTCATGTGCCGGAAGGAATCAAATTTATGTCCTACGAGATCCTCGGCGCCCTTTTGGCCAGTGAAATTTCTAAAAGTCTTAATGCGTATCGCCTAAAAACTGAACAGAATCTTAATCGGTCTGCCCATAAATAGTATCTTAATCCCGCCCCTCCCCAGTTTTTATAATTAAAAACTGGGGAGGGGCGGGATTTTATTTGTAAAAAGCCCTAGAAAATGCTAAATTTCATGCATGCCAAAGACAACAACAGCCAGCAAACAACCAGTAGTTAGCTCCAGACCCCCTATCGTGGTTGTCTTAGGTCATGTTGACCACGGTAAAACTACGATATTGGATAAGATAAGGCAGACAAAAGTCGCTGAAAAAGAAGCCGGCGGGATTACCCAGCATATCGGAGCATATCAAGTAGAACACACATCGGCAGGCTCAGTGCAAGCAAAAAAAATAACCCTTCTGGATACGCCCGGGCATGAAGCATTTAGCGCAATTCGTTCACGCGGAGCCAAGGTTGCCGATATCGCCGTACTCGTAGTTGCCGCCGATGAGGGCGTTAAACCGCAAACCAAAGAAGCGATACGGATAATTAAGGAAGCTGAAATACCCTTCGTAGTGGCAATAAATAAAATGGATAAAGAAGGGGCAAACCCCGCCAGAGTCAGGCAGGAATTAGCTGAATTAGAGGTGCAGGTTGAGGATTATGGTGGCACAGTGCCGGTAATTGAACTCTCAGCTCAAAAAAACGAGGGAATAAACGAGCTTTTGGAAATGATCCTACTTGTGGCTGAAATGGAAGAACTTAGTGCGCCATTAGAGGGCCCGGCCAGAGGCATCGTAATAGAATCGCATATGGATGCCAAACGCGGTTTGGTCGCCACGCTGATAGTACACGAGGGGGAGCTGAAAACCGGGGATTGGATCGTCGCCGGCCCCGCATACGGACGGATAAAAATGCTTGAAGATTTTTTAGGCGAATCAATAAAACTCGCGACGGCTTCACAGCCATGCTTAACACTTGGCTGGGAAAGCGCGCCGGGCGTCGGCCAGGAATTTCAAACTGTTACCGCCAAGCAAGAAGCTGAAAAAATAGCCGCGTCAAAAGCCGAGTTAGGATTCCCCGCTTTATTTTCCAAAGAAACCGGCAGTGAAGAGCAAAAAACCAATAAAAGAATCGCCAACTTAATAATCAAGGCGGACGTCCAAAGCTCCCTTGAGGCACTTGACCAGACTCTTAAAACGATACATTCCGAAGAGGTTGAGTATAACATTATTAATTTTGGGGTCGGTAATATCGGCGATAATGACCTTAAAAACGCGCGAGCCACGGGCTCGGCAGTGCTGGGTTTCCATGTTGGCATGGACGGTTCAGCAAAACAGCTAGCAGAAAGAGACCAAGTTAAAACACTAACCTTTGATATAATATACGAATTGGTTGAGGCGGTGCGCTCCATTATGTCAGACCTTCTTGATCCTGAAATTAAGCGCACTCCCTTAGGCAAGTTAAGGGTTTTGGCTACGTTCAAAAGCGGGGATAAATCCCAAATTATCGGCGGCAAAGTAACGCAAGGCAAGATTGCGCGCGGCACAATGATCGATGTAATAAGAAACGGCACTCTACTTATAACAGGCAAGCTGGGCCAGCTTCAGCACAATAAAGCCGATGTCGCTGAGGTCAGCGAGGGCCTTGAAGCCGGAATTAGGTTTGACACGGCATCCCAACCGATGCCCCAACAACTTATAAAAGAGAGCGATGTGTTGGAAATTTATCAGGAAGAAAAAATAAAACGAACGATATAACGAGGTCATCTCTATGTCTGAACGCTTTAAAAAACTCAATGATCTTCTCCGCGATGAGGTCGCTAAAATACTTTTAGCCGAGCTGGAAAAAGAGGATAATGTTTTGGTAACCGTAATTGCCGCCGATGTATCGGGCACCCTGGAACACGCAACTATCAAAATATCTGTTTTTCCGCCTGATAAAGCCGCGGAGGTTCTAAAAAAAATAGGAAAACAAATTTATAACATACAGCAGCTTCTGAACGAACGGCTGGCTATGCGGCCAATCCCAAAAATCAGGTTTGAAATTGACACTACCGAAGAAAGGGCAAGCCAAATTGAAGAAAAACTAAAAAATTTGAATAATTAAATTTGGTGCAGTGGCGAAGTGGAAACGCTGCGGTCTGCAAAACCGCGATGCGCGGGTTCGATTCCCGCCTGCACCTCAAAATAAATTATATTTCAATCTACGCTCGGGTGGCGGAATGGCATACGCACATCACTTAAAATGATGCGGGAGAAATCCCATGTGGGTTCGAGTCCCACCCCGAGCACCACGTTGGAAAAGTCAATGCCTAAAGAAATTCCCGATTGGGAAAAACAACTTTTGGAAAGAGAACCCGATGAAACGACCGCGGTTTTGGATGTGGAAGCGCTGAAGCCGTACAAAGAAAAAGTTAAAATTTTGGAAAAAGAGTTGGCAGTACTGGATGGTTTTTTGGACAGGCACTTTGATACCGAGACCCAACTGCAGATATCCGACTTTACTGAGTTGTTCGGAAATTTGGACACCATAGCTCCGCCCTATATTGATTCTGTTGCCATTGCCTTATCAGCCGATTTTTTAGAAAAGAAATTGATTTATATTTCCAACCGTCTCCAATATCCGCCGCAGGTGATGAGGGAAATTTTGACCGAACTGGAACGCACGGGAAAAAACGAATCGTTAGGGCAAGTTTTTGAATATGTAAAAACTCTTAATTTGGGAATTGTTGAGAATAAAAAGAAAGTCTTATGGCAGCTGGCGAAATATATCGGGATAAAAAGATCAGCGGCTATTTTTGAAGAACAAGACCTGCTCAAAGAGCGAGCCTACCCCGATTTCTTGGAATACCTGAACCAAAACTTAAATCCAGAAGATAGAAAATGGCTAGAAAGCGACGACCCTGAAGCTGACAAAACCGCAAAGCTTGTTTTCAATGACTGGTACGAAATCAACAAAAATAAATTTCTCTTAAGCCGTGAGAAAATACGCAATGAGATCGGAAATATCGCTGAACGGCTAGATGATGAAACCGCTTATAAAATTATTGAAAAACATTTAGCAACAAATCCCAAAGAGATTTTTGAACTTTTTGAAAGTCAGGATAGGATAAGCTCCAAAAAAATGCCCCAAAACACGAAAAAATAATCTGCGAACAGGTTCTTAATGAAGACAATAAATCCGCCGAGGGCGGATTTTAGTTTTGAATATCCTAGGTAATAATCGCCTTGCTCCGATTGACCGCAGGCGTTAATGGGAGTATAACAAAAAAGTCTATATCTGAACTTTGACAATACGAACGGAGTGCGAAATGAACAAAACAAAGAAGATGTTTTCGGTTTTTTTATGCTGGGTAGTTTTGTGGAGCCAAACTGCAAGCATTAACGCCAGCCAAATTAATGCGGGCAATCCCCCGCCTCCCTCTCTTGATGAGATTATAAAACTTTCCTCTTGGGAGATCAGAGAAATCGCCGAAAATAACGATTTTAACAAGGGCGAGATTCAAGAAAAAATGAAGGAAATTGAAAAAGCGAACAAGGCTGAAAAAGAACATACCAAAAAAATCCAAAAAGACGCGGAAGCAAAAATCAAAGCTAGCGAGAAAAAGCTGAAGGATATTCCACAATCAGTTACCGACCCCAAAGCGGTTGCGGCCCGTCAAGACCTTAAATGCGGCATAGTGGCCATTAAAGATGAGGCTGCGCCACAAATAGTTGCCTCCATTGAGAAACGAATTGCTTATGATGTTTCCAACTCCAAGCTTATGCTCTTAAAGGATTGGAAAAGCGCTGCGGCAGAAATAGACAGGAAAACAAAAAATGGAACTATCTCTCAAAGAACCCTCGGCGATTCCAAAACGCAAATAGGCAATGTTCTTGATATCGGCTCGCGCAGCTCTGAATCACCATTCAGCGGACAGGAACAAGATATCCAGCTGGGCGCTGATGAGTTAAGACGGCTCAAGATGACCGGACAATTTCCCAAAGAAGTAGTGGACCCGGTAATCACCGAATATGTGAATCGTCTGGCTCAGAATCTCGCAAGAAACAGCGACCTTGTAGTACCGCTTAACGTATCGGTTGTAAGTGAAACTGAGAAGAGAAACGGACGTACCGTCCTTGATAAGAACGGCCAGGAACGGCAAGTGGTAAATGCATTCGCTCTGCCGGGTGGGTTTCTTGTAGTTTATGCCGGCCTTATTTTAGAATCGGAAAGTGAATCGGAATTTGCCGGAGCTTTGGCTCATGAGATTGCCCACGGGGCCGCTCGCCATGGCCATCGTATTATGAGCCGGGCTGCAAAGTTTAATCTTTTGGAAACAGCGATACAAATGGCCACACTTTTTATTCCAATGGGTTACTGGCTATTTACTTTAGTAAGATATGGTTTTAGCGGTCTGGATCTTTATCTGAATTTGAACCTCCTGGGCGTATCAAGAGATTTCGAACTAGAAGCTGACCAGCTTGGGATGCAATATGTTTGGCATACCGGATATGATCCGTCCGGATTCACGACATTATTTGATCGCATGGCCGCAGAATCTGGCTACGCCAGCCACACCTCGTTTTTCCAAACCCACCCCGCTTTTGGAGATAGGATTCTTGTAGCCAGCAAGGAAGAGAGAGCCCTCCGTTCAGTAGACCCAAACAGAACATATGCCACTAATACTTCCGAATTTAACGGAATCCGAGAGCGCGTACGCAAGCTTAACGAAATCATCTCCAGAGAAGAAGCGAAGAACCCGGACGAATACCAGCCATCTCTTTTTGAAAAAGAGCAGAAAGAAGAAGAGGCATGCAAAGAAATTCTACCGGCAGCACCTCCGCTATCCTCAGTAAGAACGGTGCCCGATACGGACCCTATTACTTCAATTCCGGAACCGAATGAAACCGCTCAACCGGAATCGGAGCCAGACGAATATGACAAGCCGCCCGTGTTAAAAAGAGCGCCGCAGGATAAAACATCGCAAGAAGAATAAAGCTAATTAAAAACCCTCTAATGAGGGTTTTATTTTTCTTGTATCTTGCAAAGAGCAAGCAGATTTTTCAAAACTGCGGCGATTACTATGGGTCCGACGCCGCCAATGGGCGGAGTTATTAGGCTGGCTTTTTTTGCAATCGGCTCAAAATCAACATCTTTACCAAAATCAATGACCACGGCTTCTTCTTTTACCATCTCCTCGGCAATCAGGCCTTCTTGCCCAGTACCGGCAACAATAATATCCGCATGGCGTGAAAGTTCCGCTGGATTTGGCGTGAATTCGTTAATTATTGAAACGGTCGCACCTTGGCTGGCTAACCAGTGGCTAATCGGCTTGCCAACCAAAAGACCGTAACCGAAAATGGCGCATTTTTTTCCCTTTAGGTTAATGTCGTATTTTTTAAAAATTGTTTTTACTGCTTCAACTGCAGGCGGCAAAATTAAAGAGCGGCCGACCCCCAAAAGCTTCGCCTCGAGGCGAGCAAAAAAAGTCCCTTGTGCCCTCTCCGACAAAACATCCACATCTTTTTCCTGTGGAATCGCATTCAGTATATATTGGGTATTGATATGCGCTGGCAAAGGCAATTCAATCAGCACGCCGTGGTTTACTCCGGCTTTGGCAATACTGACGATTTCTTTCCGTAGCTTTTGCGTGGTTATATCAGCCGGAAATTCATAAAGCCGAAAATCAATGCCAATTTTCTCTGCGGCTTTTTTCTTCAATTCTAGAAACTTTAGGCTGCCGCCATCGTCCCCAACCAAAATCGCCGCCAGTCGCGGTAATTTTGACAGTTTTTTTACCTCTTCAGCAACTTCCGCCAACATCTCCTCCGCTATTTTTTTCCCGTCAATTACCATGTAGTTATTTTAGCAAAATATGTTTAATTTTTCTTGCTATTTTAATCATATCCCCTTCTTTCATCCCTTGGGTAGTCACGGCCGGGGTGCCAAGGCGGATGCCGGATGGGTCCCAGGGTTTACGGATATCGTAAGGTATCATATTTTTATTGACTATGATGCCGGCACGCTCAAGCCGCTCCCCTGCTTCTTTGCCGGTCAAGCCAAGCGGTGTTACATCAACCAACATCAGGTGATTATCGGTACCCCCGGTGATAATTTTAAAACCAAGCCGTTCCAGTTCGGTGGCTAATGCTTTGGCGTTAGCCACAACTTGCCTGGCGTATTTTTTGAAGCTCGGCTTCATCGCCTCCTCAAACGCCACACCCATAGCCGCAATCGTGTGCATCTGCGGTCCACCCTGCAAACCAGGAAACACTATTTTATCAATTATATCCGATAAATTATTGACTTGCGGAGTCGATAGTTTGGAAATTATAATTGCTCCCCTTGGCCCACGAAGCGTCTTTTGGGTAGTTGTCGTTACAATATCAGCATAAGGAAAGGGACTGGGGTGTACTCCCCCGGCTATAAGACCGGCGATGTGCGAAATATCCGCTATTAATAGTGCATTAACAGAATCGGCAATTTGGCGGAATTTTTTAAAATCCAACTTGCGCGGATAAGCAGTGGCTCCGCAGACAATAAGTTGCGGTTTGAATTTCTTAGCGATCCTGGCGACCTCATCATAATCAATCCAGCCATCACGCCCCACTTCGTAATGCCTAAACTTAAAAAGCTTTCCTGTCATGCTGACATGATGACCGTGTGTAAGATGGCCACCGTGTTCAAGAGACATTGCAAGAATCTTACCACCCAATCCAACCGAACCGATGTACGAAGCAAGATTAGCAATACTGCCGGAGTATGGCTGCACATTTACGCCGTATCTTTTCGCTGAAATTTTAAAAACTTTATAAACCAGCCGCTTAACCTCACTCTCCAACTGGTCAACAATTTCGTTGCCAAAATAATACCTTTGGCCCGATTTGCCCTCTGCATATTTATTGGTTAACGGCGACCCCAGGGCCGCCAAAACATCCTTGGAAACATAGTTTTCCGATGGAATCAGATTAATCACCTTTTTCTGGCGGGCAATCTCTTTTTTGATTAGTTTTTTTATCATATTCCCAATAATTTCATTAATTGTTCCGGCTTAGACGGTCCTACACGCAAAATTTTGGGTCTTATGGTTGAGAGGTCCAATATCGCTGACGGTGATGATGGCGGTAAGATCCCGGCATCCAAAATCAAATCCGGTTTCCAAATATTACTCCCAAAAGACTCTACTATTTTATTAATATCACCAGTCGTCTCTTCACCGGTTATATTTGCGGATACAGCCGTCAAAGGATAACCGAACTTGCCCAAAAGCTTGTCTGTTAAAACATAATCAGGGATCCTGATGCTAACCGTGTTCTCACCGGCAGTCACAATGCGCGGAATGATGTTCTTTTTGGGCAAAATTACGGAGGTGGCGCCCGGCCAGATATTTTCCAGCGCACGTTCCAATTTGGACGGTATAAAGGCCAATTCTCTCGCCCATTTTATATTGCGCGCAATTATAGGTAATGGCCTGGCTAGTGGCCGGTTTTTTATTTTAAAAATCAATTCCGCCGCATGTTCGTCGCAAGCATTCGCGCCCAGACAGTAAACCGTATCGGTAGGATAAACAACAATCCCGCCCGTTCGCAAGATTTTAACCGCCTCTGATAAGGCGCCCGAATAATCTTTATTCAAATCAATTGAAAGAATTTTCATAAGTAATAAAAATGCCGCCAGAGCGGCAAAATAACCGATAATAAGCAGTCAGTCTTAGTTTAGCAACGATATCAGTACCTTGGCCAGCTTCTTTTTTGGATTATGGCGCACAAAATTACCGACGTCAAGCAAATTGGCCGAGATGAATTTAGTTTTTCTGGCATTATTGCGCAAACCCGATGTTTCTACAAAATGTGAATTCTCTTTAAGATAGCGCTCCAAAACCAAAGCTGACGGTTTCTTGTTATTGAAAACTGCGTAATCTAGGATGCCACGACCAAGATATTTTTCAATCGTATCTATAAAATCTTGGGCCTTAAAGCCGTGGGTCTCGCCAAATTTAGTCATCAGGTTGCAAACATAGACTTTTTTAGCTTTGGATCTTTTAATGGCAGCTGCCACACCCCCCACCAAAAGATTAGGAACAACGCTGGTAAAGAGATCACCCGGACCTATCACTATCATATCCGCCGCTAGTATTGCCCTTGTTGCTTCTGGGTTAATTCGAGCTAACGGTTCAAGCCAAACTTTTTTAATAGGGATAGTCGGATCAAATTTCGGAATGTCTATATTAGCTTCTCCCTTGATAATCACACCGCTGGCCAGTTGAGCGTACAGCATTGTATTATTCAGGGTAACCGGAATAACATTGCCTTTGATATTTAAAATCTTAGAAGCAACTTTAATGGCACTGCTAAAATTACCCGTCATTTTTTCCAGCGCGCTTAAAAAAATATTACCGAAATTATGTCCGCGCAAATCACCAGAAGAAAAACGATAATTAAAAAGGCTGCGAAGGGTTTGGCTCGTATCAGATAGGGCAACTAATGCCCGGCGTATGTCGCCGGGCGGCAATACGCCGTACTGGTCTCGCAATCTGCCCGTTGAACCGCCACTATCGGCCATAGAAACAACCGCGCTAAGTTCAACTGAGTAGTCGCGCAGTGCCGTAAGTACGACGAAAGTCCCCGTACCTCCGCCGACTACGACGACTTTCTTGTTTTTTGTTTTAGATACCATAATGCCGAGATGAGAGTAATTTCTCAGCTCCTTCTATGTCTTCGGGGTAGCCCATCGGCAGCCAGAAATCTGTTTTGACGGCATAAATTTTATGGCCGGCGGTAATCATTTGGTCAATGCTATCAGTCAGAAAATATTCGCCATTAGAATGCCGCCTTGCCGGAAAATTAAGCACTTCCTTTGTAAGCAACTGGGCTCCGGTTAAAACTAAATTTGTTTTAGGATGGACTGGTTTTTCTTCTATGTTTTTTATGCTGCCGTCCTCGGATATCTCAACTACGCCGAATTTGCTGGGATTTGCATTCTCGTCGATTACCAGGCACGGCCCCTTGGAACCCATGCATTTCTCCAATGCCCTTGGACCATGCAGGTCATCAGCATATAAAAGAAAAAACCGCTCATCGGTCTTCAATAAACCTTCACAAAGCTTCAGCGCGTTATATGTGCCAAGTTTTTCTTTCTGGACGATATAAACGATCTTAAATCGTCCGAAACTTTCCTTAAAATAATCTTTTATCTGATCCTGCAAGTATCCGACAACTAAAACTAGCTCGTCCACCGCCGAAGGTAAAATGCCAATGATATGCTCAAGGAGCGGCTTGCCGCAAATTTTTATCATCGGCTTTGGGGTTTTGAGCGTCAGCGGACGCATTCTGATACCCTCCCCGGCCGCTAGAATAATACATCGCATAAGTCCTATGCTATTTTGATGAAAGATGAACCGAAATCACGTCGAAGTTTGTTGGCCCGAAGAAGAAAAGCCAAAATACCCAAGGCCAAAAGTATATAAAGCGCAGCTGGCGATAGAAAAAATTTGTACGCCCCAATAATTAAACCGCTCAAAGGCAAGTTGGAAGCGGAAAAATAATCACCGCGGAGCATCATCCAGATCTCACGCGCCGCAAGCGGCGTCATAGACAACACAACGGCCGCAAGATATCCCATCCAGCGTCGGCGCCTTTCCAGTACTTTAATGCTGTTCATTACGCGATGGGTAAAGTCAGCAGAAGGTTCTATATAATACCTCGGCTTAAGTCCGGCAACTTTGGACTTTATTAAATTGTCTAGCTCGGTTTCGTGCTTAGTCATATTCTAATACGACGTCCTTAAGGGCGGGGCTTGCTTCAATGGAAGCAAGCAAAATTTTTCTTGCCCTGTGGAGACGGCTTTTTAAAGTGTTCTGATTGATGTTCAAAAGTTCGCCTATTTCTTTATATGAAAAACCTTCGTAATAAAGGAGTTTAATGATTGCCCTGTCCTCTTTTACCAATTGGTCAATGCAATGCTCAAGCTCTTTAGAAACCTCGAGATTGGCAACACGTTCCTGATAATCAACGGCCGTGGTCTCGGGAATATTCTCCAGAATCGCGCTATCCAGCGCAAATGCTTTGTTCTTATTTTTTCTGAAAAAATCTATGACCGTATTGCGCGCAATCTGGAAAATCCAACTTTTCAATTTGTCCGGTTCTTTAAGCGTATCAAACTTCTTGTAAACCTTAATGAATGTTTCCTGCGCCAAGTCCTCTGCTTCATATCGATTGCCTACAAAACGATAATGAAAATTGACCAAATCCCGCTGGTACTGGCAAACAATCTCCTCAAATTTTGTTTGTTCGTTAGGCTGCATTTATCTGGGATGGTTTCAAAACTATCCCCAAATACACTAGCAGAATAAGGCAGGGATTGCTAGTTATTAGGACGCCTCTTCTGGCGCGAAGGTTTCGCTTGACAAAATATGAAATAAAATGTTAATCTTTGGAAAAGATTTTTAAAAATGGGGGGCGTGATGTTGGTATTGTTGCTCTTGCTAGCATTTACCGTATTTGTACTTAATCCGGTAATTATGAAGGCATTTTTATGCATGCTCCGGTCAATTATTTCTATTTTTTCGCCGCCAATTAGCAGTCAAGATGAATTGGAGAAATTATTAAAAAGTGAACGGGTTAAACTTGGACTTTTAGATAAAAAAATAAAGGCGCTGCTTGTAGCTCCTAGGTCTCTTTTTGAAGCTGACGTTGAGAAAATAAATGCGGATTTTTATTTAATACGGTGCGCAAGGGGCTCTACCAGAACTTCGGTTTCTCATGAATTATATCACATATATGACGCGGCAGCGGAAGAATATTGGGCAACACGAAGATTCATCTGGGAGATTAAATATCTGTATTGGTGGGAACCACGAGCTATTTTTTATGAATTTCGCAGGTTGAGAGCTTGCAACCTCGTCCTAAAACAAGCGTCTTAATGTGCGATGGTTATTCAATACATCCACAAACGCGGCCCTCCGAGCTGAGCTCGGAGGGACCCCGCAAAATCCCTCGCTAAACTCGGGATAACGGGGCAAGTATCAGTTTTTAACACTTCCTTTCAAAAGAGGGCGCCAGCCCTCTTTTATTTTTACTACACCACGAAATTAATTAAACGGTTTTTGACGAAAATAGTTTTTTTGATTTCCGTACCGGCGATATGCTTTTTTATATTTTCTGACCCCAATGCTACCTCGCGGATGGCAGTTTCATCAAGACCCGCCATCACCTCTATCACGTCTCTCGCTCTGCCATTGACCTGCACTACCAGCTTAATCATTTCTTCAACTATAAGTTTAGGGTCATATTCCGGCCATTTTTCCAAATGAATGGATTTTTTATGGCCAAGGGTATTTTGCCAGATATCCTCGGTTATATGGGGCGCGAACGGAGCTAATAGCCGAATGAAGCCTTCGAAAATACTCCTCGGCACAAAGCGTCCCCATTTCTCCATTTCGTTAGATTGGATCATTAAAGCGCTAATAGCAGTATTGAAGTGGAAGCTCTCTATATCATCGGTTATCTTCTTGGCAGTTTTATGAAACATTCTCTCTAAAGATTCCTTATTTAAGACTTCCACCCTGTTTTCTTTTATCGTTTGCGTTTCTAGAACGCCTCTTTCTTTTTTGACGCCCTCTTTCATCTCCCATATTCTATTCAAAAACCTATACACTCCAATTATTCCTCCGGGGTTCCATGGCCCACCCTGCTCATATGGCCCCATAAAAGCCAAATACATTCTTACGGCGTCGGCGCCATATTTTTTTATTAAATCGTCAGGATTAACGACATTTCCGCGCGACTTGGACATTTTCTGGCTGTCAGGACCAAGTATCACTCCGTGATTTATTCGAACGGCAAACGGCTCATCAAATTCAAGCAACCCAAGGTCATACATAGCCTTGGTAAAAAACCGCGAGTAAAGCAAGTGCATCGTATTATGCTCCGCTCCGCCGACATAGAGATCAACCGGTAACCAGTTTTTCATTTTGTCGGAATCGGCAAATGCCTTTTTATTGTGCGGATCGGCATAGCGCAAAAAGTACCATGATGAATCCACGAAAGTATCCATCGTATCAGTTTCTCGTTCGGCTTCGCCGCCGCAATGCGGACATTTTACTTTCAGCCACTCCTTTGCTTTAGCTAATGGCGAACGGCCATCTGCCGACGGCTTATAATCCTCAAGTTTTGGCAGTTTTACCGGCAAATCATTTTCCGGCACCGGTTTGTAGCCGCATTTTGAACAATTTATCATGGGTATCGGCGCGCCCCAATATCGCTGGCGTGACAAAACCCAATCGTGGAGCTTGTAATTGGTTCTCCTCTCTGCCAAACCCTTCTTGGCTAACTTTTCAATAATTTCTTCGCGTGCATCCTCTGATTTATAGCCAGTAAAATCGCCGGAATCTACCAGCACTCCGTCACTAACGAAAGCGCTTCCTATAAAATCCCATTCGGCTTTAGGTTTAATTACGGCCCTAATCGGCAGTTTAAATTTTTTGGCAAATTCAAAATCTCTATCATCGTGCGCCGGCACAGCCATCACCGCCCCGGTGCCGTACCAGCCAATCACATAATCGGCGACCCAAATAGGTATTTTTTCATTGTTGACCGGATTGACAGCATAAGCACCGGTAAAAACTCCGGTCTTTTCCTTCTCCAAACTGGCACGTTCAAGCTCTGATTTTTTCTTTGTTATCTCAAGATACTTACCGACTGAATCAAGATATTGGTCTTTGGTAAGTTTAGTAACCAGCGGATGTTCCGGAGCAAGCACCATATAAGTCGCACCATAAAGAGTATCAGCTCTCGTGGTAAAAACTTTGATGGTCTCGGTGGAATTCGGCAATAAGAAATGTATCTCTGCTCCGCACGAACGGCCTATCCAGTTCCGTTGAGCGGTTTTAGTAACTTCCGGCCAGTCAACTTTTTCTAAGTCATCTATCAGCTTGTCAGCGTAATCGGTAATTTTATACATCCACTGCGCCAGCTCTTTTTGAACCACCTCCGTACCGCACCTATCGCAACAGCCGTCAATCACTTGCTCATTTGCCAGTACCGTTTTGTCTTTGGGGCACCAATTGACTAAGGTCTTAGCCCTATAAGCCAAACCCTTTTTATAAAACTGAAGAAAAATCCATTGTGTCCATTTGTAGTAGTCGGGGTCAATGGTTGAAACCACGCGCGACCAGTCAAAAGCCGCCCCCATGCTTTTGAGCTGTTTGGTCATGTAAGCGATATTCTTCTTGGTCCAATCCCCCGGCTGAAGGTTATTCTTGATAGCGGCATTTTCGGCAGGTAAACCGAAGGCGTCAAATCCAATTGGGTACATTACATTCTTCCCTTTCATCCGCCAGTACCTCACGGCAATGTCCGGCACTGAAAACGCGTACCAATGCCCGATATGAAGATCACCCGAGGGATACGGGAACTCAACCAAGAAATAAAAATTGTCCTTGCTCTTGGCCTTATCCGGCGTAATATAAAACTTTTTCTGTTCCCAGAATTTTTGCCATTTTTTTTCTATTTTTAGAGGATTATATTTCATATTGACTATATTAGAATATTTTTTAATAATACGATAATGATTATTTAAAATTAAGGAAATTAGGGGAACAGCATGCCCGAAGAAACCGACCGACAAACATCAGAAAACTTGCTTAATTATAAACACATAAGCGAGATCAACCAAGAAGATCGGGAAAAAGCCGTCAAATTGGCAGAAAATGTAAAAAATCTTTGGGAAACTTACGGCATTTGCTCATCAGAAACAGCCGAAGTTCATTTAACTGAAGCAAAAAAAATGATAGAGCAAATTCAGGCATTGGGTTTTATTGTTTCCCTCAAGCACAGTTTGATATTAGACGGTAATCGCTCGATCAGGCTTGAAACTGATGTTATACTACAAACAGTCCGATTCCCAACCGGCCACGCCTAATTAAAATTTTAATTTAAATAATTCTATTGTGTTGTCCAAAGTTTTTGCGGCAGTATCTTCAACACTTTCGCCCCTTAACAAGGCGATTTTTTTTACGACTTCAATGGCGTATAGCGACTCGTTGCGTTTACCACGATGTGGTTCGGGGGTTAAATAAGGCGCATCAGTTTCAAGGAGCATCCTATCCAAGGGAATATATTTTATTATATCGTCATATTGCCGAGCAAAAGTGATAATTCCATTAAACCCCAGGTACAGGCCAAGATTTAAGAATTGTTTCGCTTCTTCCAAGCTTCCGGTATATGAATGCACAACTCCCCCGTTTTTAACATAGCCGTTTTTTAAAATATCGGCCATTTGAGGGTAGGCCTTACCGGTACTGCCAGCCTTGGAATCGCGGCAGTGCAGAATAATCGGCTTTGACATTTTATCGGCTAATTCTAATTGTTTAAGAAATTTGTCTTTTTGGATCTTCTGTTCTTCCGGTTCAGCAGTTCTATAATAGTCCAGGCCTATCTCTCCCATAGCTACCACCTTTGGCATTTTTAGTAATTCCTCATACTCCCCTCCGTTAAAATCTTCATTCAGATTATCGTTTGGATGCAGACCCACTGTTGCCCAAATTCCATCGTGTTTTTGCGCCAGCTCAATCGCCTTTTTAGACATCTCCAAGTCCGTCCCAACGCAAATCATTTGGATTCCTCCATCCAGAGTACGTTTAATCATTTCCTCTCTGTCCTCCTCATATTGCGGAAATTGCGGATGGCAATGGGAATCAATTATTTTCATTTTAATCGCGGAAATAATGGCTCAATTTTATTCACAACAAACTTGCGACCGACCCAGGATTTATAATCATCATCGGCGTTAAATATTGCAAAAATTTTGTCAGCAGTTTCCGGCAGAAATGGCTTGATAAACCATGCGGCATTTAGAATGATACCGAGCGTGGTGGTCAAAGTTTTTAATAAATGACCGGGTTCGTCATCTTTTGCCCAGGGCTTATGAAAATCAATAAAAGAGTTGGCATAACCAAGCAAATCCCAAACCGCCGTTAGTGCTTCGTGTAGGCGGAACTCGTCAATGGCTTTTTTATATTTTTCTGTCGTTTCAGTAACCTTCTGGCGCGATTCACTATCAATAAATCTTTCATCAAAGTTCAATTCGCCATTCAGCTTTGTTTCAATAAGTTTTGCTACTCGGCTTACTAGATTGCCTAGATTGTTGGCCAAGTCACCATTATATCTGTCCTCCAGCTTTTTGTATGAAAAATCGCCGTCTTCAGTTGATGGTATCTCACGCAAAAGATAATAACGAACCGGGTCAATACCATATTTACTGACGGCATCTTCTGGTGAAACAACATTACCTAGCGATTTACTAATTTTTTCACCGTCAATTGAAACATAGCCATGGATATAGACTGACTTAGGCAATGGTAAATCGGCGGCAAGAAGCATAGCCGGCCAGTAGATCGCGTGAAAACGTAGAATTCCTTTCCCGATTACGTGAGTATCGGCTGGCCACCATTTTTTAAAGTTTTCCTCGTCTCTACTATACCCGACAGCGGTAATATAGTTGGCTAACGCGTCAAACCAGACATATTGCACCTGCGTCGTATCGTCCGGCACCGGTATGCCCCAGCTTAGCTTTTCTATCGGACGTGAAATGCTGAAATCCTCAGCGTCTTCAAGCAGGTTCAACACTTCATTGCCACGGTTTTCAGGCACAATTTTAAGCTCGCCCGACTCAATTAACTTTTTAATTTCGTTCTTGTATTTTGTCAGTTTAAAAAAGTAGTTTTTTTCCTTTACTACTTCGGGTTTGCTGTGATGTTCGGGGCACTCGCCGTCAAGCAGGTCTTTTTTGTTCACAAATGCTTCGCAACCGACACAGTACAGCCCCTCATATTCCTTGGAGTAAATATCATCAGAACAGGCGCGCCAAAGCTTTTGCGCTCCCGGCCAATGCTGCACCTTATCGCTTGTCCTGATAAAGTCATCGTATGAAATATTCAGAACTTTTTTGAGCTTGGCAAATTCAGCAGAATTGCGGTCAACATATTCCTGAAAGGCGATTCCCTCCTCTTGGGCGCTTCTATACACCTTAAGGCCGTGTTCATCCACGCCGGTCAAAAACCACACGTTATTACCCAGCGCACGATGATAGCGAGCCAGAACATCCGCTTGCACTATCTCCAAACCAAAACCAATATGGGGTTTGCCATTAGGATAAGGGATTGCGGTTGTAATATAAAATTTGTTTGCCATTTTATCTAGTTAAAAACAGCCAATCGGCTGTTTTTAGATTACTACAAAATCTGCCAAAAATCTAATTTTTGCTACCTATTTTAGATTTTAACTCATCTATTTTATTACGAAATTTAGCAATAATTTCGCTTAGATCTTCATCGGTTACGCTTTCCGCATCATCAAGATCCTGGCTAAGAAATTCGGAGGCAACTTCGTCTAGGTAATCCGGGTCATCAAAGCCGGCATCAACGTAAAACAAATCTTTTGATAATAAATTTTCAAAATGCGCCTTCTGCGTGCCGGCTTTATCAGCCTTGGCATCTTCCTGTTTAACCCAAGCAAAAAACTTGTCATTTGCTTTTATAACTTTTGGGTCATCATTGAACTCGTGTTCATCAGGATGCTTTGCGCCTTTTTCTTGCCTTAATTTAGCAAAAAGATTAACCAGCTCTCGTCTATCCATTTCTGGGTTCTCTAGTCCTCGTCCTAGGTTTTTTGGTGATGGTGGTTTTTCCATATGTATAAAATTTATTCCACCACCACCGCCTTGCGGCTTTCTTTATGTTTGGCAATATCTTCAAGAATCTCTACAATTATTACCGCCACAGGTACGGCAAGCAATATGCCCATAATGCCGGCAATCTTGCCGCCAATAAGAAGTGCAATGATCACGGTTACCGGATTAAGGCCGAGGGTTTTACCCAGGATCAATGGCGTAAAAATATGGCTTTCTATTTGCTGGACAGCGACATAGAAAACCACGACCCAAATACCCAAAGTCGGCGATTGGGTGAAGGCAAAAACAATTCCGGGAATAGCAGATATTACCGGCCCGACGATCGGAACTATTTCTAAAATCATGGCCAAAACGCCGAGCAACAAAGCATATTTGACATGCAGCAGCGAGAGGCCCACAAAAACCATTAGTCCGACTGAAAGCGCTAAAAGCAACTGCCCCTGCAGCCAGCGTCCGACCTTATACTCTGCCCTCTTCCAAAGGCTGATTACGTAATCCTCGTATTTTTCCGGCATAACAGAACCAATAAAACCAACTATCCCTCGACGCATCACCGAAAGATAAAATGAAATGATAATGATCGCGACAAACGATAACGCGCCGCCGAAAATATTAACCACCAGGTTAATTGCTGACTGTGAATAGACCTGCAAAAATTGCGCAAAACTATCCAGCAAGTTCTGTATCTCGCTGAAAAAATCAAAATAACGGCTTGAGGTTGTCTGCTGAGCCTTCTCAAGAGCACCGGAAAGGCTAGAAACAAACTTAGGCAAGGCCTGAGTCAGCTGTCCAAGTTCAGACGCCAAGAATGGCACCACCAGCGAAAGGAGAAAAATTACTAAGGCAAAAAATGCCAAATATAAAAGCAAAACGCCCAAAAGACGCGGAATTTTTTTCTCTTCAAGCCAATTAGCAAACGGCCCGACGGCAGACGCTATGATTATCGCCAAAAATAAAATGACGACCACATCCCTGACCATATAGAGAAAAACTAAACCCAGGAGGATGAATACCACCTTGAAAATTGCGGATGTATGGATGTCAATTGTCTGATGCTCGGGCAAGTTAGAAAGTAGAAAGTAGAAAGTAGAAAGTAGAATTTTTTATTCTAGATTCTATTTTCTATTTTCTAAATTCTGTTTCTAGTCTACCACGAATTCAAAATTTCTTTAATCTCTTTATTGTCCCCCTCCAACGGCCCGATTATGGCAAGGTTGAGCTTCTCCGGTTTGAAAACATCGCGGGCTACTTCCAATATGTCCTCTCGAGTAACGGCGGTTATTTTAGCCAGTCGCTGCTCGGGCGTCTCAATTTTATGCTCTAATAATTCTTGCTCGCCGTAAAAAGACGCCATATCGTCCGACTGTTCAAGACCGATTACAAACGACCCCTGAATTTGATCCTTCACCCTTTTTAATTCTTGCTCGCTTACCATCTCTTCGGTTAGTTTTTTATGTTCATCCAAAATCACTTTTAATCCCTCGGCTAAATTACTATGGCCAAAACCGGCATAGGTTCCGAAATTACCAGTCTCATCATAAGCCGTTACGCCGCTTTGAACTCTATAGGATAATCCTCTTTTTTCTCTAATCTCTACAAATAACCGCGAACTCATTCCTCCACCTAAAATCATTGATAAAACTTCAAGTGCTTCGTGTTTGGGATCAAATCGGCTATACGATCTGAATCCTAAAACGATATGGGTTTGGTCGGTTTTTTTATGCTGGATTGTTAGACAGGGTTCTTTTTGGTTTTCAATAGTTGGCGGCGGCTCTATTCTCTTATGCTCGCGAATTTTATCAAAATATTTACTAACTTTTTCTTTTATATAGTTCGTCTCAATGTTACCAGCAATAGCTATCACCGTATTTTGAGCAAAATAATGAGAATTAAAATAATTCAGCAGGTCGTTTCTTTGTAGTTTATCAATAGTTTTCTTCTCTCCGGATATTTCCCAACCAAGCGGCTGGTCGCCATACATTAAAGTTTCAAAGGAGATAATATCCATAGCAACATCAACCTTATTCGCTGCGCATTTCACGTAGTAACCGGTGTATTCTTTGGATGTAAAAGCATTGTATTCGGCACCGAGTGAATCCAACTCTTGAGAAATATCAAGCGCACCCGGACGCTTCGTCGTACCCTTGAACATCATATGTTCAAGGAAATGAGAGATGCCGTTTATTTCTTTGGTTTCATATCTTGAACCGGTCGCAACCATTACCAAAACCGTCACACTCTTGGTGTGCTCCATTGGCACAGTTATCAGCCGTAACCCGTTAGGATAGGTGTGGAGGTCGTAATGGTTTGAGGAGTCGCTCTTTGACATTGGCTTTAGAATAACACGGATTTGGCTAAAAGAAAAGCACCAATTTTATGGTGCTTCATCTTGAACTGAATCCATACCTATCTTATAACAATCTTTATGGAAGATAATATAGCTTCTACTATGTCTATATTATTGGTCTCATTACCTAACACAGTAAAAGCATAAAGTGAAATTGGATTTCTAAGTGTCGTATATATCAAACTACGTCCATCAGGATCGTCACCGTTTACGACTGAAACCTTTATAAATTTCTTTCCATTTAATGTTACCTCATTGTAAGTAGCCTGGCTTCCATACAGCGAACCAACGTCATTTGCCGTAATTTTCTGTTTTGTATAGTCTAAGAGACTTAAACTTTGATAATTGTTTTCATCTACTCTTAGCTCAATAAAAATATTATTCGGATCAAATGGCTGGCTAAAAGCCTGACTGCTTATTTCTGTTGCTGCACCATCAATACGAGTATACCAATTTGGTGGATATTGAAATTCAAATCCATATTCTTCATTTCGGTAGGTTTGCCAGCCGGCGAGTTCATCGGCCAGAGGTCGCGGAGTAAATGTAGGAACTGAAACGGGCGCCGCTGCTTCAAACAGCCAAATACCCAAGAATTTCGCTGACACAAAATAACCGGCAACGGCAACACCAAAAACAATTAATAAAACAATCAGCCGGGTTTTTGGCTTGGGTTGAATCAGCGTTGGTTCCGGCTGAACTGGCGGTGCGATATTTATTTCGTTTTCCATAAGGTAATTATAATACTTATATAAATACAGTGGAAGTTTTTAAAAATTACAAACTGGGAATCCCCGACTCCGCCAGCAGGCGGAGTCGGGGTGATTTTTATTACTTCGATAACTGCTAAGGAGAGGATGCTTTTATCCGGCGGAGGCGTGCGCGTTTTGCGCCTGTCCGCGTAGGCGGCCAGCAAAACACGCGCGCGTAGCCGGTAGATAAAATGTTATGCTGATTAAGTTTGTAATTTTTGAGGGAGCTATAATTTTTTGAGAAGATATTCGGCAAGTTCGCCGATTACCACCCTCTCCTGTTTCATGGTGTCGCGGTCGCGGACGGTAACCTCGCCATCATTAAGAGAATCAAAATCATAGGTAACACAGTATGGCGTGCCAATCTCATCTTGTCGGCGGTAGCGCTTGCCGATAGATGCCGTCTCGTCGTATTGGCACATAAAATGTTTCTGTAAATCGCGATATATTTCATAAGCTGGTTTAGTCAGTTCTTCCTTGCGCGATAACGGCAAAACTGCGACTTTTATCGGCGCGAGTGCCTTCGGCAATCGCAGAACTACTTCTTTTTCATGTACAGCTTCTTCATCGCCGCTTCTTGGTTCAACTTCTTCGTAACTATTGATCAATACTGCCAGCATCAACCTTTCCAAACCGCATGTCGGCTCAACAACATAGGGCAGAAATTCCTCGCCAGTTTCCGAATCTTTGTATTTAATATTCTGCCCCGATAATTTTTCATGATTTTTCAAATCAAAATCCGTTCTTGAGGCCAAGCCCGTCAATTCTCCCCAACCGAAAGGAAATTCGTATTCCAAATCCACGGTTCCCTTTGAGTAGTGGGCTAATTTTTCTTTGGAATGTACGTGGCTTCTTATTTTGTTTTTAGCCAGCTTCAAATCATCAATTAAAAACTTCAGAATAAATTTATCCCAGTTTTTATAATGCTCATCTTCGGTGCCGGGTTTAACAAAATATTCCAGTTCGGCAATAGTAAATTCCTTGGTGCGAAAAATAAAGTTACCCGTTGTAATTTCGTTACGGAATGCCTTGCCGATCTGTGCAATACCGAACGGCAATCGTTTGCGAGTAGTCTCGAGAATAGCCTTAAAATCAGTGAACATTGTCTGGGCCAGTTCCCCCCGCAAATAAGCAACATGCTGTTGGTCCTCTACCGGACCGATATAGGTTTTAAAAAGTAAATTAAAATTCTTGGGCTCCGTCCATTCGGCTTTGCCTTTATGCGATTCGGCATGCTCCTTTAGCTCCTCGTCTTTATCTTGGCGGAATCTCTCGTGGCAAATTTTGCATTCCACCAATGGGTCGGTAAAACTCTGCAGGTGTCCGGATGCTTCCCAAACCTTAGGATTCATAATGACCGGCCCGCGCAAACCAACAATATCATCCCGTTCCTGCACGAATTTCTTCCACCACAAACTGGCGATATTGTTGAACAGTTCATTGCCGAGATGTCCAAGATCCCAACTATTAGCCAATCCGCCATAGATCTCACTCCCGGGAAAAACAAAGCCACGCCGCTTGCATAGCGAGACAATTTTTTCCAGTAAATTTTCTTTTTCTTTAACCATGACTATTCCTGTATTGTTCCGCTTTCATTGCTGTCGTTCACATTATTCGTGTCTATATCCGGTAGCGTACGTAAAATTTTCTCTTTGGTAAAGGTATCCACGCCCTCAAATTTTATGTTTTTCAAAAGAGGTGCCGATTGGCCGACTTGATTAACCGAAGGAGTAACCGAGATTTGGAAATATGATTCGTACTTAGAAAAATTGACACCGATACCAGCCGGCAAAGTGCCTAGATCCCAGATAACCGTATTAAGCCGGCTATCATAAGTCGGCTCAATACCCGTGCCATTTGCCCTCTTTCGATTTTCCCAGCTGACTCCTGACGCCAAAGTCGCCGTAACCTTGGCCTGCGACAGATCATTAGAAGGATTGACCAGCCCCCAGCTAACGGTAAATGTGCTTTTCTCATTAACTTTTGGCGGGAATTGCCCGCTTGAACCAAAAACGGAATCGTTTACCAAAAGTTTCTGATCAAAGGTTGGCGCCGTTGATATGCGGGTTACCAATTCGCTGTTTGCGGTTAATTTATCAAGATCAAGTTCGGACGGAACATTCGGCGTTTCCAAATGCGCGGTTATCTTAACAAAAGAGTCGCTCGCGCCCATGCCGCCGGAAAAATTGCTTTTGAGCCTAACTTCAAACTCAACAGCCCCGGATTGATTTCTCGGCAAAAGATTAAGCATCGGCGCCGATGATGCATTCCAAAATATTGTATTCAGGCGGCTGTCAAAAAATCCGCCAGACTTAACGGTGGCAAGATCATACATATTGCCATCCAAACGAGCCGACAAACTTAAACCGGTTATGTCGGCGCCGTTATTGTTTTGAAAACGTACTGTGTAGCGCAATGTATCGCCCAGATGAGCCACATAATTAGACGAGTCGTTGATCTTCAGATCAAGAGATAATAGCGGAGTTGAAATTACCGATGACGCCTCTGATTTTTCAAAATCAAGATAAATATCCCCGCTTGGCGTGGTTATTTTTTTCTGAAGGATAACCGAAATAGTTTTAGTTTCACGTTCGCTCCCGCTAAGCGTTCCCTCGATCGTTATCCTTGAGCCGTCACTTTGTTTAAGTTTAGCAACATCCCAAAAATCCTGGCTGGATCCTCGGGCAGTCGGCTGCGGAGAAAATCTGCCGGGCGTAAAACCATTGGGATATCTGACGACGAAACGGAGATTTTCAAAGTCTTGATTAGATTGGTTACGATAATCTATAAGATAGCTGGTATTTTGACCGCTTATTATGGTTGGGGTGGCAACTAGTGTAATCGGCACAGCAAGCGATGTTATGGTCGTCGCGAGGGTTGCGTCTTTTTGAAAAACTGAACTAAGATTACCGGCTTTATATGTAAGGGTGGCCTTAAGAGTCTTAATATTCCCCCTATCCCCTACAATATAAACCGCTAATTCATTTTCGCCTTGCTCGTTGCTGCCGATTGTTCCGATATCAAAATTTTCGGCCGTTAAATCGGAAATGTTTCCGTCTTTAATAACAATTGAATCCGGCGGATAAAGAACGCTTAATTTAACATCTGAAAGCGAGATGGCATTATTATTTTTATAAACCAACTTGTAGGTTACCAACTCGCCGCCGGTTACCTCGCTTGGGCCTTCAATTTTAAGCTCAACGCCGTTTTCACGAAACGACCCCCGCCCTAAAAAGAAAAAGAATAACGCAACCAACAACAGCAGTCCCAGCCCCGCAACAACGTATTTAGTTTTGATAAAAGTCTTGATCAAATCCAAAATTGACCGCTTAGGCGGCTGCGGCTGAAAAGTGTTTGTATTTTGTAGGGGTTCTATTTTAAAATCTGCCATTATTTAATAACTTCCCAGCCATCCGGAACATCGCACGGCGTAGGAAAATCCTTGGCTTCTCCGGTTTGCGGATTCCTGGCCGGGGTAATTACCTGGATACAAACCTCATTTTTTTCTATAAATTTAAACGTGGAGAGGATTCGGTCGAAAATTTGTACATCGTATAAACCCGAGTTTAGAAAGGCGAAAAAACTATTTGATTCTTTATCAAACTGATAAGTTATAATCCCACCGCAATTTTCTCTAACCATATTTGTTCCATTGATTATCTTTTCTTGACTTTCGGGAATGTCACAATTTTCAATGCCAATAGCTTCCAAGTTCATCTCAATATAAAAACCATTAGTTATGTTGGGCTCATGAAGTTCAACTTTTAAATTAACCTTGCTATTAAATGTTGCCTGACTGGTTTCTTCGAGCATCAAATTTGCCGGATACCGAAACTCAAACCCATACTTCTCATTTCGGTAGGTTTGCCAGCCCACGGTAGCCAAAGAGTCTTCAATTCTTCTTTGCTTCAATTCATCTTCCTGCTTTTTGCCCTCTGCGGCCAGTCTGGAGACTTCATTAAAATTCTTTTTAGCCAAATATGTGGCATAGCCGTAAGCAGTACCGCCAATGATAAGAAGCCCAACAATAACTGCGACAAATTTAGGAGTAAAATTACTCTTAATGAAAGGATTTTCCGGCTGAACCGGTGGCTCTGGCGGCTGTTGGTTTTGTGTTAAATTAGGTTCTTCCATTTTTTACTTTATGAAAGTTACGCAAAATTTCATGAGTTGATTGAATACCAGACCATTTTTTCAGATAATCTAAGTCTAATTTTTTTTGAAACTTGAATATGGATTCTATGTCTTCAAGTTGGCGGGTTGATTGTGTTTTTTGATACCACAGCAACTTGCTCAATATCAGGTCTTCAGGCGAAATGAAATAAATATTTTTGTCCCCTATTTTTTTGGATACTCGGCGCTTAATTTGTTCGCGAGAATAGATATCTTTTTTCAAAATCCAGAAGTCAACTTTTAGGGCTGTGGATGGGTGGATAAAATTAAATTCGCCATGTCGCTCCAGAGCATCTCTCATTGCTTCCTCGTTGATATAAACATCCTTATCAATTGCAAGAAGTTCCTTGGCTAGTTTATTTAGTTTTTCGGGCAGCAACTCAATCACAACATCAATATCAGCAGTAAATCTTGGCCGTCCCCAAATAACAACCGCAATACCGCCAGTGATTATATAAGGGATTTTAAGACGATTGAGAATTTCTCCTATTTTTTTTATTAAATCTTGTTGTTCCATGATTTGAAAAGTATTCTGGGTTTAATTCTCTAGCAAAATGAAAAAAGTCACTTGCCAATTTAAGTTTTTTTTCTACCGTCATTTTATCAAAAATTTTATCTTGTATATTTTGGGCTGATTGTATATGTGATAATCTCATAGCCTTATTTTATCACACTCCTGGCGAATTGTAACGAGCGAAATTGTGAATTAGCGAGATGCTCAATCGGCATACTTGGGTCATAACCTAGAATTTTAAGCAATTCCTGACGTGAATCGGCTATTACAAGGGTCGTCCTTGTAGATTCGGGTGGCGTGTCATAATAATGAAGTTTGGAAATCAAAAAATCCCAAAGTTTGGAATCCGGTTCACCTTCAAAAATCAACTTATCAAAACATTCAAGCAAAAAAAATGCCGCGGCCATAGCGG
>JACOZZ010000002.1 GCA_016181055.1 Candidatus Yanofskyibacteriota bacterium
TGGGCCGTCTCATTCCCGCGGAATCGGTGGACGGGCTTGGTTAAAACCGGAGCATTGGTCGCCGGCGGATATGTGGCATTAAAAGTTACGTTTGGACTGATTGGCCTTGTCTGGACGGTTGCATCCTGGCTATTCTGGCCGGTAACAATCACGGGCTTGGTTTACTTTGCCGGTAAGAAGTATCTGCGGGGGTAGCCGTGGCAAATGAAGTTGCAATGGCGCAAGACCAGAGTCCAGCCGCAATCAATGGACAGTTGATTGAAAATACGGTTACAGAGCAGTTGCTTGTCGATATTGGTGAAATGAGGCGAATGAATCTTACCGCAAAACAAAAAGAGAAAATAGAGGGTATTGTGGAAAAAATAAGGTTGAGCTTTTATGAATTAACCATGGAATACTTCGGGATTGACCAAAACCAAACACTGCGACTTTCCGATCAAAAGCTCAAAGCTCTGTTTATGCTTATTTCCGCACGAGCTCAAAAAACATATATCTATATGTTGGCGCTTGGCATTCTCATACCAGTATTTGGTTGGGGCCTAATTCTGACTAATTCAAGAACAATCGCTTTGGTTTTTTCCGTGCGAAAACTTAAAAAAATACTAGGTAACAGTTTTGACCCCGTGGCAATTATACGCAATCAGATACAGACAAGAGACAGATAACAAGAGGAAGAGGAGGAAACCATGACAAACATGATGATGCCAAGTAACAGACAGACTTCTAAATTTTCCGTTTCAAGTTATAAGAGAAACTTCCAATCGCCCAATGACAGGTCTTTGAAAGAAAACATGAAGGCATTGAACGCCAGCAAAGAAGAACTGGCGAGCAACAACAAACTGGTCAGAAAAGCTCTTGACCTGCCTACTGACAGGACAAGGAGTTTGGCGGCACAGATATTGCATTTCATAATTCCCAAAAAATTCTACGACTCACTGCCCGAGAGTATGGCGAAATTCATAGCCGAAGAATACGACGTCCTTGAGTTGATTGAGCGGTTGATGCGCACTAACGTCAACAACACGCAGGACGCGTTGCGAAATATCGCCGCCTGCGCCCAAGCCAAGGCCGAAGACCTTGATAATCTGGCGTCGGACATCACGACGGCGCAAAAAGAAAACTGGGATGCCCAACAGTTACAGCAGTATATGGCTGAACGGGCAGGCGTGCCGATTTACGAAGAGGTATCAAGATTGCTGGATAACGAATTCAGCATCTTGGCTCCCGAAGAACGCGAGAAACGCAAGACCCAGCTGTTAGAACAATTGCAATCCAATATCGTCATCGGCGAAGAGTTGATACATACTTTGAGCAAGGTTTGTTCCGCCGGATTGGAAATTTTCCACCGCGGCGTAGGCCAGTATTTTGACTATGTTAACATCTACCGGCCGGTCGCGGTAATCCGCGATTCGGCTCAGACGATGGTTGACATGAACCAGTCAATGTATGCTTCCAAGGACGCAGTGGTGGCGACATTTCAGGCCTCACTTAGCGCCATTGAAACGGCAGTTGACGCGGCAGCACTAGTGAACAATTACCGGATTGCCTCTTCCGATATGAAAAATTTGCTTGAAACCGGCCAGAAGCGGATTATGGGCAAGCTCAAGGTTCTGCGGACAACTACTGAAAAACTGTCCCTTAAGCCCGCCCAACCGACAACGGAATCCCTGCCACCGGAAACACCGCAAGGTAATTCCGAACCTCAGGTGACAGCAAATTAAATTATTTTTGATTCAGACCCGAGATTGACTCGGGTTTTTGTTTTTACCGCGGGTGTTTTCAAAAACCAAAATCTTGACGAATATATATTACTATGCTATGCTAGCGACAATTCTGGTCCTTGAAAATTTGGGAGGTAAAATGACTTCTATCTTTGGGTTTTTGATGGCTAATTGGCCGTATATCCTGGCTTATCCTTTCGTGGGTTTTGCCTTGGGAAAGATCACAGGCAAAATGTATTTGGATGATACGCCAACCGAGGAGTTGGGAATTATAAAAAAATGTGCGAGATTGCTATTTTTTCCCGTTAGGTATCATATCTGGACAAGAAATATAGGAGAAAGGTATACGGGAGACCCCGAGATTAGAGCTGAAATTCTAGGAAGAGGAGGTGAAGAAAATTTAAACAGATATATTAGTATGTCGGTCTTCCTCTGGCCATTATCACTTGGCCATTACACGGCAGGATTATGCGAATTGTTTATAATACCTGCGGGCAAAACCTGTTGGGCTTTGGCATCATTACCTCAAAAAATATTTCAGCTCCTGCAAAGCGGGTCCCGGCATATAAAACTGCTTACCCCGGGTAACAATCTGGATATTAAGACAAGTATCAGCCAAATAGAGGAATTTATGAATACGTTTAGGAATACGTATTTAAAATCGGAAAAAAACAAAATAATCGCCGAACAAAAAACGCTGAGAGACCGCCTGCGTGTTATCAGCGAGAGTTTAGAAAATTGGCAAGTTATCGTTAGAAAAAACGCCGACACCGCGGCAAAAATAGACCCTATCATTGAATCTCTAGGCAAAGAGAAAGAAATACTTATATCAAAGATATCCGACCTGCACCGGCTTGAAGAAAAACTAAATGCGGGTGAAAAAAACTTGTCAGAATCTCTGGAAATACTGCGGCGATGCCTTTCCACAATTCCGCTGGGCATACCGGTATATACCGACGGCCCACAACTGATAAAAGGCGACTATGTGGCAACGCTGGCGGCTGAAACCATATCCCAAGCCGAAACCGAGATGTCCAGAATTAAAAATGATATGGAAGAATCTGGACGCGGGGGCAGATGAATATGGTTACCTTAGCAATTGCTCCCAAAATAAATACGGGCATTATTCCTCAAAATATCAAGATAATTGACTATAAAGAAGGCCTGGGACGATTACACGAATTAATTGACTTGATTCGTGGCAAAATTGCCATTGGAGATTCAACGCTAATAGGCAAGAACTTCGGATTCCTTAAGATTTTAGGCATCGCACTTGAAGCTCAACACAAACTAATTGGCTATCTCAACGACGAACTTATCAGCTGTCCGATTGCCTGGGACGAAACAACGGGCTTTCCCTCGCATCCCACATTGGCCGCGGATTTGCAGAAATATTTAGAAATTTTCAAGCCGCAAGATGACGTTTTGAAAACGATATTGCGCTCTTTCGCACACTGGGAACTCCTAGTTCAGGAAACGAGCGTCCGTTGTTGCGGGTCAATAACAAAATTAAAAACAGTCAAGATGGATATAAAAATTAATCACGTTTTGAAAACCGAGGACGGCTGGTTAAGTTTCAAACAATTAGTCGGAGTAGAATCGGCCGATTTGAGCCATCAGGAACTGCGTGATTATTTTGACTTCAGACGGCCAAGCAAAAACATTGACGGCCTGATGATTATCTTCAGCCGTGAGTGGCTACTGCGAGCCAAGGATGGCGAGTTGGAAACTAAGGAAGTCAAAACCGAAAAAGCCGAATTATTCAACCTGGAAAAATTCCAGAATATGATTGACTCGCTGCAAATTTCGTAAACGAGGGGAGGGCACAGCATGGAAAACCAAACAAGCTTAATTGCACAAGACCCGCTGACTTTGGCGATACAAGATGCGCAAGAAGCAAAAAAAGTAGAACTGGAACGAAAGTCAAGAGAAAAAAGAGAAGCAAGAGAAAGTGAATTAGCAAAAATAGAGATGGATATGGAGCGCACATTAACCCGCTTCCTGATTCAAAAATTTAATATACGCAACCACATGGTTGAGGATATTCTATCAAATAAAAATACCAGATTAAAAGTGTGTAAAATGACCCTCAAGTCCTTAATCTTGAGAAGAGCGGCGCTGAGTCTTCACTCGGTCAGCTGTGGGGTAATTACGTTTTTTTCTCTTCGTCTTTTCTATACTGGAATTGGGATAAACTTTGAACAAGTAGGCATCAGCGACATTGTTATTGGAATTTTCGGAGGAAGTTTCTGCATCATAGGTGTTATCCTCTATCTTTGTTCTCATCTTAGGCCAAGTCTTCTTAAACGAATTTCTCTTGGAGATAAGATATTAACATTCAGACGTTTCTTCAAAATAATCAAATGCTTACGCAAAAACATCGCTGACTTAGAATCCAAGCAAAAACTCATTGTACAATCATAAACCGCATAATGCGGTTTTATTTTACATGAATAATGGCCTGTTTATATTCAAAATGCTATACTTATATTAGATGGGTTCAACCAAAATAATCCATGTTCTCAAAAACGATGATTTTGATGAGGTTTTTGATTTGTTCAAAAATGCCGAGGCAGAGGAAGTGATATTTATTTTTCCCAAGGGCTCGCGTTTTGCCAAACAAGGACAGTATTTTGAGGCGATAAAACGGGAAGCTGATGGCAAGGCCTGCAAAATAAGCATAATGACTGCCGATCCGGTTATAACTAAATATGCGTCACAATACGGCATAGGACTTTTGCAAACACCGGAACCGCGCAAGCCCAGTAACGTACGTGCGTATGCGTTACCGGGTAAGTCGGCACCGGCAATCACCGCAAAACCCGAACCAGAAACAGCCGAAGAAATAAGCAATGAATCTGAATTTGCGGAAGCTGATTATGAGGAAAAACCTGAAATACAACTCACCGCTTCTAAAGCAGAAACGCGCGGACGGGTCATTAAAGACATAGTAAGACTGGGACAAGAAGTTGAGCGTCCGATAAGGGTGCGGGAAGAAAGGGCGCGGCCGTTTGAAGTAGAAATAAGAAAAGAGATTTCGGAATCACACAGCGTCGGCGGCGATATTACACAGGTTTGGGCTACGAGAGAGCAGGAGGACGGGAAAAAGTTCATGGCTGCCGCAAGTTTTAAAAAAATAAAATCATCCAAGGTACTTAAAAAAACACCTTTATTTTTCATCAGCGGAGCAGTCATTGTACTGATGCTAGTCCTTTACGCGACGCTTGGCAGCGCTCAAGTCATAATCAGGCCGCAAAAACAATCTCTGGATTTCCAATTAAAAATTACGGCTTCAAGCACGACAACATCCGTTGATTCAGCGCTTAATCGCATTCCCGGCCAGCATTTTGCTTATAAAGACGAGGTATCAGGTGAATTTCCTGTAACTGGCCAGAAAAATGTAGTTCAAAAATCAAGCGGCAATATAATAATTTATAATAAAAGTTCTTCCGACCAGCGTCTGGTTGCCACTACCAGGTTTAAATCGCCGGAAGGTTTAGTCTTTAGAATTCCCCAGACTATCATCGTGCCGAAAGAAAGTTCAACTGCTTCGGTCGTATACGCGGACAAAGCCGGAGCAGAATACAACATCGGCGCAACCACCTTTACTATTCCGGGACTTGAGGGTTCGCCTAAATATGAGCAGTTTTACGCCAAATCAACGATACCGATGAGCGGCGGCATTGTCGGTCCGTCCCAAGTGGCAACCGAGGAAGATTTTGCCAAAGCCCAGGAAGAATTAAACATCAAACTCAAAGAAAAAATCATCCGATCATTGAATGACCAGGCCGGAGACCTGAAAATATCGGATTCCATTGCAATAAAAATGGACGTGCCGGCAACTAACGTCAAAACCGGTGAAGCGGCCCAGTCACTGAAAATTACGCTAAAAGGCGCCGCGGATACTTTGGCCTTTCGCGAAGCTGACGTCTTGGAGTTGATTAGTAATTACGTTTCTAAAAAAGGCAATTTAGAATTATTGGAGAAGGATTTGGCCGTCAGTTATCTTACCCCCCAAACCAGCGCTGACGGACAAACCATGGTTCTTGATATTCGTGTTACCGGCCGAGCGGCTGTTAAAATAGAACAGGAAAAAATACTCAAAGACATTCAGGGAATGAAAGAAGATGCAATACGTGATTATTTTAAAAATATGGGAGAGGTTGAATCCGCCCACGTCATACTCTCGCCCTTCTGGGTTAAAAGCATTCCCAAAGACCCAAGCAAAATTAAAATAAACATAGAAAAAGAGTAGCGGGCTTGACACGTAAAAGTAGTTTTGCTAGACTTGAATACAATGGAATAAGGTTGGGGAATGGCCTGATTTCCAAGAGGAAATCTGGTTTTTTCTTTATTTTCAAAGTTTGGGTGATCAAAAATTAAAAGAAGACGGCATTGTAATAGACGCTCTGCCGGATACAAAATTCAGGGTAAAACTCAATGATGGACGAGAGATTTTGGCGTATTTGGCCGGTAAAATGAGAATTAATTATATAAAAGTAATAGTTGGGGATAAGGTAACGCTGGAATTGAGCCCGGATGGAACAAAGGGCAGAATAATTTTCCGCCGATAAAAATCAATGAAAGTCAGAGCTTCCGTAAAAAAAATATGCAATAAGTGCAAGCTGGTGCGCCGCAAAGGTAAGCTCTATTGTATTTGCAGTAATAAGAAACACAAACAAAGGCAAGGATAACCGCTACGAAGGTACGAATTAGCACGAATATCCGAATGAAAAAATTCGTATATTCGGAAACAATTTGTAATCTTGTAGTAATATATGGCTCGTATTTCCGGAATTAACATTCCAGACAACAAAAAGATAGAGTTTTCGCTTAGTTATATTTATGGCATTGGTCCAAGCAATAGCAGGGTAATTTTAAAATCCGCGAATGTTTCTAAAGAAAAGAGGGCTAAAGAATTAACAACAGAAGAGATAAATAGGATACAAAATATCATAGACCGCAACTACAGAGTTGAAGGCGATTTGAGGCGCGAAGTTTCAGAAAACGTCAAAAGATTAAAAGAGGTTGGAGCGTGGCGCGGAACTCGCCATGCCAGACGATTGCCTATACACGGTAGGACCAAAACCAATTCACGCACAACCCGAGGCAATGTAAGAAAAACCATGGGTTCAGGCAGAAAGCCGTCGGGGGAGAAGACATAACATGGGAAAAAAACGAATCATCACAAGTTCAGAAAAAACGCAAGAAACCGGGAATGCGGCGGGTGAAGTTAAGGTTGCCAAAAAGTCGTTAAAAAAACAGTTTTTCAAAGGAGCGGTCAACATTTCTTCTTCTTACAACAATACGCTAGTTTCAATAACTGATCCCAACGGGAACGTGTTCGCGCATTCTTCGGCCGGAACCCTTGGTTTTAAGGGAGCAAGGAAATCAACGCCTTACGCCGCAACATTGGTTGGCAAAGATGCCGCGGAAAAAGCTAAAAGATTTGGTTTGCAAGAAGTAAAAGTTTCAATAAGAGGCATAGGTCCCGGACGAGAGGCCGCAATACGCGGCATAGCCAGCACAGGCATTAATATCACTTCAATCATAGATGCCACGCCGATGCCGCATAACGGAGTAAGGCCGGCAAAACCCCGTAGAGTATAAAGCTAGGTGATAGGTGTTAGGTAATAGGTATTAGAAAATAACCTATAACCTATAACTTATAACTTATAACTTAAATTGGCTCGCTATACTGGTCCGAAAGAAAAAATAGAAAGAAGATTGGGTACGAAGCTTTTTCTTAAAGGCGAGCGTTCGTATTCGCCCAAATCAGCCACTGTAAAAAGAATGTATCCGCCTGGCATGCATGGAAAAACATTCAAGAGACGATTATCAGAATACGGTTTGCAGCTTCAGGCCAAGCAAAAGGTCAGAAATACGTATCGTTTAATGGAAAAACAATTCAAGAACTGCGTGAAAGACGCGGTCAAATCAAAACATGAGACAGGAGATGCGTTGGTCAAAAAACTGGAAAGGAGATTAGACAATGCCGTATTTCGCTCCGGATTCGCACAATCACGCGACCAGGCTCGTCAGCTAGTGAGTCACGGCCATATATTGGTAAACGGCAAAAGGACTTCAATACCGTCTTACGGAATTAAAACGGGAGATGTGATAAAAATCAGGGATGTCAGTATGAAAACTAAATATTTTTCGGTTTTAATGCCGCAATGGATAAAAAAATATGAATCGCCGAAATGGATTGAGTTAGATAAAGATGCATTGGCCGCAAAAATCAGCGGCGCACCGACTATTCAGGAAAGCGGCCTGGAGGGCAAGGATATTAGGTCATTAATTGAATTTTATTCCCGTTAATACGGCTATCGGCTCTCTGCTTTCTGCTTTCGGCCAATCTGGTTGTAAGCTGTAAGCTGTAAGCTGTAAGCTGCGACAGCATGATTCAGCTACCCACAGAACCCAAAGTTGTCTCTAAAGAATTAAACCGTGCGGTTTTTGAAATCGGACCGCTTTATCCTGGTTACGGCACAACTATCGGTAACACCTTACGGAGAGTTTTAATCTCATCACTGGAGGGCGCGGCAGTTACCTTTGTTAAAATAAAGGGTGTGGACCATGAATTTTCAGCGATTCCTGGCGTACTGGAAGATGTAATTGAGATAATTCTAAACCTGAAAAAGGTCAGATTTAAAATGTTCAAGGATGAAGCGATAACATTAACGTTAAACATCAAGGGAGAAAAAACAGTCACCGCGAATGATATAGAAACCACATCTGACATTGAGATAATTAACAAAGACCAGCATATTGCGACCATAACCGACAAGAAAACTGAACTTGAAATGGAGATAACGATTGAAAGGGGCGTCGGCTACGTACCGGCAGAACAAAGGCAGAAAGAAAAATTAACTGTCGGGAAAATTGCTATTGACGGCATTTTTACTCCGATAAGAAACGTGAATTTTACGGTAGAAAATATACGGGTCGGCCAGAGAACTGATTACAACAAGGTAATGCTGGACGTTGAGACGGATGGCAGCATGAGCCCGGGAGAAGCCATCAAAAAAGCCTCTCAGATATTGATTGACCATTTTACGATAATTAACAATGTTGCGGTACCCAAAGAAGAAATAGCGGCGGAGAAGAAACCCAAAAAGGGACGCAAGAAAAAAGAATAACTATCATGAATCACGGACGCAAAAATCGTAAATTCGGACGAGAAACCAAACAACGCAAAGCTCTTTTGCGCGATCTTACGGTTGCCTTAATTGAAAATGGTAAAATTACCACCACCCAAGCTAAAGCAAAAAGCTTAAGGGTCGGCGTAGAAAAACTTATAACAAAAGGAAAAAATAAAAATCTTGCCGCCACCCGCTTGCTGGTCTCGCAATTGGGCGCTAAATACGCTAAAAAATTAACAACAGAGCTGGCTGATAGATTTGCAAACAGACACGGCGGTTACACCAGGATCATAAATTTACCGCCAAGATTAAGCGACGGAGCTAGAATGGCAATAATTGAGTTCGTCAATTAGGTTCTGGGTAAAAGGTTTTAGGTGTTAAAATTTATAACCTATAACCCGTGACCCATAACGCATAACTTTGACCCACAACATTGATGCGACAAATCAACCTTTAGGACGTCTGGCAAGCAAGATTGCCGTAGTTTTGCGCGGTAAAATAAATCCTAGTTACAAACCTAATTTGATGCCGCAAGAAAAAGTTATCATAAGCAATATAGGCCAGATCAAATTTACCGGTAAAAAAACCGAACAAAAAACATATTATCATTATTCCGGTTACCCCGGCGGCATGAAATCTAAAAAATTAAAAAATCTGTTTGAACAAAACCCCAAACGCGTATTATGGCTTGCGGTATATAGAATGCTGGCGCCAAACAGATTAAGGAGCCGGATAATAAAAAATTTAGAGATAAAATAATGGCTACTAAAAAATCAACAACTAAAACCAAAGCGCCCAAGTCAAAAACAGCTAAAGAAAAAGTAGCAAAGGTTAAGGTTGAGAAAAAAATAACAGCAGAACCGAAAAAACAAGCGGCAACGAAAGAAAAAATAATAGAGCCGCAGGCCGTTAGACCAGCGGCAGAAAAATATTACGAATCAATCGGCCGCAGAAAAAGAGCTGTCGCCAGAGTTCGCGTCTATACCAAAAAATCAACGGATGCGCAGGTTTCTGAAGACAAAGCATTGATTATAGTGAATGACAAGCCGTATAACGAATATTTTCGAACTTCGGAGTTACAAAATACGGTGGAGGCTCCGCTTAAAAAATTAAAGTCCCTCAATAGATTCAAGGCAACAGCAAAAGTTTTCGGCGGCGGCACAAGCGGACAGGCGGGTGCAATAAAGTTAGGTTTGAGTCGCGCCCTAGTTTTATTTGACCAAAATTTCTCAAAAAAGCTTCGTAAGTCGGGCTACTTAACCCGTGACTCGCGTGAAAAAGAACGCCGCAAATACGGTCTCAAAAAAGCCAGAAAAGCCCCACAATGGGCTAAACGTTAAAAATAACATTGGTCGAAGTTATTTTTTACATATAAAATTAATCAAACTTTTATTATGGAACAGAAACCAAAAAATGAACTAGAAGCTGAAAGTGATGGTAAAAAAGAGCTAATGGGCGCACTAAAGGAAATCGGTATATTACCGTTTAATATTCTTCTAGGAATTGGAGAAATGCCAGTTAAATTATTAGAAAATATGGCAGATAAATTTATTGAGGTAGCAGAAAAGCTGAAAAAAATTAGAGCAAAACAAAAAGGGGAATCACTGAAATAAATATACCATTAAAAAAGCCATCACGATGGCTTTTTTAAATAGGCGGGTGGTTACTCTGAAAGATTAATCCTAACTAATTTATTACCTTCAAACTTGAATATCGCGTCTTGGTCGCGGTCGTAATAGAACGGACCGGTTATCGTTGCAATATCAAAGATGTTGATTCCGCCACGGTCGTCTATTTCTATAAACTTTAATATCCCGCCAACATTGACTATGAGATGCTCCGAATCTTTATACCACTGCGCATCCTCTATTTTTTGCGAAAATCTGGTAACTAACCCAATATCTCCGGCCAATTTATATGGTTGATAGTTGGAATTTTTGACCCATTTAACCCAAAGCTCTCGCTCATTAAACCAAGCATTTTTATTGCCATCGGGAGAGGCAATGAAGGCAATCCCATTTTCCACGCTAGATGCTGACGGTAATGGGGTCGGCGATGATGTTTTCATTGGTTTTATTTCACCGTTTTTTAAATTTATTGATTCCAGCTTTTGTTTATTGCCTAAGACAGCCAGATTATTTTCAGGCTCAAACCGTCTTATTGTTAAGACTCTAATGGAGCCGGATGCTACGACCTCGCTTTCGAAATCCTGCGGCAACAGTACTACCCTCGGAAAACTTGATAAAAATCCTGCCTCAACGTTAACCAGCTTATGCCAAGATTGGTATTTTTCGTTTTGAAGCCTTACGTTATACGTGCGGGGCAAAAGCCGTCCCTTGGAAAAAGAATCGCTCAAAAACGAGGTGCTTCCCGCCAGTTCGTCATTTATATAAACTTCAGCTGTTACATTAGTTTTTAATTCTAAAGACCCGGTACTGAAAAATTTATTCTGTACAAAATCATATTTATAGCCGAGCGCAAAAAGGACCAACAAAAAGCTTAGGATAATAAAAACCAGCACCGAAAAGTAAAATAGAATTTTTCTGGTTCTTTTTTTCATATTTCGTTTATTCTAAACCAAAACTAACTTTTTGTAAATCTTGTCAGAAGCATTTCGAATCGTTATGTTTTTGTCTTAATGGGCTTCTATTTTTCAAGGTTTTTAGCTAGAAACTAAAAACTAGAAACTAGAAACTAGGCGACCTTGTTTATAAAAAAAATCGGAATTGACTTGGGCACAACCAATACTTTGGTTTTCGTACCTAATAAGGGCTTGGTTATCAATGAACCATCCGTTGTTGCCATATCAGTGCTGGACAATAAAATAATCGCGGTGGGCAATTATGCTAAAGAGATGATAGGCCGGGCGCCAGACAGTATTGTAGTCTCCCGCCCGCTCAAGGACGGGGTAATCGCCGACTATCGGGTCACGGAAGCAATGTTGAAATATTTCATAAACAAAGCGGTCGGCCGTTTTGGATTTTATAAACCAGAGATATTGGTTTCTGTGCCTGCCGGCATAACTTCTACCGAACGCCGCGCGGTAATTGAAGCCACGATTAACGCCGGAGCTAAGGTGGCGTATCTGGTCAAAGAACCGGTCTTGGCTGCAATTGGCGCTAAAATACCCATTAACAGCCCCGTTGGCAACTTAATCCTCAATATAGGCGGCGGCACATCTGATGTCGCAGTAATCAGTTTGGGAGGTATTGTCACGTGGTCTTCAGCTAGGGTTGGGGGAAACAAGATAGATTTGGCAATAGTTGATTACGTTAAGAAAAAACATGGGCTGGCTATCGGGGAACGCACCGCGGAATTAATAAAGATAGCAATCGGCAATGCTGTTAAACAGGCTAATGAAGAAAAAATAAACGTGCGCGGCCGCGACCTGACCAGCGGCTATCCCAAAACGGTAGAATTGACATCAAACGAGATTACGGATGCCATGCAAGAACAGTTGCGTGAAATAGTGCAAACGGTAAAAAATGTCCTGCAGGAAACACCTCCGGAACTTTGCTCGGATATTATTGACCGCGGAATTGTCATTTCCGGCGGCGGAGCATTGCTCAAAAATATAGATATCCTGATCACAAGAATTACCGGGGTACCGGCGCGCATAGCCGATGACCCATTGCTCTGTGTGGCAAAGGGGGCGGGGATTGTATTGGATAATTTGGAGGTTTATAAGAAAAATATAATGGCTAAAAGATAGCTCGCCCTCATCACAAAAATTACCGCTCGTCATAGTGCCTTTTGGGAACTTCAAAAATCCCAGCGAGATTTTTTCATCTTTTGTGATTGCCGCCATTTGTCAAGATATTCGTCCTTTGGACTCAATCATTGACAAAACCATGCTGGCGACAACCCCAGAAGTCCCAAAAGGCACTATGGCTCGCTTAGTTTTAATTTTTGTGTGAGACTTGCTATCTTTTCTTGAGTTGGCTAACCAGAACTAAAAAAAATAAAAAGCGCTGTGCGCGCTTTGATTACTTTTTATAATTCACAAGAGATATGCCTATAAACGCAATAATCGCCCCTGCCCATTGATGAAAAACGAGTTTATTACCCAAAAGGTGATTAATAATTGCTAAAACTACCACAGAAAAACTCACTGTGATCGAAATGACGGACAATTCCTTGGGCGCCACCCTATAAGCAGAAAACAGCATTGCTACACCGATAAAAGAACCTACGCTGGCGATTGAGGTTAAAATTAAAGATTTCTTGCTGATAAGTAAGATATCTTGCCACCCGGTTAACATAAACCAGAATAAACCAAGAACAAAAAAAATTACATTAATAATTACCAGGTTTATAGTTGGCCCGTGGATTTCTATGGCTCTATTGTTAAGAATCGGACTAACCGCAAATATTATTATCACTAAAATAGCTAACGGCATCCAGTTTGGCATTTTTTCCTTTCATAAATTATAAAGAAACTTTAGTATAATAATACCTAGTAATTAGATAAGTGTCAATAAATATACAAAATCCTCGGATTGCGTTGGTGCACGATTGGCTTTTGGAAATGGGCGGAGCGGAGAAGACGCTGAAAGCGTTGCATGAGATATTTCCGCAGGCGCCGATATATACGCTTTTTTATAATAAAAAATTTACGAATTGGTTTTTGCCGCAAGCGGATATAAGAACGACTTTTGCTCAAAAATTTTATAGCACCTTCCACGGCCATAAATTATTAACCCCTCTTCTACCGATTGCCGTTGAATCAATAGACCTAAGCGGTTTTGACATGGTAATCTCCTCATCCTTTGCTTTTGCCAAGGGCCTGATACTCAAACCCCAAACTAAGCATATCTGCTATTGTTACAGCCCCACCAGACAGCTCTGGGACTGGCATCTGGAATATAAACAAGAAGGCCATATCGCGCCTAGGACTTGGGTTTCTTTGGTCCAGCATTTTATGCGGATCTGGGACCGCCACGCCTCTACCCGTGTTGACCAATTTATAGCCATTTCCGAAAACGTCTGCCGGCGCATTAAAAAATACTACCAGCGAGATTCTGTGGTAATCTACCCGCCAGTCACCCGATTACCAGTTACTAATTACCAGTTACCAGTTACTGAAGGTTATTTTTTAATTGTCAGCCGCCTTTTTAAACATAAAAATATAGACATTGCTGTTAAAGCATTTAATAAACTTGAATGGCCGCTTGTAATAATAGGGGACGGGCCTGAATTAAAGCGGCTTAAAAAACTTGCCGGCCAAACGGTTAAGTTGCTTGGCTATCAGCCAGATGAAATTACGCATCAATATTACGCCGACTGTTCAGCCTTCATTATGCCCCAAGAAGAAGATTTCGGCATTACCCCGATTGAGGCCATGAATTACGGTAAACCGGTATTAGCGTTAAAGCGCGGCGGCGCGTTAGAATATATAGAGGAAGGAATAAACGGCGAATTTTTTGACGACCCGACCGAAGAAGTTTTAGCTGACGGTGTTAGGCGGTTAAAACAAAATATGCAAAACTATAATTCGGTAGAAATAAAAAAATCTGCCGAAAGATTTTCAGCAGACAGATTTAAAAAAGAATTTGAGGAGTTAACCAATGGTACTGTACAAATTTAAAAAACCCACTCAAATCTAACGTCGGACTATCCTATTTAAAAAGGAAAAAAATAAAATACAGAAAACAACTAAACCCACCACTTGCCACATATGCCACCTCCTTGTGTTTTTATCGTTATTCTTCAATATAACAATTCCCAAGACACCACTCGGTGCTTAAATTCTGTTAAAGAACTTGACTATCCGAACTACGAGGTAATTATAGTAGATAATGCCTCTAATATCAAATATGTAGATGAAATTAGGCTTTTTCTCCGAAACCTATCACCTAAAACCTATCACCTAAAACCTATCACCTCTAATCTCGGCTATTCCGGCGGCAACAATATCGGCATCAAACAAGCTCTTGAACGAGGCGCTGATTACGTTTTTATATTAAATCCCGACACTACAGTTGAAAAAAACGTATTAACAAAATTAGTGGAAACCGCTGAATCCGACTATCAGACCGGCGTTCTCGGTCCTGCAATTAATGAGGGCAATCAAACAATTTACGGCGGCAAAATTAAATGGCTCAAACCCGAACTTTCTCATCTAGAAGCTAGGAGTCAAAAACTAAAAACCAGTTTTTATGTTCCTGGGACAGCAATGTTAATAAAGCTCAAGGTTATTGAAAGAATCGGTTTATTGGATGAGCGCTATTTTCTATATTTTGAAGATGTGGATTACTGCGTGCGGGCTCAGAGAGCCGGTTTTAAGTTGACGATAGTACCTAAAACAAAAGTTAATCATGCAATCTCTGCCTCAACGAGCCAGCTCGGCGCCCCGCTTTTGCTACGTTATCATTATCGGAACGCTCATCTTTTTAACTGGAAAAACGGACCATTATGGGCCAGGCTTACCTTGCCATTTTGGTCAATTTTTATTATAATTAAACAACTCGCCAAGATTATACTGGGACGCAATTTTGAGATATCAAAAGCAATACTAGGCGGGGTATTAGATTTTTATAGAAATCGCTTTGGAAAAATAAATGCTTAAAATCGGCATTGAGTGCGAATCTATTGAGGGGCCTGAATCGTGGGGCATCGGTAGGATCGTAAAAAAACTTCTTGAAGAAATTTCACGCAGACCTGAACTCGCCAATGAGTTCAGATTTTTTCTTTATTTCAAATCTAGGATTCCTGACTATCCATGGCTGAACAGTCCTATTTTTGTCAAAAAAGCAGTTTTTAATCATTCTCAAATTCTTGAGAATTTGAGAATGAACTCCTTCAGTCTTTACTATTATATTTTTCTGCCGATTAAACTCTGGTTTGAAAAATTGGACTTGATGTTTTTTCCAAACTATATGCTGCCGATTTTTTTTAAAGGCAGGTCATTGGTTATACTAACCGAAGATATTTATTATGAGATAAATTCGGGAACCCTGCCCTGGCAATACAAACTGGCTTATAAAATCTTCGCCGGCTGGTGGGCCGCTAGGCATGCCACAAAAATCATGGCAATTTCTGAAACCTCTAAAAAAGAGGTTTCCAGATTATTTAATATCGACTCCGCCCGCATTGTGGCAAATCAGCTCGGAGTTGACCACCCAAAACCAGTTACCCCCGAACCTTCGCCTTCGGCGAGCTACGGGGCAAGCAGTTACACCAGTTATATTCTATATATCGGCCAAGCTTTTCCTCGCCGCCACCTGCGAGAAACCATGCTGGCTTTTGAACTTATTGCCGGTCAATTTCCAGATTTAAAACTAATCGCGGTTGGCAAAGATAAATACAATCCGTTGTTATTAGAAAACCTCAAAAATGGTATAAACAGGCGAATAGGCAGAGAGGGAATAATTTATAAAGAATACGTGCCCGAAAATGAATTGCACCAGCTTTATGCCGGAGCTAAATTATTAATTTATGTTTCTTCAAAAGAGGCCTTCGGTTTGCCGCCGCTTGAAGCATTAGGCTATGGCGTACCGGCAGTTGTTTCCGATTCTGAAATAAATCATGAGATTTTTGGGGATAATGCCTTTTTTGTCTGCCCTGAGGACGTTCGGCTGAGCTCAGTCGAAGCCCTTGTCGAAGGGTTAAAAACAATTACTCCCGACTCAATTACTACAGCAATCGCGGAAGGATTAACTGACGATATTAAACGAGAACAAATAAAAAAATCCGCAGAGCGGATTTTGGAAAAATATACATGGCAAGGATTTACTGATAGATTTCTGAACCTTGTTAGTGGCCACTAATTGCCTTGCCGCTTTATTATTTTTCTTAAACCAAGTTCAGACAGTACTCCAATCACAATCGTCGCAAAAAGCAGAAAAATATCCTCGCCACTTTTCATAGGTCTGTTCGTAATAACACGATGAATATCATTCAAAACCAACAAGGTAAAAAAAGAAAAAAAGAACATCGCAAGTCCAAACATAGTTTCCTCCCGAATTTTAATGACCAAATTATTTAATAATATGTTACCAAATAAAATATTAGGTGTCAATAGTCTATTCTTTACCCATTTAACGATGGCCGCTTTAGTAATAACCGGAATTTTACCGCGCTCAATTGTGCCTTTTTGGACATTAGTGCTAGCGATTTATGTTTTGTGGGCTGTACTTGAGGATTCAACAACTTTTTTCGTCCGTACAATTCCATTTTTTATCGCCATTCCTATTGCTACCGGTTTCGACTCTCTTAATATGTGGCGTATCCTTTCCGGCCTGATTTTTCTCAAGTGGTTGTGGCTATTTAAGCCCCGAATTATGCCAAAATTTTCCCGCTCATCTTTTATCCTCTTGGCTTTGTTAATACTGATGATTTTATCAATCACCCAAGCACAGAGCTACGCTCTGGCCGTCAAAAGAATTATCTATTTTGTTAATCTCTCTCTTATTGGAATGGTTATCTACGACCTAGTTAGAAAGAATCAAGATTTCAACCAAAGATTAATCAAAAATATCGCCATACCCACGATACTCGTGGCTCTGATTGGCATGGTTCAGCTTGCTTCTACATATTTTATGGATATTTTTCAATTTGTGGATTTTTGGGGTGGGGTAGTGGAGCGTAATCTGTTTGGTAACGCTTGGGCAGAGACGGCCATCAAAGCCAATACCTGGTTCGCATATTTCGGCAATCAGTTATCTCTGCGAATGTTCTCAATTTTCCCGGACTCACATTCGTTCCCGATTTTTCTGCTTTTGGGATTGCCGGCAGTCATGGCAATCGCGCTCCTAAAAGCAGTAGAAAAAGGCAGTGCCCTCAAAACAATGTTTAAAACTCGGGCAAGCATGTTGGTCGTGTTTGTACCAGTAATCTTCTTGGCGGCAATATTAAGCGGCACCAGGGGCATCTGGGCGGCCGGCGCGGCTTCAACTATCTGGGCTGTTTTCCTAATCTATGCTTATCGTAAAAACGTAGATTGGGACATAGGGCATCACAATATTTTTAAATACACAACCTCGTATCTAGCAATTTTTTTCTTACTTTTTGGCGTAGCATACTATATTATCGCTTCGGCCCAGTTTATGGTGGAAAAGGATTCAACCGGTTTGCTTGCCAAGCGCGCCCGCTCTGTTTTAGACATCAGCGAAACCTCTAATGCCCGCCGGATTGAGATATGGAAAGACTCACTGCGTTCAATAAAAAAACACCCATTGCTGGGTGTGGGGATAGGTAATTTTCCGGTCGTGGTAGGGGAAGACCTGGCTCGCGCTAAGGCCGGCTCTTCGGCCCACAATCTTTATCTTAATATCGCCGCCGAAATAGGCATCCCCGCACTTCTTCTCACCTTCTGGTTCCTCTGGCTTATTATGAAAAAGGTCTATACTAATTTTCTAAAAAATAGAAGCCAGAAACTTGAAACTATTTATTTTGCTTCTTTACTAATTTCCCTTCCCTGGGTTTTGATTTATTCACTGACAGATGTGGCTATTTTTGATGAACGTGCCTTCTTGCTGTTTGTTACAACCATCGCCTTGATATTTTCACGATATGCCAAATCCTAAAATCTCTATCAATCTCGTTATCTACAACGGCGAAAAATATATCCGTCAGTGTTTGGATGCGGTTTTTGCGCAATCATATCCGCATGAATTTATTGAACTTAATATTTTAGACAATAATTCTGCCGATGGAACAAAGAACATCATTAATGATTCCAGATCCCAGGTTCTAGATTCTAGATTCTCCAAATTTAATTTTGTTCAATCAAAATTAAATTTGGGCATGTGGCCGGGTCAAGAAAAACTATTTGAACAGAGCCACGGTAAATATATTATCGCTCTCTCGGTTGATGTAGTTTTGGATAAAGATTTTATTAAAAATACTGTTGAAATTATGGAGCACGACGAAAAGATCGGCGCGTTACAAGCAAAAATTTATAAATACGACTTCCCTTATATACAAAATACTAAATATGAAATACTAGATACTTTGGGGTTCAAGATATTCCGCTCCCGCCGTATTATCAATATCGGCCACGGAGAAATTGACTGCGGCCAATACGACCAGAAACAAGAAATTTTCGCCGTTGAGGGAGCGGTACCAATTTTCCGCCGGCAAGCACTGGAAGATTGCCGGCTGGAATCCCAGGGTCAAAGAATTGTAGAACCAAACTTTTTCTGGTACGGAGACGATCTTGATCTGGCTTGGCGGATAAGATTGTTTGGTTGGAAACAGGTTTATGCGCCGCGCGTAATCGCGTGGCACGACCGCAAAACGACTAAAGCACTTGCCGGCGGTTGGCGCGAGTTTATTAAAATACGCAAAACCGTGCCGATGTTCAAGCGGCGTCTAGATTGGCGCAACACCACGCTTACAGTTGTTAAAAATGACTTTACGGTCAATCTGCTGCAAGATATGCCATATTTTTTATGGCGGCAGCTGCAGCTTTGGATATATTTTATTCTGTTTGAACCGGCTATGATCTTAGAAATTTTTAAGGTTGCTAAACTACTGCCCCGCATGTTAAAAAGAAGAAGAGAAATAATGCGAAAAGCTAAAATTTTACCACGAGAATTTAGACAATGGATAATCTGAATTCTATAACCCCGCAATATAATTCTGAATTTCCGCGACTTAAAAGGCCTTGGTACAAAAGGCCGGTTTTTTATGTTTTTATATTTATGTCAATAATAATCTGTTATTATGCCTATCAATTTGGTATTGCATATAACACCATCTCTGTAGAAAACGGCTCATGGTGGAAGGGGATAGCCGGAATTTTAAACAGGGGCAGCGCCGAACCAAAACCGACGGTTGACCCCAATCCAATGCCTAGTCAGGAACCAAACCGCCTGGATATTTTAATTCTCGGCATAAGAGGCGAAGATGAGATTGCAATTGAAGAAGGAGGGGGACTGCTTACCGATACAATAATGGTGGCCAGCATTGATAAAACCACCCAAAAAGCCGCGACTATTTCTATACCACGCGACCTCTACCTTGACATGATGGCAAAAACCCAGAATGATAAAGAGATTAAATTAAATGGTAGGGTAAATGAAGTATATGAAAAAGGATTAGAAAATGGCGGCGGATTGAGCCTGGCGAAACAGATAGTATCAAGAATAACCGGCGTTTACATTGATTATGCTATAGCCGTTGATTTTAACGCTTACAAGGAAATAGTTAATAATCTTGGCGGCATAGATATTTTCCTTAAAAAACCCTTTGAAGAAAAAAACCAATGGGGATATGAGTTCTCCCTGCCGGCAGGGAATAATCACCTTGACGGCGAGCAAGCCCTCTATTTTGTCCGCTCCCGATATTCTACCAGTGATTTTGACAGGGCTAGGCGGCAACAAGAAGTGATTACGATCATAAAAAATAAAGCGTTAACTTTGGGGTTTTTATCAAATCCGGTTAAGATAACTTCTCTGCTTTCTGACCTCAAGGACAATATACGCACCGACTTTCAAATTTGGGATATCGGCAACTTGCTTTCACTGGCGAATACGCTTGGGTCAAAAACAGAAATTAAAAATTACGTGATTTCCATTGATAATCTGCTCTATGAAACCAAAACTGAAAAAGGAGAATATATATTATTGCCGAAAGAAGCAAATTTCGGAGGAATTAAAAATTTGTTTAAAAATATCTTGACGGTTGCTCCCTGATTTTCCTTGCGGCTCCGCCATAGAGGTCCGCGGGGACGTTCCGCTCGTCCAGCGACTCGCTCCACTATTTTGAAATTATGGATTCGGCTCGCAGTGTGCTACCGCACATCATTATACTGCTCGCCGACCATGCAATCACACAATTTCAGAATCCCCACAAACCTCTATGGCCTCCGCCTGATGCAAGAAAAATCAGAGAGCTCACTTTGATTTTCTAAATAGAAAAGCCCCGCATCAGAGTAAGCACGTGGCTTTTCTATGCTGGGGCTTATTGTTCCCCGTGGAGCATTTCGGTAACTCTCTCTCCAGCTTCTTTGGCGTTTTGCTCTAATTGCTCAACAGAGGGCTTGGAGCATGGCCGGTTGTAGATACGCCAACAATCTTCCTCAGCTTGCTGTTCTATTTTTTCCCAGCGTGCTCTCCGTTGCTCATCAGCCTCTTGATTCTTCTTCCTGACATTTCCCACCATCAAGAAGAGTAAAATCAGAAGGATGAAGAAGGAGATCAAGAACGTATCGTTTTTCTTCACTGTTCCTCCTTAATGCTCTCAAAAAGCTTAAAATCTCAGACATCTTTATTATATCATAATATACCATGAAAAGTCAATCCATCACTGAATTATCAATAATCATCGTCCATCATCAGACACCGGAGCTTTTGAAATTATGCCTCAAATCATTGGGGAAAGTTTTAATTTCAGGACATCATAAGTCCGATGGGATTGAAAATGTGAATAAATCAAATTTTGAAATTATCGTCGTGGATTCAACGATTTCGCGGCAGGCAAGAGATCTGATCCGCGAACAATATCCGGAAATAAAGTACATACCATTCAAGGAAAATCTCGGATATGCGCGCGGGGTCAATATCGGGATACAAAGCTCCTGCGGCAAATATATCCTAATATTGAACCCCGACGTGATTGTAACTGATGGAGCAATTGAAAAAATGGCTGATTATATGGAGAAGCATCCGGATATCGGCATATTGGGACCGAAAGTGCTTAATTTTAACGGCACGCACCAGAGGACATTTTTCAGTTATTATAAGCCGGCTACGATAATCGCCCGCCGGAGCTTTCTTGGCAAATTCGGGAGATTTAAAAAAGAGCTGGACAAGTTTTTAATGGCCGATGCCGACTCACGCAAGATTCAAACCCCGGATTGGCTGATGGGCTCAGCAATTATGGTAAGTCGCGAAGCATTCAATAAGATAGGCGGCATGGATGAAAGATTTTTTATGTACTTTGAGGATGTTGATTGGGCTCGCCGTTTCTGGCATAATGACTACAAGGTTGTTTATTACCCGGAAGCCGTTATATATCATTACCATCAGCGAGAATCCAGCTCACGCATGGGACTACTGGATGCTGTTTTCAATAATAAAACTCGCTGGCACATAGCCAGCGCAATAAAGTTTTTTTGGAAATATCGTAATTTACAAAAAATACCGATAGCCAAATAAAAATCAGTGCAAAAAAGATTTGTACCAATTATAATAGTACTTGCTCTCGCCGTTGGCTTTATCGGCGGTTTTTATTTTAAAAACCAGTGGGTGCCGGAATCCGTTGGCAACGTGCCCGTATTAAACCAGGATATCGGCAAGCAAAAAGGAGTAGATTTTTCTCTTTTCTGGACCGTCTGGGATATGCTGCACAATCGCTACGTAGACAAAGATAAACTGGATACCCAAGACCTAATTTACGGCGCGATAGACGGGATGGTTAAAACGGCAGGAGATCCTTACACTGTTTTCTTAAAACCCAAAGAAAGCGAGGAATTCCAGCAACAAATAAGGGGGGCGTTCGGCGGCATTGGCATTGAGATAGGCCTTCGTAAAAATATTTTAACCGTTATCGCGCCAATCAAGAACACGCCTGCGGCACAGGCAGGACTTCTTGCGGGAGATAAAATACTCAAAGTAGACGATAAATCTACAGAGGGCATGAAGCTGGATGAAGCAGTCAGCTTGATACGCGGACCCAAAGGAAGCAAGGTGACACTGACTATCACGCGCGATGGCCTGGAAAAGACCAAGGAAGTTATAATTACACGCGACACGATCAAAATCCCAGCGGTTAATTGGAAGTTGCTTGATGAAGACGTAGCCTACATTGAGATTTTTACTTTTAATCAAAATGCGGATTCGGAATTTAAAAAGACCGCGCAAGAAATTGCCGATTCAAAAGCTAAAAAAATAATACTTGACTTGCGTAATAATCCGGGCGGATTACTTGATTCAGCGGTTAATATCGCGGGTTATTTCCTAGATTCAAATAAAGTCGTAACCATTGAAAGGTTCGGCGATGGACGGGAAAACCAGTTCCTTACCCGGCCAAATGGCCAATTAAAAAATTACCCTGTAGTTGTTTTAATAAACAAGGGTTCGGCTTCGGCATCAGAAATTTTGGCAGGAGCCCTAAAAGACAACAGGGGCGTGCTGATCGTGGGCGAAACTAGTTTTGGCAAGGGTTCGGTTCAGGAAGTGCTGGAACTCGCTAAAAAGTCCTCGCTGAAAGTAACGATCGCCAAGTGGTTCACGCCCAGCGGCGTATCAATAAATGAGAACGGGATTAAGCCGGATATTGAGGTCAAACGAACCGAAGAAGACGTGAATGAAGACAAAGACCCGCAGTTGGATAAGGTGAAAGAATTAATCAAAAACCTACGCTAGCCGTAAACATGAAGGTAATATTTCTACAAAATATAAAGGGCATCGCCCAAATAGGGGATATTAAAAATGTGGCGGATGGCTATGCCCGCAATTTTTTGTTTGTGAAAAATTTGGCGAAACCGGCAACGGCTGATGCCGAAAAGCAAGCAGAGATATTGAAGTCAAAACGCGAGAAACAATATGAAACAAGCAAAGAGGGGGCGATAGAATTCGCCAAAAAACTTGATGGGCTTGCTGTAGAGATCAAGGAAGACGCCAATGAAGAAGGCCACCTCTATGGTTCAGTTAATGAGAAAAAGATCACTGCCGCCCTCAAAGAGCAGGGGATTAACCTCAAAGAAGAAAATGTCAATCTGCCCCAGCATCTAAAAACGGCAGGAGAACACAAGGTTGAAATAGAACTCCACCCGGAAGTTAAAACCAGCATTAAAGTTATAATCTTGACGAACAAATAAAATTTGCTATTTTAACCCAAAGATGGGTGAAGGAGGGGGAAAGCATGCATGAATATAGACACCTTAACTGTTCAAATTGCGGCCGAAAATTAAGGATCCGCATTACAGAAAAAGATTTCGGAAAAACGGTTCTTATAAAATGTCCGAAATGCGGCCCCATAAATAGGGTTACCATCCCAATACCCCCTAAACCAAAAAATAACTCACCCGGCCAGCACAAAGATGAAAAATCTTTTGAGGAGTTTCTTGAAAGTTTTAATAATAAAAGTTTTAATAATATTTTTACGCCTAAGCAAAAATAGTCCTCTAATAACAAAACCTGCCTTCATGCAGGTCTTTTTTTCTTTTATTCAAACGCTTCTTTCTATACCACGTTGACTACTTTGATCAATCGGCGATTGCCGTCGTAATTTGTTTTCTTACGAGTGGAGAATTTGACTTTACCCTTAGTAACTGCGTAAATAGTATCGTCACTGCCGATGCGGACACCGGCGCCGGGCCAAAATTTGCTGCCGCGCTGGCGGATGATAATGTTACCAGGAATAGCAACTTGGCCGTCAAAAAGCTTGACGCCCAAACGTTTTGATTCCGAATCTCTGCCTAATTTAGTTGTAGATTTAGCCTTTGTATGCGCCAATTTTGTTAGACGAGCGTAGCGAGTCTTACAAAATTGAGCGTCCCGCCCCAATTTTGCCGTCGCTACAACTCAAATTATAAAATAAATAAACCGTGCGCCAACCGACTGTGATGGCCGGCCGCGAATAGCGGTTTCGTGGGAGAGGCCATCACCGTTCCAATGCTTGCAAAATTGGAGCGGAACGCCATCCCTAGAATATATGAATCTTATCAAATTCTTCAAACAATATCAAGCCGAGGTTATTTTGGCTATTACCATAGTCTTAATCTCAATCACGGCTTTTAACTTGGGAAAGATTTCAGCATACCAGCAAGGGAAAACACCGATTACAATTACCGAACCGGATAACGGTAAACAGACGGCGGATAGAAGCGGGAAAGAAACTCAAAACCCAAAACTAACGCCTAACACCTATAATCTAGCACCTAGTTCAGTCGTTGCTTCCAAAAACAGCACCAGCAAAGCTTATCACTTCCTATGGTGTCCAAGCGCCTCCAAGATCGCCGACAAAAACAAGCTCACTTTTGCCACCGAAGCCGCCGCAATATCGGCCGGCTACACTCTTGCGGGAAATTGCACCAGATAAGTTTAAATAAAACTTGTAAAGATTACCGGGCAGGTTAAACCTGCTATTTTTATTTTAATGATCTTTGACAATATTCGGGAGGGCGCATGGGCAATCTTTTCTTTCAGGACGATCGTCCGCTGGAAGAACTGCTTATAGAACTCAAAATGCCCTCCCATGAATTTAGGTCATGGGTTAAGGCAATACTGGCACGTAATGACGGAACGCGAATATTGGAAAATCTTCTGACTAGTCTGGCCAAAGCAGGCGTAACCAATGATAGAAGCGATGGCTTGGAATACATAAATAAACTTAGCCGAAAATATGCGGATATTAATTTAACTATTGCCTGTGCCGATATGATGGGTAAGGCTCATACCAGGCCGCTCAAACTTCTAGAACAATTGTTTGCGAATACAAGTGCTGAACAGGCAAATAATTCAGACCTACTGCGTTTCTTTGGCACTATCAGCCACCAGGCCATTTACGATCTCGTTACCGGTAGAATCCCAGATTACAACGCTACGCATAAATTATTTAGTTCAAACACGCACGTACGCACCGCTTCTACAAAAAACCTTCTGGATTGCGAACGCATCCGTGAACAGGGCGAACTTTTTGAAATTCATGAAATTTTCCCAGAGGTAGAATACCTGCGACATGTACTATCGGGCAACCTCATATCCGATAGTTTGATAGAGGAAATAGGATTTTTCAGGGAAAAAATAATAAAAGATATAGAACGATCAAAAAGCTGGGCCGAAATATACTCTGGGGCTAAACCCATCATCCATGAACTAAGAAATCGCTTATTTCCTATTTTCGGTTCATATATCAAGACTCTATTTAAAAATGGCGGGGCACATAGCGAATATCTTGCGATCCTTACGCTTCTCAGCTGGGGCGCAATCATCAAAAATTCGCTTAAAAAAAGAATCCTATTTAAAGAAATACCGATCCTGTCCTTCAGTTCAGGATTAAGCGGCGGAAGAATTGACGCCCTGGAACTGATCAGCATAAATGGCGCCGAACCCGCCGGTTGGCAAAAAAAAGTACTTGAAGAAATGACAGAAATAAGATTCCGCTCAGTCGGCCATGTTATAAGAGAACTGGTAAATAAATTAAATGGGGAATTGGCTTTCCGTATTATAGATTGGAAATTCGCGGTAGGCGACGGGGTTGGAGAGGGTGATATTTTACAGGCAGCCGACGTTATTGAACCGATTGC
>JACOZZ010000036.1 GCA_016181055.1 Candidatus Yanofskyibacteriota bacterium
GGCCAAAACCTTCAGCTCTGTAGTTCCTCCGTACGTCATGATGTTTTATGGAGCCCCTCCAGTCTCTGGGTATTTCTTAAATAAACCCCGCTCATGCTTAGGGGTTTTTATTTGGTTTTCTTCCAATCTTTTAAATAAGTCAGCCCCTCACTAAAATTTTTCAAAAATTACAAACAGAACCAAGCGAAACCTCCTGATTTTCGTCATTCATATCCCGATTAACAAATTAGCTTTGTGAGCGTTAAGAATTGTCGGGTAACGCAAAGGTTGGTCGGAAAACGCGTAAGAAAACGAAGCTTTAGCTGAAGTTTTCAAGTGGTAAACGGGGAACCAACCTGTGTCCGACAATTTAGCGAGCAAAGCGTTATTTGTATGAGGGATATGTTGTAAGAAAATCAGGGGGTGAGCTGGGTTTGTAATTTTTGAAAAATCACCGCTGTCAGGCGGTGATTTTTAATATTTCTACTTTGGTAAACGGTTGGCGGTGGCCCTTTTTCTTCCAGTAGCGGGTCTTGTTTTTGAATTTAAAAATTATCTTCTTTTCGGCCTTGCCGTGGTCTAATACGCGAGCGCGGACTTTGGCACCCCTTACCAGCGGATTACCGATTTTGGCATTTTCCGCCTTGGCATTGCCCACCAGCAAAACCTCCTCAAAATCAAACTCCTCCCCTACTTTGTGGTCAAGTTTTTCAATTAAAAACTTCCCGCCTTCAGCGACTTTATATTGTTTCCCTCCGGTTTTTATGATTGCAAACATTAAGACCAATTTACCAAATTACACCAGTTGAGTCAAATTAAATAAAAAGAGCCGTACCAATGTTACGGCTCTTAAAAAAATATGTCGCCCTTAAATTAACTGACTTTCCTGGGCCTTCTCCGGGTCTTAAATCATCCGGGGGATTAAATTGCGGTATCGGCGGCCCCTGTTCTAAATAATGAATAAACATTCTTACCAAGTCATACGGAATTACTTGCGGCGTTACCGCCCCAAGGGCGTCTTTTTCTATTCTTGATACAATGCCCATAAGCATTCCATAGTCATCTACGACTATGGCGCCTCTAAGATGGTTTTTTTCGCCATCATCCGTCAAATTTTTCATATCTATGATAGACAGCGAGGTAAGCATAAACATATTTTCGCCGAAATCACTTTCGGAGAAAAATCTTGTTTTTTGTGTATCTACCGGAAGCGGCTTGATTAGCGATAAGGTTGCGAGTCCCAGCCGAGGATCCGAGTTTACTTGGATAGCTGGGATCATTTGGTTTTGATAAATGACGGTAGTTCTTGCTCCCAAAACCAGCATTGGTGATAATACGGTAATTACGGTTTGAGGGTAAAGTGCGAGACCCTCTTGATTTTCTGTGTGAACCGCGCCGTCCTCTGCCATTTCTAACCGTATAGTTACCATAAGTTTTTGTTCTTCTTGCACCGCCGGATTAGGCATGGGGTGCATTTGCTCTTCCGCTAAAACATTTGTGTTGCTGACCGACAATGCAACGAGAAGGGTTAGTAAAACGAACTGATTCTTTCTCATTTCTTCCTCCGTTTTTTCCTTTTTCAATTTTTAAAAAACTTGTGTTTTAGACGATTAGGGCTTCCGTAAGCCCTAATAACGCAAAAAGCCGGAAACCGTTGAATCCATCCCACTTTTCGCGCGTCAAACACGCCGCGTAGGAATAGAGTCGACGGCTTCCGGCCTTATGGGCTCCACTTGAGCCCTCGGGTTGGAACCTTGCCCTTTTCTTTCTTGCTTATCCCCAATATACTCCCCACTAATTTTTTTGTCAATAGTAGAGAAATTAATAAGGAAAATCGGCTAAAATTTTATATGTGCAGCGCCAACCGGATTTGAACCGGTGTTCTCGCGCTGAGAACGCGATGTCCTAGGCCAGGCTAGACGATGGCGCCATAATATTCTATATTAGCAAAAAGCTTGGTTTTTATAAAGAGATGGCTTTGAAACCATCTCATGATCCAAGGAGCGTCCTTTGAAAACCAGCATACTCGCAAAAACGCTGTTATTTCTTCCGAGAAAAATTTTTATCGCCGGCAAAACGCGAGAAGAGGTGCTGAAAACAGCGGCTAGACTGAATGGTGAAGGTTTTTTAGCCACAATAGACGTACTCGGCGAACATTCAAAAAATGAAGAAGAAGCCGAGGAAGCCCTGCTTGAATATAAAGAATTGATAAATGAAATAACTGGACGCGGCTTACGGGCTACCATTTCAATAAAACTGACGCATCTTGGCCTGGAACTAGGGTTCGGCTACTGTTTCAATATCATAAGAAAACTGGCCGCCCATGCGCGCCAATGTAATATAGGCATTGAGTTTGACATGGAGGAATTCAAATATAATCCTGAAATTATTGAGATATTTCAGGATATATCTTCGCCCCCCGGCAATAACCGTATCTGCCTTCAAGCAAACATTAAAAACTCTTTTGAGAATTTTGAAATTTTACATGACAGCGGTCATCCTATTAGGTTTGTCAGGGGCGCTTATGAAGAAAGTTCAAGAGTCTCCTTTCAGGATCAAGAAGACATACAAGAAACATTTATGTCGCTGATCCACGGCGCAATCTTAAAAACAATACTAAATAAATTGAATGGAATCTCAAGTCCGAAACATGCCATAGCTACTCGCGATAAAAAGATAGTGGAACATGTTAAAAGATTCGTAATGGCAAATGCGTTAACTCTTGATAAAAATTGCATAGAATTCCAGTTGCTTTACGGTTATCTGTCTTTAGGCCGCGAATTATTGCAGGAAGGTTACCCCGTAAGAATTTACCTGCCTTACGGTAACGACCAAGTTGCCCTGCCCTACATCTGGCGCCGCCTCAAAACCCCGCACGCCTGGAGATTATTATTAGACTGGCTTCTTTCTTCTGGCAAAATCAGCAATAAGCACTAATTTGTTTGCTGCATTAACAAAAAGGGGGACAAAATGATATTCAGACCAAAGTCTCTGATTTTCGTAAGACATGCGGAATCAGTCTGGAATGCCCTTTCCCAAGGTCAAAGAGGAACGGTTAAGGAGATGCCTGCCGGCTTAAAGAACATGCCTGATTATAAAACTCCGTTGACAGAAAATGGTATTGCTCAGGCGATAAAAACAGGAGCGGAGCTCCTTAAGCAATTCGGGGAATTTGAAACTATATACCATAGCCCCTGGGTACGCACGACAAAAACAACCGAACTGTTACTAAATAGTTTTCCGAAAAAAACTCAAGGAAAAATGCGAAAAAGGTGTTTTAGAAATTTATTCTTGATAGAACAACAATTCGGCGATTTAGATCTTGGCATAAGCGAATGCACCGACTTGCAGAAAAAGTACAATGAATTTTATGAGAGACGGAAAATAGCCGGCAAGTTCTATCTCCGACCGCCTAACGGAGAAAGCTGGTGGGATGTCTGCATGCGAACGCATACTTTTCTGGATATTATTTTCAGACCTAACCGACACGGCCAAAGGCTTCTTATAGTCAGCCATGGGGTAGCTATTCAGACATTCCGATACCATTTAGAGAGACTGGGCGAAGACGAAGTCGTTGAATTATACCAGCATGACAAATGCAAGAACTGCGGAGTTTCCTGGTATGAATGGAATCCGAATTTGGGTTCTCGCGGCCGCTACGAATTGCGATTTTGGAATAAGACGTTTTACTAACCATAGCCCCCGCTAGCACCTAGCGGGTTTTAATTTCTTCAACAATAACCTCCATGCGCATCGCCCTGGACCCCTTAACCAAAACCACATCTCCCTCTTTTATAATTTCCTGCACTTTCATTTTGGCTTCATCTGAGCTATCAAAACTCATTACGTTCTCTTTGGGCATCTGATTGGCGGCAGAATCGGCAATCAATTTACCGGCGGCACCAATAGTTATCAGAATATCGCAGCGCTCGGCGACTAAATTGCCTATCGCGCGGTGAGCCTCTATTTCGTACCTGCCTAATTCCTTCATATCACCTAAAACCGCGATTTGCCGACCCCTATAACCCAATTTTTCTCTGGCCTTTGTAAAATCGCGCAAAGCATCAAGCGCTGCGTGAGTTGAAAGAGGCGAAGCGTTGTAGCTATCGTCAATAACAACTGTATTTTTAATTCCCGGCAGCAAATTCATGCGCCCCGATGGCAATTCTATATTCTCCAATGCCTCGGAAACATCAACTAGGTTCATGCCAAAATGCAGGCCTACCGCCACCGCCGCCAAAGCCCCGTATATTTGGTGTGAACCGACCAAGTTATTTATCCTTGCCGGAATAAATGTTCCGCTGCTGTTTATCTTAAAAGAAAATCCGCCTATATTTTTATTGTCATCGGACGCGAAATAAGAAACATCGGAAGCCCGAACATCGGCGAGTTCGGAGAAGCCGAATGTTACGACTTTAGCACGGGAACGCTCTTTCATGTCCAAAACAGTCTGGTCGTCATAATTCAATACAGCCAAACCATCAGGCGGCAGTTGCGCTATAAGTCTTGCTTTCTCTTTGGCTACGGCTTCCGGATTGGCATAAAACTCTACATGCACCGGAACTTCACCCACAGCCGTTACGATACCAACTTGCGGTCCTACTATATCAACCAGATAATCTATATCGCCGGGTTTAGCTGATGCCAACTCAAGTACTAAAAATTTAGGATACCCTAATTTTAGCGGCGATAGCGCAAGCCACAAACCTTCTGCTAATTTAGGCAAGAATTTCAATAGCCGTCTCCAATTTGAGGGCCTGATGTTTGCCGTAGACAAAGACGGGTCTATTCCCAATACAGTCAGCGGTACCCCAAATTCGTTGTTATAATTTTTCTCGTTTTTACGCACCCAAAACTTACGGCTTAAAACCGTAGATATTGCGTCTTTAGCCACTGTCTTACCAACCGAACCAGTAATACCGATTACCGTCGGCTGATATCTGGCCATAACGCGCTTGGCCAAGATTTTTAGGATAAATTTTAGTAACTTGTGCATTTTTTTAATTTTTTCTAAAACCTAACACCTAAAACCTATAACCTAATTCCTGGTTGGTGGTATATTAAAGTATCTGATCAGATATCTAGCTATATCCCCGAACACCGGCGATAAGCTATCGGCGGCAAATTTAATGCCATTGGGCCTTTCCATTTTTATTAATATAACAAATCTCGGCGCATAGGCC
>JACOZZ010000037.1 GCA_016181055.1 Candidatus Yanofskyibacteriota bacterium
GCGGCGATAATTTTAATTCTGGTTTTCATCATCCAGAAATTTAAATTAAACAAGCCGCGGTTTATTATATTAGGGGGATTGGCCGTGGCAGTGATCATTGAAGCCGCAGCTTTGCCGGCTGGCAGATGGGCGTATAATTCATTGATGCCGATTATTCCGATAATTAAAATAGGCATAACCCCGGCTGTTCAGCTGGCTATTACCGGTTACATCGTACAAAGTATAATTTTTAGAAATAACGAAAACTATGGCAAACAAAAATAAAATTTTAATTATTTTAATTCTGGCTCTTGTTACGGCTGGGGTTTATTTTACCGGCATCTATACTTATTTTATTAAAAAAGAGATTAAGGAGGAGCGGCCCATGCCTGCCGGCATGGAGCCGGAGCAGGCCGAAGCCGCCATCAAAATATTAAAAAGCGGTAATTTTGTTGACGTGGATTTTATTCATAAAGGCTCAGGCCGGGCGTTTCTGCTGGAATATCCGGATGGCAGCAAAGTTTTGCGGTTTGAGGATTTTAATATAACCAACGGGCCCGACCTGTTCGTATATCTTGCGGAAACTACAGCACCGACCGGCGACTTGGAGGGTTTGGGCAACTATATTGACCTTGGCCGCTTGAAGGGCAATGCCGGGAATCAAAATTATGAACTTCCAGCCGGCATCGGTAACTTTAATAGCGTTGTCATTTGGTGCAAAAAATTTGGCGTCCTTTTCCCATACGCAGTAATGCATTAGCCTGCCTGCTTGAATTTTGGGCTATTTTTTGGTAAAATATAAGTATTAAAATAATTTCTTATGACCGAAGATAATCTTACAAAAAAAGAAGAATATCAGCTTAAAAAAGACGAGAAAGAAAGAGAGTCAGAAAAAAACCAAAAGCGTAAAAACGCTAAACGGTTTTTGCTATGGAGTCTGGCGGCAATTGTTATCGGCGGTTCAGTTTGGGGGTTGTCATTGATGGCCGGACGTTCGCCGCAGTCCCAAAGTGCGGTGCTTTTGGACGCCGTTTCCTCAAGTGATTGGGTAACCGGCAATCAGGAGTCTTCAGTAATTCTCATAGAATATAGCGATTTTCAGTGCCCGGCCTGCGGGGCATATTATCCGCTGGTTAATAAGCTTATCAAGGAACAGGGTGAAAACTTCAAATTCGTTTACAGGCATTTCCCGTTGCAGCAGCATCCTAATGCCAAGCCAGCCGCTTATGCCGCGGAGGCCGCCGGCAAGCAGGGAAAATTTTGGGAAATGGAGGCAATGATATTTGAGAACCAAAACAATTGGTCCGGGTCAAAGAACGCAGATGATATTTTCCGCGGATATGCCGGTTCGCTAGGCCTGAATCTTGAACAATTTGACGCGGACCGCAAATCGGAAGAAGCCAAAAATAAAGTAGACGCAGATTCTCAAAGCGGCGTTCGCGCCGGAGTGAATGCGACGCCGACATTTTTCCTAAACGGCAAAAAAATACAGCCAAGAGGCTACGATGAATTTGTTGAGATGGTTTCAAAACCCAATTCGTAGCGAAATTTTTGATTTTTGAACGAGACAAGGAAGATGAGTAAAATGCCCAGAAGCGTAGCAGTAGCTACGATGAGGACATTTTACGAAATCTGACGCAGTTGTAGTCAAAAATCAGAGATTGCAGCAGAAATTGGGTTTTGAAACCATCTCTGTACATAAATGGCGCAAATTCCTAGGTGGCTTTTAATAAGTTTCGTCATCGTCAGTTTTATCGGGTTCCTGGACTCAACTTTTTTAACCTTTGAACATTACAATCAGGGGATTTTGCCGTGCTATATTTTCAGCGGCTGTGCTGAAGTTACGGCAAGCCGATACGCAATCGTGGCCGGCGTTCCCATATCTCTTGCCGGCGCCGCTTTTTACCTTTCAGTTCTTATCGCGGCAATTTTTTATTTGGATACTAAAAATGCGAAGGCGTTAAAGGTTTTGAAATTTTTGCCGATTGCCGGTTTCTTGGCATCCTTGTGGCTGCTTTTTCTCCAGCTTTTCGTCATCAAGGCAATATGTTTTTATTGCGTTGTTTCCCTAATCTCTTCAACGGCGCTTTTTATTCTGGGTTTGTATTTACTTAATCAAAACCGGCCCTATCTGATACAAGAAAGGTAAAGCTTAATGTGGTCAGCCACCAAGCGTGGCAGGAGGAATTTGCGTATTACCGTTTCTCTTGCAGCTTTGCCCATGATTTTTTTCTTGGCCGGATGTTCCAGCAAGTGAACTATTTTTTCGGCCAATTCTTGAGGAGTTTTCACAATAAAGCCGTTTTTGCCGTTCTTGATTTGGACACGGAGTCCGTCAGCGGGCCCGCCGATAACTGGCTGGCTTTTCCACATTGCTTCGGTAACCACTAACCCGAACCCTTCTTTGATTGAATTCTGGACGATAACATCAGCGCCGTTTTGGATCATAGCCGTGAATTCGCTGATTTTTTTGCCGCGGGGGTCAAAAAATAGAAAAATGTCCGGCGCTTTTTCCGATAGAGCTTTGATATCAGAATAAACGCCTATTGCCGCCGGATTATCTTTTGTTTCATGAAATCCAGCCAGCACCAATAGCGCTTTGGGAAAAGTATTCTGAACCAATCTGAACGCTTCTATCACGCCCAGCGGATTTTTCCAGATATCAAATCTGGAAACCTGTGCGATTAGAGGCCTGTTTTTCGGTACTCCGCCGTATCGTTTAAGGTACCGGCGCGCGGCCGTTCTGGAAACAACCGTTTGTTTAACAACCAGCGGGTCAATTGCCGGTGTAAAAACCCGGACTTTATTTTTTAAAATTGCGCCGTTGATGAATGCGCGGTTGCTGAAAACAGCGCGGTGATAATTGTTTATTAAGGGCAGTACTTTGCGCCAGACCGGTTTAAAGGCAGACGACGTGTCAATGTGGCTGATATAGATTTTATGTTTGTTCAGGTGCGCAAAAACGCCCGCTCCAAGCGGTTGCGGGTCATTGATGGCCAGAATATCGCAGTCAATCATTTCCAAGTTGCCGGCTATACGCTTGTTCACTTTTTCGTACTCGTTCCACTCTCTTTCAGTAAGCTTGACCGGTGAACCCTGAAGAGAATTATGCAGTTTGTTGGTTATCGTGAAAAATCTTTTTCCGACACGGGGGTTAATTGTGTACCAGTCGCTTTCAATGCCCAGAGAACGGAGATAGGGAATTAGCCCATTCAATATTTCAGCCACTCCGCCGCCTATTGCGGTGGCGCTGACATGGACTACGCGTTTACCGCGCATGGCCGCCGCCACCTTTAGCAATTCAGCTTTTTGTTTGGGTGCGACAAACTTGAGAAAATCGCGCGGCTTAACTTGCCGATTAATCAAAACCTTTTTGAGCATTTCTGTAGAATTCATATGCTCTCATTTTACAGGTCTATAAGCCCAAATAAAGTGGATATCTTTTGACCGGGGTTGCCAATTTTACCTCATTTGTTAAACTGACAATCGGTCGAAGTAAAATTAAAAGAAGCCGCTACGCGGCTTCTAAATAGAAAGGGCAAAAAAATGGCAGAAGAAACAACTACCAATACTTGTCCGAAATGCCAGCATGAGCAGCACGCCGAGGGTCAGAAGTGCGCCCAGTGCGACTGCCAAGGCTAGACATGGACGAGGATCAAATATAAAACCGTCGGGCATGGCTCGGCGGTTTTATATTTGATAGCGTTTTGGTATTATTTATATATGATCTGGAGCATAATACTCTTTATTTTAGGTTTTTTCATTCTCGTAAAGGGTTCGGATGTTTTGATTGACGGCAGCAGGTCTATTGCCAAGCGGCTGCATATATCAAATTGGGTCATCGGCATTACGGTTATCGGCATTGGCACTTCAATACCTGAATTCAGCATTACCTTGTTCTCGGCTCTGCAGGGCAAAGCCGATATCGGCCTTGGCGCGATAATCGGCAGCAATACTTTTAATATTCTTATGATTCTCGGTCTAGTCGCCTTAATTTATCCGATAAGCGCAAAAAAAAGATGGGTAAGTTGGGATTTGACGGTCAATGTTTTGGCTATTTTTTCTGCCGCTGTTATTGCTGTTTTTCCAGTTATCGGCGGGGGATTTTTTGAAATCACAAGGGGCGAGGGCCTGTTGTTCCTGCTATTGTTTATTATTTGGATTTTCCGTGAAGCGTTAAGGAATGGAACTGATCGTGATACGGACGAAGAAGAGCCGAATCTTAAAATTTTCTCTTTGCACCTGTCTTTTATAATGATTCTCGGGGGATTAGCCGGGGTTATTTTTGGCGGAGAGTGGGTTGTTAACGGCGCAAAAACCATAGCGTTTTGGCTGGGAGCAAGTGAAGCGACGGTAGGCCTGACCATAGTGGCAATAGGCACGTCACTGCCGGAACTTGCGGTGTCATTGCGCGCCGCTTACAGGAGGAATTTCGGAATATCCCTCGGGAACATAGTGGGCTCAAATATTTTTGATTTTTGGGGCATACTGGGGATAGCCGGTACCTTCACGGCCATAAAAATACCCCGAGAACTTTTGCTTGATTTCGGAGTTACCTTTGTGTCCGCGATTATTTTGATGACTATGATGCTTACCGGCGTCAGATATGTTTTGCAAAGATGGCAGGGTGCGGTGATGATATCCGCATATATTTTTTATCTAATTTTTCTTGTCTAATAACCCCCGTATTGCGTGGTTTGGCAAACGGAAATTGTTTAGGGCTTGGTGAGCAATACCTTATAGCGGTGATAGAAGGTATTGCTCACCAAGCCCACATCTCAATGGAAACGACAAACAAAATAACGCGCGAAATAATCAAAGGTTCATTTTGGTCTCTGGACATCCGGGAGGTTTTGGATTGGCTGAAAACCGGCAAGGACGGTTTGAATGAAAAAGAGGCCGTAGAACGCGCTAAAATTTTTGGCCTAAATGTCATCAAAGAACATCGCCGACTCCCAAGATTAAAAATCATTCTTCAGCAGTTTAGCAGTCCGCTTATTCTTATCCTGGTTATTGCCGGAATTATTACAACTTTTTTCGGCGAATGGGTGGAAACCGGGGTGATTTTTGCCGCTGTGGTGATTAATGCCGCTTTAGGTTTTTGGCAGGAGAATAAAGCTGAAACAGTCCTGGAATTACTGAAAGGTTATGTCCGCATGCGCGCTCGTGCTTCCATGCCGCCGGCAACCGCGTTAAGTGACCGCAAACCGATGGTTTTCAGTGGGACATTAGCAATGCAGGGATTCGCTGACGCGGTGGTTACCGGAACTGGAAGCGACACGGAATTCGGACGGATTGCCGCGCTTATCGCCGGAAAGGGCAGGACACTTACGCCCCTTCAGCATTCAGTTAAGCGTTTTGCCGTTTATTCCGGAGCTGTCCTGATTCTCTTTACCTTATTACTTTTTGGGCTTGGAATTTATTTAGGCAAGGGTTTACATGAAATGTTTTTAGTTGCAGTTGCAGTGGCAGTTTCCGCCGTTCCCGAAAGTTTGCCGGTGGCGCTTACGGTTATTATGGCAATTGGAGTTCAACGCTTGGCCCGTCGGAAGGGAGTTGTCCGGCGTCTTATCGCTGCCGAAACATTGGGTTCAACCAGTATAATACTTACGGATAAAACCGGCACGCTTACCCAGGCCAAAATGGAGCTTGCCTCGGCGCTACCTCATAAGAACAACACGGAAGAAAACAGGTTTAATCTTTTGCGCAATGCCATGCTTAACACTGATGTGGTGATTGAAAACCCGCGTGATGGATATGGGCGATGGATTATGTCCGGCCGGCCGCTTGAAGTTTCCCTGGTGCGGGGCGCCGCGCGCATGGGTTTTGTATTGCCTGGTATTCGTAGAACCATAAATGTGCTTGACCGCTTGCCGTTCAGTTCCGAACACAAATTTTCCGTAACAGTTTTTAATGACGGCGCCGACACTTATTTGTCTATCTTGGGGGCACCTGAGATTGTTGCCGGTTTTACCACGCTTGCGCGCGAGGAACGGGAGCGGTTGATTACTGATATTGAAAAAATGGCTTTGACCGGAGAAAGGGTAATCGGTGTCGCTTCGCAAAAAATCACAATACCTCACGAAGATATTATGGACCGAAAAACGTTCAGCGGTTTGGATTTTGATGGCCTGATTACTTTCCGCGACCCGTTGCGGCCTCAAGTGTCACAAGCAATTCATGACATTGCAGCAGCCGGAGTCAGGACGGTTATCGTTACGGGAGACCACGGGGGAACAGCCGAAGCGGTGGCGCGTGAACTGGGAATGATAGACGGGAAAGGAGCGGTGTTGACCGGTGAAGACATGCGGCATTTAAGCGAAGAAGAGTTGGAGGCGCGCGCCGACAAAATATCGGTTTATGCCCGCGTTACGCCGGAACAAAAAGTGATGCTTACCAGGATTTATCAGAAAAAAGGCAACATCGTAGCCGTAAGCGGCGATGGCGTGAATGACGCGCCGGCGCTGCATGTTGCCGATATCGGGGTGGCCGTAGGGTCGGGCACTGATGTGGCCAAAAGTGCGGCCGACCTTGTTATTTTGGACGATAATTTTGAAACGATTGTTACGGCCATCAAGGAGGGGAGGAGGGTTTTACAAAATATACGTAAGGTTATCGTTTATCTATTTTCCAATGTGTTTGATGAATTGTTTCTGATCGGCGGAGCGTTAGCGGTAGGCGTTGCTCTGCCGATTAACGCGCTTCAGATCCTTTTTGTGAACATGTTTTCAGACAGTTTTCCGGCAATCTCTTTCGCGTTTGAGCATGGCGTTGACGGACTAAAAAACCGCCCCGATAAATTGCAGAAAAATTTGCTTGACCACGAAATGAAGTTTTTCATTTTGATAATCGGCGGTGTTTCAAGCGCCCTTCTTTTGTTATTATACTTTATTTTGTTAAGAGCTGGATTCGCGGCAGAGCTGGTGCGAACGTTTATTTTCGCTTCTTTTGCGAGCTATACGCTTTTTCTGACGTTTTCGCTTCGCAGTTTTGAAAAAAGCATTATCCGCTACAATCCGTTTTCCAACCGGCGCCTTACTGCAAGCGTCGGTTTCGGATTATTGCTAGTTGGGGCGGCGGTGTATTTTCCATGGTTTCAGAACATTCTTGATACGGTTTCGCTGCCACCGGTCTGGCTGGTAGCAGTGTTTGGAGTCGGGATTCTAAACATTATATTAATTGAATTAGGTAAAAAGTTTCTTCGGAGAAAAAATTGACGCAGCGGCGCAAGGGTAGTAAGGTTTTTGTTAAACCGGCTCATTAAAAAACGGAGGCCTAAATGTGGAGCTACGCACTCATTGTCGCGTTTTTAGGTATTTTCATTGCGTTCTTGCTTTATTTTAGGATGAATCCGGTTTGTCCTGTTTGTGGGGATAATCTGAATAGCCGCCGGCGTGGATTTTTCGGCAAGAGAGCGGTTTGCCGATTGCACGGTTATTTTGATGCCAATAAGAGGTTTGTTACGGCGATTTTTGCGCCCGCCTTAAATGAGCAAGGAGAAAGGCGTGGCGGCGTGCTTAGGGAACTGATGCTAAACCATCAATCTCTGATAACTGTAGAAGACCCCAAAACGGGAATACAATTTATTATTTTACTTTACGAAAAAACAACCGGCTCCGCCATTCCCATTTTTTCTGACCAATTCGCGTATTTTTCAATTGCCGCGGCCCTAGATAAGGTGTCTTTTCCCAGACCGTTAACGCATGATCTTTTTAAAAATACCCTTGAAGAATTGGGTTGCGAATTAATGGAAGTAATTATCACCGAGCAAAAAGAAAACACTTATTTCGCCAACCTTTGCTTGGATAAAGACGGCCAAGAGATTATAGTTGACAGCCGTCCCAGCGATGCCATTGCGTTGGCGCTTCGCTTCGGTTCGCCGATCTTGATAGGCGAATCATTGTTTTTGGAACTTCTTGACGATGAGTATAATAAAAATTTGCTGGATTTCATTGAAAAAAACCAGCCTTCAATGACTGAATCACAAGAACCTGGCGATTCTGAAGATAACTCTGAAGATGACCCCGAAGATGAGCTCAAAGATTAGTCCGATCATATTAAGCCGTCCCTCGGGGCCGTTTTTTTTTGAATAACTCTGCCGCTAAAAATTAAAATCCCGACGGTGTCGGGATATATTTTAATAAAGTAATTTTCAAGCGCGGGATTTTATTG
>JACOZZ010000038.1 GCA_016181055.1 Candidatus Yanofskyibacteriota bacterium
TGACTTAATTTTGATGGTTTGCTATACCAAAGTTTATTTTAGTTTTTGTTGTCCCATCGCAAGGCGGTGAAACATCGGTTTACCCCTCCTAAAAACCGATGGAATAACTTCTTTGTGATTGGGCAACAACAACCAAAAACAAACAGCCCCGACCTAGGGTCGGGGCTGTTTGTTTTTGGAGACGATTTTTTGGTTAGATGGTTTCCGTCAGTTTTTCCAGGGCTTTTTTTATGAGTTTTTTGATTTCTGTCTGTTCGGCTGGTGTAAATTTTGACAAGACAAAGCCGCCGACGGATTCTTTTTTTTGTTTCAGCGTGCGCTGATGGCGAGCGGTGGCCAGTTTGCGATTGGCTGTTCCTACGCGCAGCCGCCAGAACTTATTGGTCTTGAGCGCGTCTATTATTGATTGGACGCCGCGATGACCGCCGGAATCTTTGCCGAGCGACATTTTAAAATTGCCAAACTCAATATCCAAGTCATCATGTATAACTACTATATTTTCCGGCTTCATTTTATAAAATAATTTCAGTTTCCTCACTGCCTCGCCGGATTTATTTACAAAAGTATGCGGTTTAGCCAGCACGACCGGTTTATCATTCAATCTCGTTTTGGTAACTTCGGCATTAAATTTCTTTTCAAACGAAAAATTAGCGTCCTCTTTGCGCGCAATTGTATCTACCACCTCAAACCCGACATTATGCCGAGTATTCTCATATTCCTCCCCCGGATTTCCCAAGCCAATGATTAGTTTCATAAATTTAGTATAATTCAATGGATATGACTGGTGGTATTGACAAAATTTTATTGTTTTGTTAGCCTAAAATTGATCACAATAGGTACATTTACAAGGAGAGAGCCATGTGTGATTCCAATGCTTCTATGGATGATGAATGTCGGTTACTGTCTAAAGAAGAATTAGCAAAAGATGGTGTCTTTTTAGATGAGGATGAGGATAATATTCCACAATCCAATGATTCTGAATATTATTTTGCCGTACTATGCGATCTTCCAAGTCCGACTAACGAGCAGAAGAACTTCTTACTTAAAATTATTGCAAATGACTCCCACTATTCTTACGAAACACTTTGTGGGGTTAAAAATTTAACCGTGGGCCAAAAAAATATTCTTATCAAAACAATTGCAAAAAGTCTTGAATATTCAGAAAGGACACTTACGGCGGTAGATCTTACTGAAGCCCAAGGAAATGTTCTATTAAAAACTATCTCAAAAGATCCACTTTGTTCTTACCGGGTGCTGGAATTTACTCGGAATCTAACCGCTTTACAAAAAGCTGTTCTGGTGAGATCTGTTGCAAAAGATGATCTTGCTTCTAAGTATGCCCTCGACGACGTTACGGGTTTAACCGTCAAGCAGAAAAATACACTAGAACGAACCGTTTTGAAAGCCCGAACTTGAAATTTTAATATTCCTAACACCTGAGCGAGAAACCGCTCTTTTTTATTGTTTTTCCATTTGCAAGAAACAAAAAATTAAGCGAACTTATTGGTTTTTCGTCATTCATCTGCCGACTAACCCCAGTAGCAGACCAGTATGCATGGTCGATACTGGGCGCAGTAAATTAACGGATTGAGCGTACATTGTTACGCTAGAAATATGCGGGCCCCGTAGCCAGCAGGCGAAGGGGGAATGGATAACCGTCATATTTTTAGTAACAATAGCTCAAGGAGGAAAATTTATAGGAAGGCATGATGTTGCAAGAAAAATCAGTAAGTTCACTTAATTTGCAAAAGTTAAATTTTTTGCTATAATTCATCAAATGATAGAAAAAAATGGTAACAATGAGACGCCTGCCCGCCTAAATTTTTCGGCAAGTGCCGAAGGCACAAATTCACAAGGTAAGCCGAAAAACTTAGGCGGGCTTGCTTTTATCTGGGAAACCATCAAGATTGTGGTTATCTCTCTGGCCATCATAGTTCCAATAAGATATTTGCTGGTGCAGCCTTTTTTTGTGAAGGGTGCGTCAATGGAGCCGACTTTTGAGGATACCGATTACATTCTAATAGACGAAATAACCTATCGGTTCAGAGATCCTGCCAGGGGCGAAGTGGTAGTGTTTCGTTATCCTGAAGACCAGACTCAGTTTTTTATAAAACGAATTGTTGGTTTACCCGGCGAAACCGTGGAAATTAGAAATGACCGGGTTGTGATACGCAATGAGCAAAACCCAAGCGGTTTTGCTTTGAATGAGAGCTACCTTGAGAAGGGCCAGCATACTTTGGGCGATATGCGTATAAAACTTGGTACGAATGAATATTTTGTGTTGGGGGATAACCGCATGCGCAGTTCGGATTCGCGCCGCTGGGGGTCGCTTAGCCGTTCATTGATCACGGGCAGGGTATTTTTCAGGGCTTGGCCGGTCAATGAATTTGGGGGAATACCGGCAGCGGAATATTAGGTTTATGGCAAAACCATCATCAATACAATCAGTTAAGGGCATGAACGACATATTACCAGCGGACCAGCCGTATTGGCATTTTATAATGAAGAAAGCGGCGTCCATATTGTCCGACTACGGTTTTGAGAAAATTGATACTCCGATAGTTGAGTCAACCCAGCTTTTTTTGCGTTCCGTAGGGGAGGCCAGCGACATCGTGGAAAAGGAAATGTACAATTTTAAAACCAAGGGCGGGGATGAACTTTCATTAAGGCCGGAAGGCACTGCCGCTGTTGCCCGCGCTTACATTGAGCATGGCATGTCGGTTATGCCGCATCCGGTACAGCTTTGGTATTTCGGGCCGTTCTTTAGGCATGACAACCCGCAGGCGGGCAGATTTCGTCAGTTTCATCAGCTGGGAGTTGAATCTTTCGGTGATGATAACGCGGCTACCGATGCCATACTTATTTTCATGGCGTATAAATTGCTTGAGAGCCTAGGCCTTAAGAATATGATCGTTAAAATAAACAGTATTGGCGATACCAGTTGCCGGCCGCAGTATATTAAAGCATTGAAGGAATATTACCGAAATCGCAGTAAAAAAGTCTGTAACAAATGTAAAAAAAGATTCAAGACGAATATTTTGCGTCTTTTGGATTGCGAGGACCAAAATTGCAAGGAATTAGGCAAGGATGCGCCGCAGATGCTGGATTTTCTTGACGAAGAATGCAGGGCGCATTTTAAAAACGCCCTGGAATTTTTAGATGAAACTAAAATCCCATATCTGCTTGAGCCGCGTTTAGTCAGGGGTTTGGATTATTATACGCGGACGGTTTTTGAGATTTGGCCAGAAGAAAAAGAGGGAGAAAACAAACCTCGATGGGCTCTTTGCGGCGGCGGGCGATATGATAAGCTTGTGAATTTTTTGGGCGGACCCAAAACTCCTGCCTCGGGCTGGTCAATGGGCATTGAAAGGATAATCTTGACGCTCAAGGAAAGCGGAGCGTCGGTGCCCGAACATTACCCCCAGGCCAAGGTATTTATCGCTCAACTCGGCGAGTTAGCTAAAAGAAAGGGCATGCTTCTTTTTGAAGAATTTCGTAAACATGGAATTACCGCCAGAGCTTCATTCGGAAGAGACAGCATCAAATCGCAACTGAGGATCGCCAATCGTCTTGGAATAAAATACACCTTGATCATGGGCCAGAAAGAAGCGTTGGATGACATGATAATCCTGCGAGAAATGGATTCGGGTGTGCAAGAAACCGTGCCGCAGGGGAAGATATTGGAAATGGTGAGACAGCGGCTAAAAAAAGAATGATAACAGACGTTTTCTGTAAAATTTTAAATAAAGAACTGCCGGCGGATATAGTGGCGGAGGATGATAATTGGCTTGCGATAAACGACATTAATCCTCAGGCGCCGGTCCATGTTTTGATAATGCCCAAAAAACATCTGACCGATGTTTGCGCTGCCACGCAAGACGATGCTAAATTGCTGGGAGAACTATTGATGGCCGCGAATAAAATCGCCAAAAAACTTGGCTTGGAAGAAAAAGGATTCCGTTTGATAATAAATCACGGCGAGCACGGCGGCCAACTGGTCCCGCATTTGCACATACACCTGCTGGGAGGGAAACGGCTAGGACCTAAGATTATAGCCGAAAGCAAATAAATTAAAATTACAAAATTCAAAAAATCAAATGAAACTACAAACTCAAAATTCAAAATCGTTTTATATTTTGAATTTAAATTTTCAATTAAAATTTAAAATTTGAGTTTTGAATTTTTTGGAAGGGAGGACTTTATGGAAGTTAAACGAAAACCAAATGAGAGTATCGGCTCTTTGATGAGACGATTCAGCCGGCTGGTTCAGCAAAGCCGTCTTTTGGTTCGCGCCAAATCAGCCAGATATTTTCGCAAAAAGCCGACCGAGCGCGTAGAGAAAAACCGTGCGATTATGCGTACGGAATTGCGCGGATTGAGGAAGCGGCTGGAACGGCTGGGGCAATATGATGAGGAGACGTTTGAGGATGAAAAGAAAAAAGTAAAACAAAAGCTTGGCCTCTAGTTCTCGCAAATGCTCAAAGAAAAATTACAAAAGGACCTAAATGAATCTCTCAAATCCGGCGACCAAGTGAAGCGGTTAGTTTTGGGTATGGTGATGACGGCGGTGAAGAATAGGGAATTGGTTAAGAGGCAACAGTTGAGCAAAACAATTAGTGATGCCGGGGAACTTGAGAAACAAAGCCAGCTTATGGACGAAGAGGTAACTGAAGCAATAGCCGGAGAGGTTAAGAAGAGAAGAGAGGCGATAGAGCAGTTTAAGACGGGTGGGCGGGATGAATTGGCGCAAAAAGAAAAATCGGAAATGGACATTTTACTGACCTATTTGCCGGAACAAATGCCGGAAGAAGAAATTCGCGCTGAAGTACAAAAAACCATCGCCGAGGTTGGTGCAGCAGGAATTAAGGACATGGGTAAAGTAATCGGCGCAGTTATGGCAAAACTCAAGGGTCGCGTGGAGGGCGGGATAGTGAGCAAAATAGCAAAAGAACTTTTAGGGTCTGGCTAGCAATGCCTCATAGCACCGTCAAAAGAGTGGATTGCACGGTTTGCGAGCAGTATAATAGTAAATCACTGCGAGCAAAATCCACGCTTTTGACGGAACGCAGCAACCTCGCTGGGGTTGCAAGTGGTGATAG
>JACOZZ010000050.1 GCA_016181055.1 Candidatus Yanofskyibacteriota bacterium
TTTCCTCTCTAATCAAAATTTTCAAAGAATTTATCTCGTTATGTTACTACCAACTTTATAAAATTGCAATTCGCGTAAATTAATCTCAAAAATTGAGTCCCACGCGCGACCGGAAGCGGAAAATTGCTGCGGGGCCATATTAAGCCACTGGCGCATACTGTTTTCGTTCACGGCATAAACCTTCTGATCGCCGGCATAACGTACTAGCTCGCTCACCTGATATTGTTCCAAAACAGACGCATCAACCTCGGTTACCCTGTCAAAACCGAGTCCGGAATAAAAATTGAAGATCTTTGAATCGGTGATATGCCTTCGCCACTTGCCCTTAATAATATAAACTTTGAAATCGCCGCGCGCACGGACCAAAGAACCATCAGGTAAATTAGTTTCTAGTTTATAGTTGCTAGTTTCTAGTGTTGAATTATTTATAGATGCCAGGGGGATTACAAGCGGTGATGGCAAAAAAGCGTTATCAGGAGCCGATTCCACCCTTTCAAAAGATGTTGAAAGCATTATAGGGGTCTCATTGGCAGAAAAACCAGACAACTTGTCTTTTTTGACGGGCATAATAACTACTCTTTTAACGTCGGCACCTATCCCGGGAATATAAATCATGTTGGAACCGGGAGCGGGATTAAATGAATAGACATTATATGCGCCATCGGCTCCAAAAACAACGTAAGAAACAAAAAAACTTGTGAGCGAAGGCGAATCAAGAGCAATTTTTAATATATTACTCCGCCCCGGCGCAAAAGATATGTCATACCACCTCCCCTGCCAATCTTTTATTGTATCGGCAATTGTAAGAGGGGCGCCGTCGCTAAGACCATTTATTGTTCGCGTAGAATTAACGTGAAAATCATTTAATCCTTTATTCGCATAGCTAAAACGGTTATTTGACGATGGGTCATTGAGGAAATTAGCGATAAGCCAATTACGGTATACATCAGCGAAGGTGTCGGAAAATCCATTTCGTGCTAGCGCGTCGTTCAAACTCGGTATGCTTTTAAGATTATTTTTCAAAGTGTCTGCGATAACTTGCGGCGACCAGTGCTCGGCAATATATTCGCCCAATAGCCCGATTTGACCATAATCGGCAGATAGATTTTTCCACTCGGTCAAACTGTCGGCAGGATCATTTTGTAAGGCATTGACCCGCCTCTCCAAGTGAGAATCATCGAAAACATTATTGTATCCCAGTAAAGTTACGGCATATTCCGACCGCAGTTCATTAAGCCAAATATCATCCGAAACACGGCGCAGATTTTCTTTCTGGTTAAAAGAGATGAGGTGCTGGAACTCATGCGCCAAAAAAGCAAACATTTTATTTAGACTTGCGATCTCCTTGATATTCAAATATATCATCTCGCGCTGGTTGGAGTCGCGTACCTCCGCTATTGGATATTGATTGGCGGTATCAAAATAACCGCCGGCGTTTTGAATAAGCGGCGTAAGCAGAATAGTTATTCGCTGGTCGCCGTCAATTCCCGGATTCGGTTCGGAACCAAAAAATTGAGTTTCTATCGGATAAATACGGCTGTCAAATTCCTGCGCCAGCAATTTAATTTGGTCAATAATTTGCTCTCGCACGGATGCGTTCGCGCCATTCCAATAATCATCGGCGGCATAAAAATACGCACGATTGGAAATGTATATTAAGGTAGCAGTAATCATGGTGCGCGATTGCGCGTCGTACTGCGAGCTAATAAAAAACTGCTGGCTCTGGTCCAAAGTATCGGCGTTAGCTGACATTGCGAATACCAGCAAAAAAAGAATTGCAAAAAAATATTGTTTTAGCTGCTTCATATTTTAATTATAAATTAGGTCTGCCTAAAACCAAAACCCCAACGGTTGTCGGGGTTTTGGTTTTAGGCAAATTACTACCGTGCTTTCAACATTGCAAGCCCCTCCTCCAAAGATATCGTCGGTCTCCAGCCGAGAAGATCGCGGGCTTTGGAATTATTGGCAAGGGTTTTGCGGGTTTCGCCTGGGCGAGGAGGAATGTATTCGGCACGGTTATTTTTGAGCGCAGAAGCAAGTATAACTTCGGGTTGGGAGTTTTCAAAAGCAGCAGTTCTGGCTTCAGAACCACCCATAGATTGAACTGCATCTGGCATCAAAATCATAGCCGCCACTTCATTGATTGAATAATTTTGACCGGTACCAATATTTATTACCTCCCCCCTGCCCACCTTATTAGATCTCGCAGCCAACATATTTGCCCTTACCACATCATATATATGAGTAAAATCTCGCTGTATATTGCCATCACCTACAATAGTAAGGGGCTTGCCTTCTTTAGCTTGTTTAAGAAAAATACCGATTACTGTCGCGTAAGCGCCCGTCAATATTTGCCGTGGCCCGTAAACGTTAAAATATCTCAACGAAACGGTTTCAAGCCCGTATAAATTACTAAAAAGCCGGCACAATTCTTCTCCAACATATTTGGTCAATGCATACGGAGTTTTAAAATGCAGATTCATTTCCTCGTGGAGAGGTAAAGTATCTTGGTCACCGTAAGACGAAGAAGAGGCGCAATAAATAACTCGTTTAACTCCGGCATCGCGCGCCGCCAGCAAAACATTCAACGTCCCGGCCACATTATGATCAAAAGTTGTAACGGGATCTTTAATGGATGGCTGTATGCGCGCTCTGGCCGCTGTGTGAAAAACCAAGTTAGCACCCTTGAAATATGGCTTGATCTGTTTGAGGTTGCGGATGTCCGCTTTGATAAACTTGGCCATTTTATTAACCTGCGATCTTTTGCCGGTTGAAAGATTGTCCAAAACAACAACATCAAAACCATCCTTGATCAAAGCATCGGTTAAATGAGAACCGATAAATCCCGCCCCCCCGGTTACAATAACTTTTTTAGTTTTTTTATTATTCATAAATCATAAATCTTAAATCATAAATCAATTCTTGACCCGTATGGGTTTTCTCTTGTTCGTGACGATATCTTTATCGTGCCTGGAAACATCCTCTATCGTCAGCCCCTGCAGATCAAGCAGGGTTTTATTGTAGTCTGTGATGGCTCTTAAAACGCCAATTCCCTTTTTTAGAGAAACGACCGTACTTAAATCGGTTTTATTTTTATTTACAGACAATTCTTTGACTAAATTTTCTGCAAAACTTATCAGGGCATTCATATCCTTTGGAAAACAATATCCGCCGGCTCCGCAATAATTACCGTGTTCAACATTAAGCCAAGCCGGACCGATCCTCGGATCAGCGGAAATAACTTCTCTTATATTCTCATAATTAACTCCGGCATTTATTTTATTTTTCCTAAAATGCGCCTCAAGAGCATGGCTCAAGTCCGCCAGGATATTGCCGTAGATCACCTTGATATAGCCAAAAACATTGCTGGCATATTTGGCAAGTTCAGCTTCGGTGGCATTGATGTCTTTTTTGGTATAGTCGCTTGACCAGGGACGCTCAAAGTGCGCGCGCGGAAGCACGGCCATGATCTCTTTGATGTCGCCATAACTTCTGGCGGTGTGGCCAAGAATTTGGCGATCCGGTTTGATATAGTCAAGCCAGGATTGCGATTCGGTTAAAAATTCCGGATTGAATACGAGCCTTTTTCTGGGATATTTCTTTTGCAGACTCTCTACCGTGCTGGGCGGCACCGTGGATTTGATAATTACTATCTTGCCGTCATTTATGGTTGCCACGGCATTCTGGACTATTGAGATATTGCAGCTGCCATCATGGTTGGTGGGGGTCGGTACGGCAACAAAAACGATATCGGCTTTATTGATGTCGTCGCTATAGCCCTTTTTAGGGTCGGTATCATAACAAAAAAGCTCCTTGCCCCGTCTGTATTTGTTGTATTCCTCAAACCACCGCCTTATCGGCTCTCCTACCATCCCAAGACCCACAATTCCCACTTTTATTTTTTTGTTATCTCCAGTAGACATATGTTAAGATTTATTGTATTATTTAATAACTTATGCGTAAGTTTTTACTATTTTTAGGTGATATAGTCATTCTATATCTGGCCCTTTTTTTAACCCTCTATATACGGCACGGGCATAATTTTTACGAACAGTTCAATATACATCTTTTGCCGTTCACTATTGTTTTTGCCGTTTGGGCGGTAGTCTTTTATATTACTAATTTATACGAGGTAAGCTTTAGCAAAAATAATGTCCAATTTTTTTACAGCCTTTTTTACGGGATAGTCACTGTTTCCACCATCTCAATTTTCCTGTTCTATTTCGTTCCATTTTTCGGCATTACTCCGAAAACCAACTTTTTCATATTTACCGCCATTGCGACTATTTTGCAAGTTTTATGGCGATTTTATTTTAATCGGCTAACGGCCAAAAGTAGCTACAAAAACAATACTTTAATAATCGGTTTAAATCAACAGTCGCAAGAACTCTATGATTTCTTACTTGCTAATCCCCAACTGGGTTATGGGGCATTGGGTATAATTGACGTTGAAGACAAGGCGTCTTATGGTATTCTGGAAAATCTCATCAAACAAAAACACATAAAAACATTGGTGCTGGGGCCATCGGTTTATGAGATACCACACATAATAGACGTCCTTTACCGTTTAGTGGGTTTCAAAATTAATTTTCATGGCCTCTCTGATTTTTATGAGCGAATAACTGGCAGGGTGCCGCTGGGGGTTATTGACCAGGCTTGGTTCTTAGAAAATCTCTCCGAAGGCAGAAAACGCGCTTATGAGAATTGGGCAAAAGAACCTCGGATATTGTCGGCGCAATAATAATCGGGGCCATCAGTCTGCCGCTTTATCCGTTTATCATATTGGCCATCAGACTTGATTCTAAGGGCCCGATTTTTTATCGGCAAAAAAGGGTCGGCAGGGCAGACAAAATTATTACTTTAGTTAAGTTCCGAACCATGCTTCATGACGCAGAAAAAACCGGGCCGGTCTGGGCCAGTGAAAATGACGCGCGGACAACCCGCGTGGGCCGATTCATACGCAAAACACGCATAGACGAACTGCCGCAAGTTTGGAATGTTTTTCGCGGTGAAATGTCATTCGTGGGACCGCGCCCCGAGAGACCGGAATTCCACGACAAACTGCAAAAAGAAATCCCCTTCTATGAGGAGCGCTATCTGGCTAAACCGGGGCTGACCGGCTGGGCGCAAGTCAAACACAAGCTGGATTTTCGCGGCGGGATGACCATTGCTGATACATATGAAAAACTC
>JACOZZ010000014.1 GCA_016181055.1 Candidatus Yanofskyibacteriota bacterium
AATGTTTTCTTACCTATTACATAGTCCCCCTTCACAACCCTTAAACCCGTCTTTAGTTCCCGCATTTCCGCGACATTCAGGCCTTTCTCGCCCTCTCTAGCAAAAGAGGAAAATATAACGATCTTGGCCTTGGCCAGCTTATCTTTAAGTTTAGTTAGTTCTTCTTTTTTTTGCGCAAAACTTTTCATATTTATAAAAATAAAAACGGCTCAACACCGTAAATAAACAAACCCCCGGCGGGTTCGCCTAAACGGGACTTACTTGCGTGCCCGTTTTCTACGGCATACCTATGGCATATATGGTATCAGACCCGCGTTAAAAATACAAGAGTTTCAAAACCATCTCATAGCTTACCGTCCCAACTGCCTGAATAGATCAAAATTCAAGGTATTCTTTACCAAATCGGGGTTTATTACATAAAGTATCAGATAGGCGGCAAAAAGCAGAATGATGCCGATGATCGCGTTCTTAATTTTTTCCTTGGCGTCGGATATGTTGCTAGCGTTACCGGCGGCGGTTAACAAGCGAAAACCGGCATATAGCAAACGGACAAAAACAACGATACCCACGACAGAGAGGGCGAAAATATAAACGGAATTGATAAAAGCCGGCAAATCCGGCTGGTCAAATTTCGGCAATTCAACCGCGCGTGCAGTATTCAACAAAAAATTTATTAACATATCTTTTGAATTTTAATTTATAAATTATAAATTTAGATATTTCGCCCTTGCCTTTATATGTTCCGCTGCTGTTTTGGAAAATATCGTTGTCCCATCCTTGGCGCTCAGATAATACAGATATTCGCTCGGCCGCGGATTAAGCGCGGCATTAATTGCTTTGAGGCCCGGGTTGGATATCGGACCAGCCGGCAATCCCCTCCTTTTATAAGTATTATACGCCGAATCCTTCGGTATGTTATCAACAATGTTGGCTAGCGAAACGTCGCACGGCTGGCCAAGCAAAAATTTTTGGCGGCATACGCCATAAGCCACGGTTGCGTCTATCTCAAGCGGCATACCAAGCTGGAACCGCTTTTCTATTATTCCCGCCACCAATTGCATATCTTGTTCTGTTTTAACTTCCTTTTCCAGCATAGAAGCGACAATAACAGCATCTTTCAGCTTTTGGACTTTTAAATCTTTAAACAGCTCGCGTGTTTTTATTTCAAAATTTTCTTCCATTTTCAGGATAATATCTTCTACGGCTGTCTGCTGACCAAATCGATATGTGTCTGGAAAGAGATATCCTTCTAGTTTCCACGTATCAGCCCTTAAAGAACCGCCCTCCATGATTAACCCGGCCTTGACCAGTATTTGGTCAATGTCGGCTATATTTGAACCCTCTGGAATTGTTACGACTACATCTTCCGTTTCCGAAAGTCCTTGTGAAAACATACTGACCAATCCCGCTATACTGACCGGCTGGCCGATTTTATATCTGCCAACCCTAAAATCCCTTTCATGCCCGCTTAATATGGCATAGGCCACAAAAAGATTACGGCTGGTTATCAGATCACGCTCAGCAAGCAGGTGGGCCGTTGTGCTCAGTAATTGCCCTTCCTCTATAATAAATTCAATTTCTCCGTTCGGTGATGCTTGTTTTTTTTGAGTTTCTGAGGTTTTAGGTTTTAAAATCAAAGCCGCCCCTGCAACAAGGACGGCTATGACGATTAAGGCAAAAATTTTATAAATTCGGATACCCAAGTTTCTGTTAATCAAGCGGTTTTTTATCCAAAACTCTTTCCGGCGGTATCGTTCTTCGGCCAGCCTCCAATTGCGAAAGGCGTTGTTTTACTAATTCATTGTCAGAGTTGAACTTCTCAATTTCCCGAACTTGCTCTAAAGCCTGCGCCAGTTCGCCCCTTTCTTCATAGACTAAAGATAGGTACCACCTGGCATTTGAATAATTCGGGAAAAGCAATACTGCTTGCTGCCAAGCGCGAAGAGCGCTGTCTTTCTGGCCATTGCGATAATAGAGCAGTCCCAACTGAAAAGCGATGCTAGGGTCTCTTGAATTGCCGGCTTGCAGTTGCTCAAACTGCCTAATGGCATCAGGCACCTTTCCCTGCCGGTCATAAACGGCTGCCAGGTTATAGAGCGCTTGGCCATAATTATTATAGAGCGCTATGGCTTTTTTAAAATTCTCTTCGGCTTTGTTTAAATTTTCTTGTATTTGATTTCTTGTACCTGAAACTATCCGTAAATTCTCGGCCAAAGTAAGATATAAATTGCCCATTCTCAAATAAGTTGTCGGGTCATTGGGATTGCGCGCCAGAGATTCATTGTAAGAATTAATGGCCGCTTGGTCCGCGCCGCTTATTAAGGTAATTAAATTCTGATAGATCAGACCACGATTAATCCAGTTCTGTGCATCAGCGGGGTCGGCATTGGTCGCTCGAACGGCGATATTTACGACGGAAACTATCTGATTTTGGATCCTGTCATTGTAGTTTTCCTTAGTTTCGCCTTTCTTCGGGCCAGTTTTAAGGTCTTCGGCCAATTGCGCCAAGATAGTTTGAGACAACAATCTGTAAGTGCGGGCATCACGGCTGTTAATATTCGCACTGGCAACATAATATTCTATGGCTTGGCTACGATCTAATGCCCGTGCGGCTTTCGCCAGATAAATGTTAGCTATGTAATTATTCACCGTAAAATAGCCGGCAACCAAAACCGCCACCAGTCCCACTATGAATGCCACCGAGCCGGCAAAAGAATATTTGGCATCGCTTTCCAGATTTATAACTCTTTCTTCAGTCAATTCTGACCCGGACAGCACTGTTAAAATTAAAAGCATGAAAAATAAGGTAAGGAGCGTGAAATTAAGCGGATATAAAAAGAAAACCAGCAACAATCCGAAACTTGCCGCCCAGTTGGTGCCAGAGTCGGTAACTCCGTAAAAACCGTTCTTCACCGAAACAATAAGTGATTTTCCGTAAAACCACAGAAGGACTAGAAACGCTAAGATCATCAGTATGCCGCCCTCAATAGCCATGTTTGCGACCTCTGAGGTAGCATCAGAAAATCTGATTTGGTAAAAAATCGTATTGGCGATGCTAGCCGGCTTGAGCTTGTCATAGGCAATGTTGAAATTTTCCATACCGTATCCCATAGGCCGCGCCTTCAGGGAATCCATGGCTATAGTCCAGGAAATTTTTTGGGCCGGCGCTATTTCTACCGGTAATTTTGATTTTATGGATGTCAAATTGAAATTAATTAACATCAAAAATATTCCTAGAACTATTACTGCGATCGGCACGGCAAACAATCTCATCTTCCCTCTCTTCACGAGCGAGGAGTTACTTGCGGAAGTGAAAGCGACGGAGGCCAGAAGAGAAACAAAGACCACTATCCAAACCAGCCACCAATTAACAAGGATAACCAGAAATAATGCCAAAACCATCCCAAGATACCTGGCTCCATTTATGACCCAATTCTGCCACCCTGCCCCATCCCCCGTTTCGTTATGTTTAGAAAATCCGGCAGATGCAAAGAACGCCAGAGCTACTGCCGCTAAAACGCTCAGGGAATTAAGCGAGCCAACACTGTTGAACGATCTGCTGGCAAACAAAGAGCTCTTGAACAAATACATTCCGAACACCTGAAAAACTCCATAAAGAAATGTCAGCGCCAGTGATACTATCATTATTTTCTTCAATGCTCTGCCCCTGTCTTCTATAACATTAATGGCAAGATAAAATAACACTGCTAACGCCGCCAAGCTTATCAAAGACCAGCTCCTGCCGCCGGCAATACCGAATAAACTGGCAGTTCGGTTAACCGAGAAGATTACAGAAACCGCAGCGGCCGCAACCAATCCGAAAACCGGCAAATATAAATTGCTTGGTTTATACCTTATAGCTCCGCTTTTAATGATATCAATTAGCCACAATACCAAACCAACGCTGGCAACTGCGATCAATAAAACCTGCTTGTTAAATGCCACGATATCTACCGTCCACGGCAAAAACCACAGCGGAGTCAAAAACGCCGCCGCATAAACCAGCCAGCGTATCATCTTCTTAAAAATGGGATTAGATTCGCCCGTCTGTACAGACACGACCGGTAATTCCTCGGCATATTGATACGACGGAATTTCTTCTTCAACCGTAGTCCCGCGATTATTAAAATTCTCTTCAGTAAAATTTTGATAATCCTGCCCTTCTTGCGGTGAGTCCGCGCTATTTATTAAATTGTTTTCCATAGACTTCGCCGGCTTGATAGATTGCGCGATTTACCGAATGGTCAACCCCACAAAAACGATCAAAGCTAAATAAAATTTTAGTAAATCTAATTATATAGTCAAGTTGACATCTTTTATAACGTTTGAGCTGTCTTTGATTTTTAGTTACGGATGCGGTATTTTTACGCTCACCACAAGTTATCCACATTGATTCATTTTTTAGTAAAAGATATGGTGTTAGTATTAAAGTTAAATAAACCTTGATAGCAGGAGGTTGATAAAGAAATCTAAGCTTGCAGCTTGCGGTTTGCAGTTAAATTTTACTGACAACTGACAACTGACAACTGAATCGTGCCAAAAAAATTTTTAACCGTAAATGAGGTAGCCAATATCTTCGGCGTAACACCCTTGACGGTCCGCAATTGGGACAAAAAAGGAGCGCTTGT
>JACOZZ010000015.1 GCA_016181055.1 Candidatus Yanofskyibacteriota bacterium
TTTTTGTTCTTTCTCCGGTTTTTCTGTTTCTTTTTTATTCTCTTCTTCTTTCTGTGCCTCTGGTTCATTCTGCGCTGTGCCAGCTTCCACGGCTAGCGCTTTTGTTTCTTGCGCTCCTTCTTTTTCCGCTTCCGCAGTTTCAAGCGTCATCTTGGCCTGTGGCGCACGGACATCTATTTTCCAGCCGGTAAGCTTGGCAGCTAAACGAACGTTCTGACCTCTTTTACCAATAGCCAAAGAAAACTGGTCGTCAGCCACTTCAGCCAAAGCATGATGCCTTTGTTCATCTAATATTTTTACATCAATAATTTTAGCCGGCGACAAGGCGTTTGATATGAATTTGGCCGGTTCCTCATTCCATTCAATTATGTCAATTTTCTCTCCGCCGAGTTCGTTGATGACTGTTTGAACGCGTACGCCCTTCTGACCCACCAGAGAACCGATGGGATCAACGCCTTCTTCGGTTGATACTACGGCAATCTTGGAACGCGAACCGGCCTCGCGGGCAATTGCTTTAATTTCAACGCTGCCGGCGTCAATCTCCGGAACTTCAAATTCAAATAGCTTCAATACTAATTTGGGATGAGAGCGCGAGAGCAGTATCACCGGCCCCCGGTGCGTTTCTTCCACTCTTAATATTAAAAATCTCAAGCGCTGTCCTATGCGATATTGCTCCTGATAAAGCTGTTCAGCCGGAATAAGCAAACCGCTGGTTCGCCCCAAATCAATATAAACCATATTTCCCTCTACCCGTTGTACAACGCCGGAGATCACTTCGTTCTCTTTATTCTTAAACTCGGCAAAAATTGCTTCTCGCTCCACTTCTCGCAGGCGCTGTATTATGACCTGCTTGGCGGTCTGCGCCGCAATCCTTCCAAACTCTGTTTTGGATTCACGCTCTATGAGCACCTCGTCGCCGACTTTTAGCTTTTTATTGATTTTTTTTGCTTCTTCAAGGGTTAAATATTTTTCCGAATTAAATTTAATTTTACCGTCCTCTTCACCTTCTCCCGTTTCTCCCGCATCTCTGGCTTCTGCTTTTTTACCGCTGGCAGCTTCTTCTTTGGGTTCAACTGCTCTAACCGATTGCTCTTCGGCTATCGGCAATCTGTCCGGCACTTCGCCGATCACGTTTCCCTCCTCATCCACGCCCTCAACCACATACTTTATTTGAGTAACCTTAACATCGCCAGTCTCCTGGTTTAGCTTAGCTTTGATGATCTGCCCCTTCTCGCCATAGTCCCTTTTATAGGCGGCTGCGATGGCGGCCTCAATCGTTTCTACGACCTTATCTTCGGGTATCCCCTTTTCCTCGGCAATCTGTTTTATCGCCGAGATGAATTGTTTGGTGTCTAGCATCTGAAAAATGGTAATGACTAATGAAAATGCCCGCCTTTCTTGCGGACACCAGTAAGTCAATATCAACCTTAAATTACATTATAGCAAATACCAGTTTGCTGGTCAATAGTTTCGTGTATGGTTAATTTCCTCGTTCTTCATCGGTTAATTCATCGCGTAGCTTTTCTATCTCTTTATTGATATTCGCAATCGTCTGCTCTAGACCTCCATACATGCTGTCTTCAATTTCACCACTTAGTCCGATCGCCATATCTTTTGTGATATTCAAAAGTTGATTATTGGTCATTCCCAAATTTCTCGTTTTGTTCTCCTTTTGTGCCGCTTTAAAAGCGCGCCATAACATAGGGGCATTAATTCCCAGCGATAATTCTTGCCCAACCACTTTTTGTATTAACCGTTCACCCTCTTCCGGGTTTTTCGGACTGTGGAAAAATCGTTCAAACATGTTGTTGCTGTCATTATGTCACGACAGATGGCTTTGGGGCAAGGTGTCCACAACTTATCCCCACTTTCAGCTATTGCCCGGAATTTGTGGTGTGCTAAACCAAGATTTACCCAGTGTTGAAAACAAAATAACTTAAAGGTGTTAAAATAAATTAATGGCGCAAGTATTACCAAAACAAGATTTAGAAAAAGAACTGGAAGAAAAACTTTCGGGAATTCAGGTTCAAAAGACCGAGGAAGAAGCTAAGGCCATGGCTCAAAAAACCGGCTTGCCGTATATCAACCTCAAAGTATTCCCGATAGATTCTAATGCAGTTTTAACCATAGATGAAAAAGATGCCCGGAACGGCCGGCTTGCGGTCATATCAAAAACCGGACAAAACCTGAAAATCGCCGTTGCCGATCCCCTAGACCCTCAAACACAGTTAATTTTAAACAAATTAAAAAAGAGCTACACATACAATTTGGCGATAGCTTCGCCATTGAGCCTTGAAACCGCTTGGCAAAGATACCGAGAGAAAAAAACGCGCGTGGAAGAAACACGCGGAGTGGTCACTCTCAAAGAGGGGGAGTTATCTGACATAGAAAAACAGATCAAAGACATAGCCGACCTAAAAGAACGGCTTACGTCGCTGCCGATAACCAAAGTCCTTGATATGCTAATAGCCGGCGCCCTGAAGATCGGCGCTTCGGACATACATTTTGAACCAGAGGAAAAAGTAATACGTCTGCGTTACCGACTGGACGGCGTATTGAATGATGTCGTTAATTTTTCACCGGCCGGCTATCCCAGCATACTTTCGCGTATTAAATTGCTTTCCGGCCTGAAAATTAATATCCACGATTCGCCGCAAGACGGACGTTTCACTATAAGGAGAGGGGAAGAGGATATAGAGGTAAGGGTTTCGGTTTTGCCGGGTAACTATGGTGAAAATATCGTCATGCGTATATTGGACCCTTCAACCATTAAGCAACAGATTGAGGACTTAGGCATGAGAGAAGACCTGCTTGAACAAATTAAAAAACTTTTGGATAAAACCACCGGGGCTATTCTTACCACCGGCCCGACTGGTTCCGGTAAAACGACAACCCTTTATGCTTTTATAAAGCATATCAACAAGCCGGATGTAAAAATAATTACCATAGAAGACCCCATTGAATACCACGTAGAAGGCATCTCGCAAACGCAGGTTGAGCCGAAAGCCGGCTATACTTTTGCCGGCGGCCTTCGATCAATTGTCCGGCAAGACCCGGATGTAATATTGGTAGGCGAGATCAGAGATGTTGAAACTGCCGAAATCGCCATGCAGGCGGCACTTACGGGGCATCTGGTATTTTCAACGCTTCATACCAACGATGCCGCTGGTACGATTCCCCGGCTTATAGACTTTGGAATTCGGCCCATTACTATCGCTCCGGCATTGAATGCGGCAATGGCTCAAAGATTAGTCAGGCGGCTTTGTCAAAAATGCAGGAATAAACAAAAAATTAGCAGCGAGGATTTGGAACTGCTTAAAAAATACCTCTCTGCTTTGCCAAAAAATATTAAAATACCGGAATTGAACGAATCGCTTGAAATTTATTACCCCCAGCAGTGCCGCGAATGCAATAATACCGGCTATAAAGGACGCGTAGGTATTTACGAGATATTTGAGATAGACGGCGAAATGGAAAAACTTATTTTGAAATCACCGGCGATTTCTGAAGTGCAGGAATTAGCCGAAAAAAAAGGCATGATCACTCTGCTACAAGACGGCTTATTGAAGGTGCTGGACGGTACGACATCAATTGAAGAAGTATTGAGAGTCATCGGCGAGTAGAACCTCAAAACATAATTGGACTCTGTAATCTGTAGGCAATAACCCAGACTTAAGGAAACCCGGGGTAGAGCAATACCGAGGTATAACCCAGTCGGAACCAAATTAACCATCTGCGAAAATGCTCACAGGTTACAGAGGCCTAGACTAATTGCTATCAGCTAGCGAAAGCTCCTTATTTAGGAGCATATGTTCCTATTCTATATGTAAAAATGGATGCTGTCAAGTCCAAAAAACTAACTGCCCCCCAGGACCAGGATGACCAGGTTTTGGATTTGGCCTTGAGGCCGTCGCGATTTGACGAATATGTCGGCCAAGAAAACATTAAAGAAAATTTGGCGATATTAATTGGCGCAGCAAAAAAACGCAAAGAATCGCTTGAACATATATTAATTCACGGCCCATCAGGGTTAGGTAAAACTACACTCGCTTATCTTGTTGCAAAAGAGTTCGGAGCCGGCATTCGGATTACATCCGGCGCGGCGTTGGAGAAGGCCGGCGACATCGGTTCAATACTTACCGGCCTGTCAGACGGCGATTTTTTGTTTATTGATGAGGTGCACCGACTTAACAAAACCGTGGAGGAAACGCTCTACCCGGCAATGGAAAATTACTGCCTGGACATTATCATCGGCAAGGGAACTTCAGCTAAAACATTACAGGTCAAACTCCCCCGCTTTACACTGATTGCCGCCACTACACGCATATCTTTGCTTTCTAATCCGTTTCGTTCACGTTTCGGAGCACATTATAAGCTGGATTTTTATAACAAGGATGAAATAGAAAAAATACTTCGCCGTTCGGCTAAATTGCTTAAAATTGAAGCCGACAAAGACGCAATTAGCAAAATTGCCGCGGCATCGCGCTTTACTCCGCGCATTGCCAATCGGCTGCTGAAGCGCGTCCGCGATTATACTCAAGTCCAAAATTCCTCTGTTCTTACCGGCACATTTGCCATCAAGGCGTTGGATCTGCTTGGTATTGATGAAATTGGTCTTGATGCCACGGATTGCAAGATACTCACGCTTATATCCAAAAATTTCAATGGCGGACCGGCTGGACTCAAATCGATAGCTGCCGCCATTGCCGAGGAAGAAGATACGATTGAGGACGTCTATGAGCCCTACCTCATGCAGATCGGTTTCCTTGCCCGCACCTCCCGCGGGCGCATGCTCACCGACCTCGCCGCCAAGCATCTTGGCCTGCAAAAACAGGACTCCCAGAAGAGTTTGATATAGTTGCAAAGTTTATATCGGTTGCTATAGTACCGGCATGCGATTACTGGTTGCAGCTATAACTTTTGGGATAACGGTTGGCGGGTTGTTTTTATTTGAAAATTATAAAACCGCACCGGAGGAAAAAGATTATGCCCAAATTGTTCAAGGATTAACCCCGAGCTTAGCTATATCACGTGGTACTGCTCTGCCTACAGAGCTGGCAAATCAGCCCCAGATTAAAACTCCAGCTCCTAAACCAGCAAACAACTCCAGCAAAACCAGCACTAAAAACCCGACTCCATCGCCAGTTCCATCTTTTACGGCAACATCAATTGCCACTCCATCGCCGGCTCCATTAACCCCCCTACCAACACCGACCCCTACGCCAACCGTTATGCCCTCTGCTGAGTCCACACCAACACCCACTCCGACACCAACACCGCAACCTACGCAACAAAACGACCAAATAACTATAGCTTTTCTAACTTCTCCCGTTGAGCAAAACTCCACCGCTCAGCTTGATATAAAAACTGTGCCAGAAGCCCAGTGCGCTATAAAAGTTACATTGCCAAGCGGCAGTCAATCAACCGCCAAGGGGCTTGAAACCAAACTTGCCGACAATTCCGGAACTATAACTTGGTCATGGAAAATAAATTGGAACACGACACCGGGAACAGCAAATATAGATTTAACTTGCTCCAAAAATGAACAGAGCTTCTCAAAATCATTGCAAATGGAAATTACTGTGAGATAACCCCCCTGATATCTAACTCTAGCTTCTAACTTCTATTCTAGCTTCTAGCTTCTAGCTTCTGTATACTATTCTTATGTCCGGGCATTCCAAATGGAGCCAAATCAAACATAAAAAAGGTATAAGCGACCAGAAAAAAGGTCAGCTTTTTAGCAAGCTGGCAAAAAAAATATCAATCGCGGCGCGAGAGGGCGCTGATCCATCGGCCAACTATAAGTTACAGTCGGTCATTGACGAAGCAAGGGCTGAAAATATGCCCAAGGAAAATATTGAGCGGGCAGTCAAAAGGGCATCGGAAAAGGATGCAGCCGCGCTAAATGAGTTTGTAATTCAAGCTATGGGAGCAGGCGGTGTCGCTATAATTATTGAAGGCATCACCGACAATAAAAATCGCACTATTAATGAAATTAAACACATCCTCGCCGAGCATGAAGTGAAAATGGTTCCGGAAAATTCTTTAAATTGGATGTTTGATCAAAAGTGGAATCCTCATACCCCCATTGAAGCCGCGCTGGAGATTCAGCAAAAGTTAGATAAGCTTCTTGAAGAATTGGATAATAATGAGGATGTGGAGAATGTGTACACTAACTTGAAATAAAAAAGTTAGAATCTAGAAATTAGAATCTAGAATAATTCTAGCTTCTAGATGCTAGATTCTAGATACGAGTTTGAGAATTTTAGGAATAGACCCCGGCACTTCCTTAATCGGTTACGGCGTAGTTGATGTAGACGGCAAAAATTACAAGGCTGTTGATTTTGGCGATTTAAAAACAGGAGTAAATATCAGAAATGCCGATCGCGTTAAAACAGTTTACGATTTTTTTGATAAATTAATAAAAAAATACAAACCGGATAAGCTTGCCCTTGAGAGTCTGTTTTTCTTTAAAAATGCCAAGACCGTGATCAAGGTAAGTGAGATCAGGGGCGTACTGATGTTGACTGCCGCTAAAAATGGCATAGAAATAGCCGAGTTTACTCCTTTGCAAGTAAAGCAAGCAGTTGCCAGCTATGGACGAGCTGAAAAGATACAGGTACAAAATATGGTAAAACTGATACTGAACTTGAAGACCGTTCCCAAGCCGGATGATGCCGCTGACGCTCTTGCTATTGCAATCTGCTGTGCCAATAGTGTAGTATATTGAATTGCTAACTTTAATCCTGATTTTCCTTATGTTTTCGCGGGCAACCTTACGGTAACCAACGAACACAAGCAGAATCTGGAGGGTCGTTATGGAAGACATCAAATATAGTCTTATCGACGCCGATGAATTAGGCGTAGATAAAGACGAAACCCCCGGCGTAACTGCCGAGGAAACGACAGAAGAAGAAGAAAAAGAAGAGGAAGTTACGATGTAATAAAAAACCGCCGAGCTAAGCTCGGCGGTTTTTTTATTTGATTTTTAGAAATCTCCTAGGACCTACCTTTATTACATCCCCCGATTTTACGTCATGCTCCCAATCGGTTATGGCATGCCCGTTTATATTTACGGCATGCTGGTCAATCAGCCGCTTGGCCTCCCCCATTGAACTGGCTAATCCTGATACGTGCAATAATTCAATAATTTTTCCGGTAAACTTAAACTCCTGCATCTCCTCCGGCAGCTGCCCTTCCGAAAAAACTTTCTCAAAATTTTCTTTCGCTTTTTCCGCCGCCTTCTCACCATAATACATTCGTACCAACTCATACGCGAGCTCTTCTTTGAAGTTTTTGGGATTTCCGCCATTTTTTACTTCTTCATACTGTGCGTTAATCCAATCCTGCGATTTCTCGGTGCAAAGTTCAAAGACAATTTTAATCATTTCGTCTGGAATAGATTTCATTGTTTTACCAAAAACATCTTCCGGCAAATCACTCACGGCTATAAATCCGCCTTCTGTTTTACTAATTTTCTTACCTGTAACCGCATCAACTAATAATTTTGTCGCGAATACAAGCTTCTCTTTGCCTAGATATTCTTTTACTAAATCTCTGCCTACTAGCATATTAAATGTCTGATCATTGCCGCCGACTTCACCATCAACCTCCATAGCTACAGAGTCATAACCCTGCATCATCGGATAATCGAACTCGTGCATTCCAATTGGTTTTTCTTTTTTAAGACGCTCCTGGAACATGTCTCTAGCAATCATCTGCTGCTGGGTAAATTTCATTGCCACTTTCAGCCAATCTTTGTAAAGCATTTTGTTATACCATTTTGAATTATATTTCACTTCAAATGAATTTTTGGGCAAAATTTTATATATTTGATTTAGATATATCTTCATATTCTCTTTAACCTCTTTTTCGCTCAACGGCTTTCGCGCAGCTTCTTTGTCGGTAGGATCCCCGATCATCGCCGTAAAATCTCCGATTAGAATGATTATTTTATGTCCCAATTTGGCTAGTTGTTTGAGCGCTAATAGCGGAATCGTATGCCCTAAATGAATACTTGGTCCTGTCGGATCAATCCCAAGATAAAAAACTAACTGCTCTCCAGCCCCCATCATTTCCGCTGCTTTCTCCTTAGACGGAAA
>JACOZZ010000020.1 GCA_016181055.1 Candidatus Yanofskyibacteriota bacterium
GAGAAAATTGTCTGCGATTGAAACGGCCCTGCCTGGAATAAAATCCGGGGTTTGATTTAACGCATAATGATAAACGCCGCCCTTCAGCAATGGCCATGCCAGTTGAATATCTTTTTTATGATACCAGCGATTACTGTTGGAATGGCTAGGTGAAAATATGGGTATTATTTCATTAACGTTCACATTGGTTAATCCTTGTCTGGAAATACTGAAAAAAGCGTCACTTGCCGCCCTAAGTACATTGGTCCCCAAACCGTCATTGGCAAGAACTTGCGTTCCTTCGGCAAATTTAAGCGAAGCTCCGCCCACGATTAACGGCTGCACTACAAGCTCGGCTAGCGTACCGGACGGTTCGGAAAATCCGGGATTAGGAACGCCGCAAACAATTGTTACCGTACCCGCACTTTTGTTGATGTCTTTTTCCAAAAAAAGTCCGGGATCGCATAAAGAATTGGCTGTCAAAATATCAACTATTTCAAACATGCTCGGGTCGTATTTTATTACCGCGCTCACGGCATTGATGGTTTCTCCGCCGGTAAGCACTTTTATGGCTATTTTTTGTTCAACAAATTGATTGATAACATCCGATTCGGGTTCAAATTTCATCGTAGAATTATAGATAAGATACGGGGCTCTTTCTAATTTTACAGAAGCGCGGTCTAGTTTGCTGTAACTGATCAAGTACATCACTGAAAGCAAAACTAAGGTTATAGTTAAAATAATTGTAATCCGATGCCTATGGTGGAAAACCCTCAGGAAAAAAGCCAAATATATGAAAATCGTAAGAAAAATAAGCGTCATAAAACCAGCCAAAACAATGCTATAAAAATTATGGCTGGTCGGGAAAAGAATGATTGCTCCGCCGGGACTTCCCTCAATTCCCGGAAATACGATATTGCTGACAATGAAATATTCCCCGTTTATTTTAAGTTCTTTCGCAAGTTTAGGAACTTGATTGGCAATTAGGTCGGAACCTACCGAGAAAAAGCTATTTAGTAGAAAAATAGTATCCTTATCCTTTAAGCTTGTGCTGATTAAACCATCCTCTGGGGTATAGAAAACAATATGCAAACCGCGCTCCAAATAACCGTTACGGAATCGGGCAGCGTAAGAATTGTTAAATATATGCCCCAGAACAATAGAACCGATAACTTTGTCATCCTCTAAAATAAGGGAGTCGCTTATTGAGGTCAGCGGGTTTTTGACTCCGCGGACGATCTCTGTAAGCGTTTCGCCTTTAGCCACCCGCCTTCCTTGGATGGTGGTCTGAAAAACATTATCTCCCCGCTGGTCCGGCAAATGTGAACGAACGAGCACAAATCCGTCTTTATCCGTTACGGTAATAAAATCCAGCCCCCTCTCTTTTGCTTCGGCTTGCACAATAGTAAGAAGCTGTGATGGATCACCAGACTTCAGGGCATCGTTAAGAACCTTGGATGATAAGATTTGTTCTCTTTGTTCGGTAATGTAATTTAACTCTTGCGAAAATACAGTCCTAAATTGAGCTACCTGCCTATAGGTTGAAGAAGTGTACCACGAATTTAAAAGCCAGTTTGAGAATGGCAAAATCATCACAAACACCAAAATGCTTATCAGTATTACAATTATCTCATTTTTGTGGGTCCAGTTGTGAGTCCAAGCAGTTTTGCTCTTCTTGTTTGATTTTTTATTCTTGCGATATTTTTTAATTAAATACGCCTTAACTTCATGCCCGGTAGCTAGAATCTCCTTTTTTGTCACGGCAAAAATAAGCGCAATAATCAAAATAGAGGAAACTAAAAGCCATTCATTTCTAACAAAATTCACTAAATTAAAGAAGAATTTAGTCACAAAATCAAGAGTCTTATAACTTTCTGAGGGTGCTATAATATTTTTTGAGCTTGTCTCTTAAATACTGCTCATCCGGATGCAAAGACCTGTGGGCAGCAATCTTGTTCAAAAGCTCTAATTCTTTTTTAATGTCTTCTTCCAAAATTTTAAGTTCCAGTTTTGTCTTTGAGCCCAGTTTTTTCAGTTTCTTAGAAGTTCGGTATTCGGAAGCGATAAATTGGAGTTTCTTAATTTCTTCGGCGAAATATGGAATACCTCTAGCGATAAGCTGACCAAGAATGGCGCCAAGGGCCAGCAAAGCAACTAATAATATCAGATGGGCAGTTATGAAGTTAATTATTGCGTCAAATCCTTTGGCCAACATTTCAAGTACTGGTTCAAAACCAACATACCAAGCTGGTTTTGCCGGCAAAATGATTGCTTCAATTTGTAACTCCTGGACAAGTGATTCAATATAATTATCGGCCTGATCATATGCTCTTACGATAAGTTGTTTTCTGCCGGGAGTTTGGGACGGCAAAGGATAGTAGCCGGAATCGTCAATAGAAAGCTTCACCCATTCGCCATTGTCAATTTTGGCTTCATAGTGATCAATACCTGACAAACTATCAATGGCGCGAAGATCAAATTTGGGGTTAGGATTAGTTGTGTCTTGAGGGTCTGCTCGTATTACTTCAAGATTTTCCGGCAAACCGGTATCAATCTGGAATTTATATGTTATAGTCTGGCTTAATCCTGAGCTACTCCGATAGTTAGCGTGTAAATACCAAACCCCTTCTTCCAGGTCTTCCAGTATTTTTTCGGAAATAGGCGGCACGTACCTAATCAGGGGCGTTGATTTTTCGTTCCTGCTTAAAACCAAATTCAGCTCCCTGGCATCGGAAGGTATTTTGAATTGAAAAACGGGGTCATTGTTGGAATACCATTTGTCCTGATCGGGGTGAGTGGACGAAGAAATTTGCAGATCTTCTGCAACCTTTTCCGGGGGTATTTCTTTCTTTGGAGATGGCAATGATTCCGCGGAAATTAAATTAAACCGGGCTTGGGTGCCGGTTCTAAAAACATCAGTTCCGTAGCCATCATTTGCGCGGACTGCCGTGGAAGAGAAAACCAAGGATGCCAAACCGGCTTTTTTAACTCTAAAAACCGCGCCGATAACCTTACCGCTGACGCCCTTAAATCCCGGGGTTGGCAATCCGCCATTTAAGGACAAGGTGCCGGCACTATTGGAAAAGGTCGGCTCTTCAACCCACAAAGAGAATATTGACCCCGACTTACTAATTGAAATTACCTCTAAAAGACCGCTGGGAAAATTTACAGTAGCTTCTGCGTTGTTTATATCCGCGTTCTCCGTATTAACTAGAACATTAACCGTAAAAACATTTCCTACGGTAAAATTGCCAGACGATGGGCTGAAATAAAGAGTCGCAGCATTTGCCGCTCTGGCGCCAAAAAGCAGAAAAATAAAAAAACCGAAAAATAAAAATATTTTCTGCGCTCTCCCCTCCTTCTTCATGTAATAATTCTAACATCAAATCGGGCTTCTCGCCCGATTATTATCCACACTCAACTCCTTCCGGCATTTTTTTTATTTCAAAGACTTTGCTTCTGAATTCTGCTTCAACGCCATCTATCTTTGATACTTTGATGTAGTATGCTCCCGGCCAAACAGAAAAACCTACTTTCCAATTTAGATTTTGTGATTCTTTTTCTATCGTATTTTCTTTTGCTAAACCGCTTCTTTTCGGCTCAACGGCCTCTCTGGCACCGGCATCAATGAGCGCAGCTTCTAATGAACTTATCATCGTAGATGACTGCCAAGAAATTGGGTAAGTACAGCCAATATAAACCCCAGTATCTTTTTGGGGAAAGGTCAAAGATAGTTTTGGGTCAGTAGGTGTGGCCTGCCCTGCTTGCCCCGAACTTTGTTGAGGGGAGCCTACTTGCGGTGAGCTTGTCGAGCTTGTCGAAGTGGCGAGTGCCACTAATGTTTCCGGAGAAGTAGAAGCTAATTCTGTATTTTGTTCAAAAGACGGATAAACCCCATTAGAGGCGTTGCCTCTAATGGGGTAAACTGAATTTATATTTGCAAAATATGAAGCGCTTAAATTATCAAGCACGAGATCAAATTGATTTATAACCCAATAACCAAAAGACGTAGTGCCTCCAATCAAAACAAAGATTACTAAAGTAATACGTTTCCAACTCTTCATATTATATTCTGGCCACGCAGAAACCTACGCGATTTTATTTTTCTGTCTTGTCTTTTTCGTCTGAAAAGGCCTTCCTGAGCTCCCTTCCAGCCTGACCGATACTTCGCGCAAGTTCCGGGATCTTCTTTGAACCAAAAAGCAAAACGAGTATAGCCGCCAAAATGATTATTTCTCTGGGTCCTAATCCAAACATAGTATTTTCTACTACTTAATACTACTGTACTACTGTACTACTGTACTACTGTACTTCACGGGTTAAGTAGTTTATTTGTCTTTTTTGTCATCCGAAAACCCCCCCTTGATGTATTTGATAGCCTCCCCAAGTTCACGAGCAAGTCCTGATACTTTCTTT
>JACOZZ010000021.1 GCA_016181055.1 Candidatus Yanofskyibacteriota bacterium
TCCTTTTTTGAATTACGCGACCTCATTCTAAAATCACTACCTGCGGAAAAGGATTCTACGATTGAGAAAATAAATAAACTCGGCAAAGTAAAGCTGGCGGTCATTGCCGGCGTTTTTATGAATAAGGAGAATTCCGACCCTTATGTTCCGGACCTTTTAATAGTAGGGGATGATTTGGATAAAAGAAAACTGCGCTCGTTTCTGAAAGCCATTGAGGCGGAAGTTGGCAAAGAAATTAAATTCGTTATTTTAGACAAAGAGGAGTTCCAATACCGTCTTGCCATGTTTGACCGCTTTATCCGCGTGCTTTTGGACGGTCCGCATGAGAAACTCATAAATCGGCTGGGAATATAAACGGGTAGCGCGCCGTCCCTCCATCCGTTACAAATATGCGCCCTTAGCTCAGCGGTAGAGCGTTCGATTCACATTCGAAAGGCCGTAGGTCCGAATCCTACAGGGCGCACCAAAATAACGGAATGTTGATAACTTGTACATATTAATTTTGGCTTTATAAATTGAATTTTGGAAAAGATGCAAAAAATCGGCTAAATAGCCGATTTTTTAATGGTTATGGCAAACATTATATTGACGCATAAGTTATGCACATTGCGCAGTATTGCAGTACTGGAATTAGGTGGTATATAATGAGTATGAAGTGTAAGAAAGTGGATAATAGTGTTAGTAACTGGTCAAAAAGGTTGATAATTATGAATAAAGAATTGCTTGAAATTTCCTACCGAGAGCCGATTAAATCAACTTTCAGCTATTTTTATTTTATTAATTTATTCGCGGCGCATGTATATATTCCTCCCGAACCGTTCAATCAAACGGTAGGACCGGGTAAATTGGCATTATGTCGTGATAATAACGAGGCATGTTTATCGGAGAATATAAACACACAATTGACTCCAAAAAACGGCTTGCTATTCCAGTTAAGTTTAGAAAAGAGCTTGGCGATAAAGCGATGCTGACGAGAGGGTTGGATGGCTGTTTATTTGTTTTTCCTCTAAGAGAATGGGAGCAATTGGCCGAAAAACTTGGCAGATTGCCCTTCGGCCAGCAAGATTCAAGGGGTTTTGCAAGATTACTTTTAGCCGGCGCTTTAGAAGTAGAGTTTGACCAGCTTGGCAGAATATTGGTTCCCGATTTTTTAAAAGATTATGCCGCCTTAAAAAAAGAAGTTGTGATAGCCGGTCTTTTTAATAAATTAGAAATTTGGGACGGAGCGCGCTGGTCCAGCTACAAAGCAAATCTTGAAAAGAATAGCGATAGAATAGCGGAGAAGCTGGGGGAATTAGGAATAATATAATGCATACCCCGGTTCTTCTAAAAGAGGTTGTAGAATATCTTGCTCCCAAACCGGGTCAGAAGTTTATTGATGCAACGGTTGACGGAGGCGGGCATGCCGAAGCTGTGCTTGAGCGGATACTTCCGGGCGGCACGCTTCTGGGCATAGATCTGGATGGCGAGCTGATAACAAGGTTAAAATTTAAGATCCAAGATTCAAAATTTAAAAACAATGCAATTTTAATAAATGACAGTTACGTAAATTTAAAAAAGATAGCTGAGGAAAATGATTTTGCAGGAATTGACGGAATTTTGTTTGATCTGGGCATGTCCAGCTGGCACATGGAAGAAGCGGGGAGGGGATTCTCCTTTCAGCGCGATGAAAGATTGGACATGAGATTCGCATATGGCCAGTTAGCTGTGAATAAGAAACAGCTGACAGCGGAGGAGGTCATAAATAAATACTCTTATGATGAATTGGTAAGGATATTGAAAGAATACGGAGAGGAGAGGTTTGCCAAATCAATCGCCGCACGCATCGTTAAGGCCAGAAGGGAAAAACCGGTCAAAACTACATTTGAACTGGTGGAAATAATTAAAAATTCAGTGCCATTTTGGTATCGGAGGAGCAGAATTCATTTTGCAACCAGAACGTTTCAGGCCATACGAATAGCGGTAAACGATGAGCTGGAAAATTTAAAATCCGGACTTGAGCAGGGAGTGGAGATTTTGAAAGCTGGCGGCAGGATAGCGGTTATATCATTTCATTCTTTGGAAGACCGCATAACTAAGAATTTTTTCAGAGTAAAAGCCAAAGAGGGGGTCATAAAAATAATTACCAAAAAACCAATCGGTGCGGGGCTTGCGGAAGTTGTACAAAACCCCAGAGCCAGGAGCGCGAAGTTAAGAGTAGCCGAGAGAGAATATCTCGGCTTGGATAAATAAATGACGGTTTATGTCGGAGCATTAAATAATAGGCACCAAGCGGCCGCTTCTGTAAAACTAGGCCATCATACCTCGGTTTTTAAGTTGAATTTATTTTTGATGTTAGCGGCGATGATTGTCATTATGGTATATGTTTTTACGTCCAATCTGATGGTTGCACGGAGATATGCTTTGAATCTACGCAAATCAGAACTTAATCAATTAAATGCCAGGCTTGCCGCTGAGAACCAGTATGGCGGCAGAGGCGAAGATCTTAGGGCGCTGCTTAGTTTTGCCCAAAATTACGGCTTAGTGGAAGCCAAAGACATAGACTCCATCTTAGAAAAAGACGGCTTCGCCATTCTTCCCTAAACTGCTAACATAATTATTAACGTATTGGCATTCATTAATAGTTGTTTTTTTATCCATGGCAGCCAAGGAAACCGATAATGGAGCACGTATAAATTTATTCGTAATCATATTATTTCTACTAACAGGCCTAATAATTTATAGGCTTTTTAATTTAACCGTTATTCAGCACCGTGCGTACGTAAAATCAGCCGAAGGTCAGTACAATAATCCGTCAGCCCTGCTGGCCGGACGCGGCAGTATCTATTTTTCCGATCTCGCAACCGGTGAGAAAAAATTGGCTGCCGCAAACAAGACTTCTTTCTATCTTTACTCAGACAATACGGCGATTAATTCAGCTCGAGAAGCCGCTGAAAAAATCTCTCCGCTCTTAAATAAAGACCCGGCTTCACTGGAGCTTTTATTGTCGCAAAGGGACAAGGCCTATCTGGTCATCGCCCGCAATCTGAGCAAATTACAAGCCGAACATATCGGAGCTCTGAAGATAAGCGGTTTAACCGTAGCTACAGAGGTGAACCGTTATTATGCTCAAGGACTCTCGGCGGCGCATGTTTTGGGGTTTGTGGGGTTCAACGGCAATCAGCGAGTTGGCCAGTACGGCATAGAATTTTCATATGATGATGTTTTGAGTGGCGAGTCTAGAACGCAAGAATTATTTGGCAATAAAACATACTCTGATATTTTAAAATTTTTGAAATTTTGGGAAAATCGCGGGGATATAGAAAATGATGCGTCTGCTGATAAGAACACAGGCGGAAATGATGTTGTCTTAACGATTGACCATAACATCCAGTCAATGGCTGACCTTACGCTGAACGCGGTTTTAAAGAAATGGAACGCGCCCAGGGGCTCTATTATAATTGAAGAGCCAAATACAGGAGCAATATTAGCCGTCTCTTCCTCACCTAGTTTTGACCCGAATAATTATTCAGCTTATGAATTAAGCGATTTTATAAATCCCAACGTACAAGAGGTTTTTGAACCAGGCTCCTCATTTAAGCCGATAACCATGTCTGCCGCGGTGGATAGCGGCGCGGTAACGCCCGATACGATTTACGATGACACCGGAGAAGTAAAAATCGGCGGATATACTATACGTAATTTCAATGAGAAGGCCAATGGAATACAGACGATGCGGCAGGTTCTTGAGCATTCACTGAATACCGGTGCTATTTTTGCCCAAGAAAAAACCGGCGATGACACATTTTTAAATTATGTTGTAGGGTTTGGTTTTGGACAGAAAACCGGCGTGGATTTAGGCGGCGAAGCCTCGGGTAACATTTCCAATCTTTACAGCGGACGAAAAATAAACTTTCTTACCGCTTCATTCGGTCAGGGCGTCGCGGTCTCACCCTTGCAGCTGGTAAATGCATATTCGGCGATTGCTAATGGCGGGAAATTGATGCGCCCGTTCGTTGTTAAGGAAATAATACGTCCTGACGGAACGGCCATCAAAACCGAACCGAAAGTTTTAGGCGCTCCGATAACAGAAAAAACTTCTACCCAGCTTAAATCAATGCTGGTGGATGTCGTAGACAAGGGCTTTGATAAAGCGCGTATTAAGGGTTATGATGTAGCCGGTAAAACCGGTACGGCGCAGATTCCTGATACCAGCGGTGGTGGTTACCTGGGTAATGACCAATTTATCCATGATTTTGTCGGATTTGCTCCGGCCTATGCGCCGAGATTTGTTATATTAATAAAAATGGAAAGGCCCAATGGCATTAAATTTGCCGCCGATAGCTTATCGCCGGTGTTCGGGGATATAGC
>JACOZZ010000003.1 GCA_016181055.1 Candidatus Yanofskyibacteriota bacterium
TTTTCGCAAAAGGGGGTTGATGTATTTAAAGATGCAAGCCATTTTCTTAGCCAGCATATTATTGGCGCTAAAACCGTCAAAACTATGGCTGTTGAAAAAGCGGTTCTTAACAAGAGCATGTTTTATTTTGACGAGCTTAGCGTTACCAGGCTGGGTATTTATAAATATAACAGTATTTTGGGAGTTTTTTTGGAGCCGATTACTTTAGCTGTTATTATGCCAATTTTCGTTTTTTCTTATCGCAGCCCCGGTTTCAATATCGCCTCTTTCATAGCCATATTATATTTGGTTCAAAAGATGTTTTCTTTTATGCAGTCCTTTCAGATACGTTTGAGTTTGATAAACGAAGGGATTCCGCATCTGATGAGTATTTTGGATTATCAGGATGAAGCAAGAAAATATAAAGAAAAAGATACCAGCGGCGCGCCCTTTTCATTCAAATTAGCTATTGAATTCAAAGATGTGGATTTCTATTATAATGCGGATAGGCCGGTACTAAACGGGCTTAACTTCAAAATTAAAAAAGGCGAAACAGCCGGTTTAATAGGACCTTCGGGTTCTGGCAAAACCACCCTGGCTGATTTAATTTTACGTTTGCTTTTACCAACGGGTGGCCATCTTATTATTGACGGCGAAGATATCGCCAAGATTGATCTTGCTGATTGGCGAAAGCATATCGGCTATGTTTCGCAGGATATATTTTTGTTAAACGATTCCATTGAAAATAATATAAGATTTTATAACTCAAAAGTCAGTGACAGCCAAATCGTAGAAGCGGCCAAGAGAGCCCAGATCTACGATTTTATAAAAGAACAGCCGAAACAATTCAAAACCGAGGTTGGTGAGAGAGGATTGCAGCTTTCGGTGGGTCAGCGTCAGCGTATAGTTTTAGCCCGTGTATTGGTCTTAAGTCCAGAGGTGCTGATACTTGACGAAGCCACCAGCGCTTTGGATAATGAATCTGAAGCGGCGATACAGACAGCTATTTCTAGTTTGCGGGGTCAAATGACCATAATTATTATTGCACACCGCTTGACCACCGTCATGAATGCCGATAAAATTCTGGTTCTTGACGAAGGTAAAATCGTTGAGGAAGGGGAGCCCAATAAACTACTTGCAGACCCCAAATCTTATTTCCATCGTCTATATAATGTCTAATAAGAAAAACGATGCCTAACAGAAATAGAAATAAATCAAAAAAAGTACTGGTAACCGGTGGAGCCGGATTTATCGGTTCACACATTGTTGATCGGCTGATAGAGCTGGGCTATTCGGTTCGCGTCGTTGACGACCTTAGCACCGGTAAACTTGGTAATATCAATAAAAAGGCCAAATTTACTAGATTGCATTTGGCCGCCAATAATGCGCCTAAGATTTTAAGTAAACTTTTAAGGGGAGTAACCTATGTTTTTCATTTGGCCGCCATTCCGAGGATGCAGTATAGCGTTGAAAATCCGATAGAATGCCACCATGCCAATGTAAACGGGTTACTTAATTTACTGGACGCATGCGTTAAAAATAAAATAAAAAAATTTATACACTCCTCTTCATGCTCTATCTACGGCCTACAAGAAAAAATGCCAATTTCTGAAAATGCTTTGCTAAATTTGCCCGGTACGCCATATGCGTTACAAAAGCTGATCCAAGAACAATATGTCAATCTCTATATTAAACTTTATGGTTTGCCGGCGGTTATGTTAAGATATTTTAACGTTTATGGTACAAAAAGACAGTCGGAGTCTGGTTCCTATCCGAATGTTCTTGCTGCTTTTTGTCAGCAAAAGAGACTGCACGGCAAGGTTTTTGTGACCGGCGACGGAACCCAGAGAAGAGACATGGTTCATGTTTTTGATGTAGCGGAAGCTAATTTAACCGCTATGAGGTCAAGTTTTAAAAACGGCGAAACTTTTAATATAGGAACAGGAACGACAGTTTCCATAAATGAAGCGGCTGGATTTTTTAACTGTCCCATTGAATATATTCCGCAAAGGCCAGGTGATGCAAAATGCTATGTGGCCGATATCAATAAAGCTAAGAAATTATTAAAGTGGAAGCCAAAAATATCTTTTGAAAAAGGTATGGCCGGCTATCTTAAGGAACCCAATGAAGCATAAAAAAATATTGGTAACCGGAGGGGCGGGATTTATTGGTTCCCATCTGGTTGATGAACTGATTAAACTTGGCAACGATGTCACAGTAATAGATGATTTGAGCACCGGGAAACTCAAAAATCTTAATAAAAAAGCTAAGTTTATCAAGCTTAACCTCGGTTCTGCTTCTGCGCCCAAGGTGTTGCGGCCAATTTTAAAAAATGTCAGTTATGTTTTTCACTTAGCTACCATTCCCAGAATCCAACATTGTAATGAACATCCGGTTGAGTGTCACAGTGCCAATGTTAATGGCACCTTGAATTTATTGAGTGCCTGTGTTAAAAATAAGCAGATTAAAAAATTTATTCTTGCATCTACTTGTATGGTTTATGGCAACCCTGCTCATTTGACTATTTCTGAAGACGCACAAAATAATCCGCAGACTATGTATGGTGCCCAGAAGTGCATGCAGGAGATTTACGTAAATATTTTTACCAAATTGTATGGTTTGCCATCTGTGGTGTTAAGATATTTTGGCGTATATGGCACGAAGCGCCATTCAGAGACCGGTTCTTACCCAAATGTGGCAGCCGCATTTTCTAGAGATAAAAAAACAAAAAATAAAATATTTATTTATGGCGATGGCAAGCAAAGCAGGGATATGGTTCACGTTTTTGATATAGTCAGGGCGACAATTATGGCTATGAATTCAGAATTCTATGGCGGGGAGGTTTTTAACATAGGTACGGGGAAGCCTGTTACCGTCAATGAAATCGCTAAATATTACAACTGTCCCATTGAGCATCAAGATGCCAGGCCCCATGATATCAGACGATGCACCGCTGATACTAAAAAAACAAAAAAACTATTACACTGGGAACCAAGAATTTCCTTTGATCAAGGTATTCGCGGTTACTTAGAAGAACAATCATTATGAAAAAAAATAAAATTTTAATAACTGGCGGTCAGGGTTTTATCGGGTCGCATCTAGTTGATAATCTTTTAGCCAAAGGCCATAAGGTGACAGTTTTTGATCGTTACTATGATGAGAAAAAATTCAATGACTATGGCTGGAAAAATAAAGTTGTTTTTATGCTCGGCGATCTCAAGGATCGCGATTCGGTATTGGAGGCGGTCGGTCATCACGATATTACAGTTAATCTCGGCGGACTGCTCGGAACGGCAGAAACGGTTCATAATCCATTGCCGCCGGTAGAGGTCAATATAATGGGAGCTATTAATGTTTTTCACGGGCTCAAGGAACATAAAAAAAGGGGATTTCAAATTGCAGTCGGCAATCATTGGATGAATAATCCATATTCTATTACTAAGACGACAGCGGAGAGATTTGCGCTTATGTACAATAAAGAACATGGAACAGATATCAGGGTTTTACGTGGAATGAATGTATTCGGCGAGCGTCAAAATCATCGGCCAGTGAGAAAAATATTTCCCAATGTTGTCATACCAGCTCTTTTGGGCAAAGATATAACAGTTTATGGCAGCGGCAATCAGATCATGGATCTAATTTATGCTAAAGATTTTGCCGAGATTTTAGCTAGAGTTATTCTTTACGATGGCATACCCAATAATATTATATACGAAGGCGGCGTTGGTGGCGGAATGACGATAAATAAATTAGTTGATATGGTGATAAAACTTACCAAGTCTAAGTCAAAAGTTAACCGTGTGGCTATGAGGCCAGGCGAGGAAAAAGACTCGGTTGTTGAGATTACAAAAGAAGGTTGGGATAATTTAAAAAAGCACCTCAAATTTGCCCCCAAAAACCTTATGCCCGTAGAAAGAGCTATGGCCCAAAGTATTGCCTGGTACAAGAAGCATCTAAATGAATTTCCTTGGAACTAATTACGGCGCGTAACTATCAAAATTAAATGGATAATATCCCAGAAATTACAATTATTATTCCGATTCACAATCGGATATTATTTTTACCCCAGATTTTAGAGTATTATAGTCGGTTTAAAAAAGATATAAATCTTAAAATTATAGTTGCTGATTCAAGTTCAGCTGATAATTTTGATAATAACAAAAAAGTCGTTGATAAATTTGCTGACTTAAGTATTCTGCATATTCCGATTCATGGAAGACCTACGCTTTATGATAAAATCATCGGAGCGTTAAAATATGTTGAAACAGAGTTTTGCGTGTGTTGTGCCGATGATGATTTTGTAACGGTCAGCGGACTTAAAAAAACCTGCGATTTTTTGAAGAGTTATCCAGATTTTGTTGTGGCTCATGGCGCGTACATTTCTTTTAATACAAGACCAAATCGCAAAAAATGGGGATTATATTGGCGGCAGATTTATGGCAGCCATTCCGTAGATGATGCCAGTCCAGAGCAGAGGTTAACTGATCAATTTCTTAATTTTAAACCCACCCTTTATGCTGTTCACAGAACATATGATTTGAAGTGTATTTTTGAAGAAGTTAAGGGTGCGCTTGATTCCGAGGTAAAAATTTTATTATTTGGTGAACTTTTAATTTCAATGCTGGCGGCAATTAGGGGTAAAATAAAAGACTTAAACATTTTGTATTCAGTAAGGCGCAAGGACTCTCCATATCAAGGCCAACATATAAAGTGGCCGACAAAACGAGACTACTTTAGGGAGGGCAAACTTGAGGCCGAAAGTATTGAATTTAAAGAATGCTTAGCGAGAAACCTTTCGGTTAAAATGGGCCTAAATTTCGAAAGAGCGCAAATATTGGTAAAAGTAGGCCTCAGCTCTTATCTCAAAAAAGTTTTACAGCCTGATTATTTTCGTCACTTTGTTTTAAATACAGCCAACTTTTTAAAGAATACTGACGCTCCGATCTGGCTTTATAAGAATTTAAGCCGTGTCTACAGAATTTTTGTGCCGGTTAAGCGGGGGGGCACAGCCGATGACTTGGCGGGTACAAACTTATCTGCCTATAACGAGGACTTCAAAATACTGAGAGAAATAGTTTTAAAATACGCCCAAAATAAAATCGCAGATAGTTTTGACCAGGTGTAAAATAAATGTTACCGTGCGGGGTAATTAACATAAGAGTACTTTAAAAAGGAGCAAAGGCGTGTATCTGCTTAAGACTGTAAACGAACCCAAGTTTCTTTTACTTTATCCACCACAGTCATTTGACGCTAATTTGGGCGTAGTCAAACCCGAGGGGTCTCTGGGGCTTTTGTATATTGCGGGAGCGCTTAGAGACGCAGGATTTTATGCAGAGGTTTTAGATTGCTGTATCGGAAACAGTAGGTACAGTTTGGACGAAACCTTTTTTAAACACACCTTGCTTTCGAACGGAAGGGTCAGAATTGGTATGTCAGCCGAAGCTATTATTAATGAGGCAGCCGAATACGACGTTATTGGCATTAGTTCAATCTTTACTCCTCAAACTAGAATGGTAGAGGAGCTGGTTAGGATAATCTCACAAGCTTATCCAGAAAAATTAATTGTACTTGGCGGCATTAATGCGAGATCACAGATGCCCAGATTTTTTGATGCCGGCGCCCATCTGATTTGTATTTCAGAAGCCGAACAGACCATAGTTGAAATTGGTAAAATTTTAAGAGAGGGCGGGCGTTATTTTGGTGCTTTGCCGGGTGTTGCCTTTAGACACGCCGGAAGAATTCAAGTTAATCCCCCTGGATTTATAGATCCAGATTTAGACAAATTACCAATGCCCGCATGGGACATGCTCCAGCTTAAACGCTATTGGGAAATTAATAGGCCCCATAATAGCGGACTCTCATTTGATACGCCGCCAGCTTATGCTCCGGCTATGACATCCAGGGGTTGTGTGTATATTTGTGATTTTTGTCATATTTCTGGAGAGGGCAAGGATTCTATTACCGGCTACATAGGTAAATTTAGATATAAATCCGAGGAGCGTGTAGAAAAAGAAATGGAGCGTCTTAAGGAGCTTGGAGTTGAGTATGTTTTTATTGAGGACGATTCATTACTTGCTAGAAAGAAGCGAGCGTTAGGTATTTTTAGAATGCTCATTAAATTCGGTTTTAAACTTGGCGATGTTAACGGTGTGAATTTGTCACATTTGCACAAAAATCAAGGTGGGCGAATAGTTCCCGATGATGAAATGCTGGAGACTATGGCGGCGGCAGGTTTTAACAAATTATTATTTCCCGTTGAATCCGGTTCCCAGCGTATTATTGATAGGTGGGCTTCCGGGAAGATTAGTCATGAAAAATATGAGATTGCTTTATTGATTAAGAAAGCAGAAGCCTTGGGTATTAATGTGGCAAGCTGTTATCTTATAGGTTATCCGGACGAAACCTATGAAGAATTGATGCAGACGCTGGTGTGCGCCAAAAGGCACATAGACGCTGGATCAAGTTGCGTAAATTTTACGATGGTCACCCCCTTTCCTGGTACGGCGTTATATGAATATGTTATGCAGAATGACTTGTTGCTGCCGGGTCTTGAACTGGCTGATATGACTTGGATGCGGCCATCAATGAAAACCATAATTGAACCATGGATTTTAGAGTTTATTCAGACCAAGGCCTGGGAATTTCTTAATAAGCCCGAGAGGGTTAATGCGGTTCGGTCATTTGCGCCCAAGGTATCCGAGTAATTTAAAGTTTAATATTTAACCGTCACCAAAGGCGGTTTTTATTGTTTTTTGACATTTTTTAAAAATGAGTTAAAATTTGTTGCGAACCTTGAAAATTAGGAGACATAGGTGAATATGAACCATTCCAATCCTTTTGATTTCACCAAAAAGATATTTTTTCACCCGGAGCAGATCGTTAAATACAAACAAGGGGAACGTCCTTTTCCCGTTACTATGGAAATAGATCTGACTAATAACTGCAATCACAAGTGTGTTTGGTGTTATGACCTTGATAAGCATGTGCAATCCGCGTCAGAATTTTTAAATACAGCTGTTATCAAAGAAAGATTGAAAGAAGCATACGGCTTGGGAACCAGGGGTCTTAATTTTTCTGGCGGTGGCGAACCGATGTTGCATAAAGATTTCTTGGATATATTAAGATTTGCCAAAGATATGGGGTTTGATCTCGGCTTGATAACAAACGGCTCAGCGATTCACAGTAAAAACGTCCAATCGCTCAGCGAGTTACTTACTTGGGTTAGGATATCTATGGCAGGCGGAGATAGGGCCAGCTATAGAGATATTCAGGGTGTTGACCAGTTTGATATGGTGATTGAAAAAATCAGGTTGCTTTCCCAGATTAAAAAAAGAATGAGAACTAAATTGGTCATTGGCATCAGGGTATTAGTTTTGGAAAAGAATCTCCATAGTTTGGAAAATATGGCTGGTATCCTTAAAGATATGGAGATAAATTACCTGCAATTGGCGCCGGATCAATTTTCCACTGACGGGGGAGCATTTTGGAATAGCAGCGAAAACCAGAAAACCCAGGAAACCGTAAGGGAAATTTTAAAAGAGAGAGGCATCGCGTTATTGGGAGCCGGCTTTTCAGTTGTTCAGGACAATCTTAACTACCCCAGGACTTGCTACGCGCACTTTTTTCAAGCTGTTATTACGGCTAAAGGCGAGTTGCGTTTTTGTAAGAATGCTAGGGGTGATGATAACTATATTCTTGGAAATATAAACGAACAGACGCTCAAAGAAATTTGGAACAGCGATAAAAATAAAGAAATAGAAAGCTGGGTCAGACCCGATAATTGCGGACTTTTCTGCAAGAACATGGCTTTGAATACGACAATGGAAGATATACTTTACCCTCCCGCGGAAATAGCCAGAAATTTTGTTAATTGATCTGACGAAATTAAAGCCGTTTTAACTGGAGGGAAAACGATGATGCACGTGATCGGCAGTAATGGTTTTGTCGGTTCGGCAATATGCGCTCATTTTGAGAAGATGGCATTAGAACATGTTGGGATAAACAGGGGCAATTATGAGAAAAACATTGGTAGCAGGGCGCATTACCTAATTAATGCCAGCGGTAGCGGTTCCAAAGGAAAAGCTAATGAAAATCCCAGAGTTGATTTTCAAAGAAATGTCCAGCATACGATCAATCTAGTTTTTGATTTTAAATATGATGTGTTTGTTCACATCAGTTCGGTGGATGTTTATCCAGAACCGTCTTTTTTGGAAAAAACAGACGAAGATTTTCCTATTGATCCTACTAAGCTAAGTCCTTACGGGTTCCATAAATATCTTTCAGAATTGATCGTGAGGCGATATTGTCCAAACTGGATTATCTTGAGATTGGGCGGTTTGGTCGGACCAAACCTTAAGAAAAATCCAATTTATGACTGGACTCACGGCAAACCGTTTTTTATAAGTAGGAAGTCCAGGTTAACCTTTATTCATACGCAAACCGTGGCTGAAATAATAGAGTGTATAATTGAAAGAAGAATTACGCGCGAGATAATAAACATTTGCAGTTCCGACAGTATTATACTCCAAGATCTAACCTCAATTGCCAATTTTAAAATTGAAGAAATGCCAGTACAAGATAAGCTAGAAATTCAAGATTACAAAATTAACGCAGATAAGCTTAAAGAATTTTTCAAAGTACAAACCTCAAGATTTTATATAAAGAAGTATTTAGAAGAAAATTTATAGCCGTCTTTTTAAGGCGGTTTTTTAATTGACATTTCAGCTTTATTTGGTAGTATTCAGTTGATAAAAACAGAGAGGAGCTAGCATGAGTTTTAAAAATAAAAAATTAAAATTTGTTGGGGAAAGGATATTTCTAAGGACGCTGGGAGTTGATGATGCCACAGAAGAATATGCTGGCTGGCTTAATGACCCTGAAGTAAACCGGTTTCTGGCTACGAAAAGTGCGACCGTTGATGAGTTGAGAAATTATATCATCAAAAAAGATGAACAAGACGACGCGCTATTTTTCGGGATATTTTTGAAGGATCCCGTTAGAGGTCTCGCTCGCGACGAAGTCGCGAGTCCGAAGGACCTCGGCGAGGCTACCTCTAACGGGACGCATATCGGTACAATAAAACTTGAACCAATTGATTTAGCCGGCAAGAAGGCAACGATAGCGATGATGATCGGCAACAAAAATTATTGGGGTAAAGGATTAATGCCAGAAGCCACGAAACTTCTGATTAACTATTGTTTCAGTGAATTGGGGCTGGATGAAGTGAATTTGGGCGTGCTTGATCAGAATAAATCTGCTATCAGAGCGTATGAAAAAGTTGGATTTAAGGAAACCCATAGGGCGCCCAAATCCGTCAATTATAGTGGCCAGGTTTATGACCATGTTTTTATGGCATTGAGACGAAAGGGCTAGCTCTAATCGATGCTAATATACGAATTGATACTAATGATACCAATATTCGTATGATTAGTATGCATTAGTATATTAGTATCGCTTCTTATCCTTTAATGCATAGATGTACAAAATGCGTGATGCTTGAAACCCACGAAATGCTAACCTTTGACAAAGAAGGCGTATGTTCTGTTTGCAGACAAATAGAACAAAAAGCAACTATTGATTGGGCAGCCAAAGAGAAGGAATTGTTTGATTTCCTGGAGCAATATAGAGGCAAGGGGCTCTACGATTGTATCATTCCCTTCAGCGGAGGAAAGGACAGCACATTTCAGGCCTACTCTTTGGTGACTAAGTTTAAGCTCAAGCCGTTGATAGTTAATTTTGATCACGGGTTCTATCGCCCAACGCATCTTAAAAATCTTGAGCGGACAGTTAAAAAATTAGGCGTAGATTATTTAAAATTTAAATCAGACTGGCAAACAGTTAAAAAATTAATGAAGGAATCGCTAATAAGAAAAGGCGACATTATGTGGCATTCGCACTGCGGTATTTATGCCTATCCTATGCAAATGGCAGTTAAGTTTAAGGTCCCGCTTATTATTTGGGGTGAATCAACGGCCGAGTATACCAGTTACCACAACTTTGAGGAGAAAGAAGAGGTTGATGAGAAGAGATTTAATCGGATGGGCAACTTGGGTATAAACGCTGAAGACATGGTCGGATTTTTAGATGGGACAGTCACCATGAGAGACCTTGAACCCTATCGGTATCCTAAACTAGCTGATTTGCGTGCGATTAATTTTCGTTCCATATGTTTGGGTAATTATATTCCCTGGGATACCAAGAAACAGTCCGAAATAATCCATAAGGAACTCGGCTGGGAGGGCGACTATGTTGAGGGCATACCCTATGAGCGATATTGGTATGAAAAAATAGAAGACGCCTTTCAGGGTATTCAGGACTACTTAAAGTGGATTAAAAGGGGTATGTCCAGAATGACGCATCTGGCGTCCATAGATATAAGAAATGGGAGAATGACCAGAGATGAAGGTCTTAAACTTATTGAAGAATGGGAGGGCAGAAGGCCGGCAAGTTTAGATGTTTTTTTGAAAGCCATAAACATGAGCGATGAGGAATTTCACAGGATTGCTTTAACACATGTAGTCGCACCGCATGTTCCAGATCTTACTAAGGTTAAACCAGGTCCGAAACTTTGGGATCAGGATCAGTGGACGATAAATATAGATATCGAGACATGATTGTTATTGTTGATTATGGACTTGGTAATTTATTTTCGGTTCGTAACGCCTTCAAACTTTTGGGTGTCGAGGTCATTGTTTCTTCAAAGCCGAATGATATCAAAAATGCCGAGCGTTTAATTTTACCGGGAGTCGGCGCTTTTGGCGACGGCATGAATAATTTAAAGGCCAAAGGTTTAGACGAGGTAATCATAGAAGAGGTTAGCGCAAACAAAAAACCATTTTTAGGCATTTGCCTCGGCCTTCAGTTATTAGCTGATATTGGTTTTGAATACGGAGAGAATAAAGGTTTAGGTTTGATAAGCGGTAATGTGCGCAAGCTTGAAGTTGAAAGCCGGGGCCTGAAAGTTCCCCACATAGGATGGAATAATGTAAGCTACATAAAAGAATCGCCGTTGTTCAAGGGTATCAAACCGGACTCAGATTTTTATTTTGTGCACAGCTATCAATTAATTTGTGGCGATAAAGAAAATTTGGTGGCAACAGCTCAATATGGCGAAACAATAACAGCAGCCATTCAGAAGAATAATATTTTTGCTTCTCAATTCCACCCGGAAAAAAGCCAAGAGAACGGTTTAAAATTATTGGAAAATTTTGTGAACTGGAAGCCGTGATCGCGATGCTAATATACTGATGACATACTAATTATACTAATGAATTTAATTCGTATTATTAGTATGAATTCGTATATTAGTATCGATTTTCTTATAAATATGTTAAAAATTCGTCTTATACCAATGTTGTTACTCAAAGAAGGTCGGATGATAAAAACGAAGCAGTTCCATTCTTTTAGGGATGTCGGCAATCCAAAGACGGTAGCAAAAGTTTATAACGCCCAAAAAGCCGACGAGCTGATTTTTCTTGATATCTCGGCCACGGATGAAAAGCGTGGTTTTTTATTGGAGGTGATCAGAAGCGTTGCCGAAGAGTGTTTAATTCCTATTACGGCGGGGGGTGGTGTTAGAAACATGGAGCAGGCTAGAGAGTTACTTCAAAGCGGTGCTGATAAAGTATCAATTAATACGGCCGCCATAGAAGATCCTAGTTTTATCAAAAAGTTATCTGAAAAATTCGGCAAATCAACAGTCGTTGTTTCTATAGATTACAAAAAAAATGATAATGGCCAAAATGAAGTTTTTGTTTGTCGCGGTAAAAAATCAACTGGTTTTGATCCGGTTAGTTGGGCTAGAAAAGTTGAGGAGCTTGGCGCTGGCGAGATTCTCTTGACCTCCATTGACAAAGAAGGCATGATGATGGGATATGATCTTGAAACAATTAAGTTAGTTTCGGAGGCCGTATCTATTCCCGTGATAGCTTCTGGTGGTGCCGGTACTGTCCAGGATCTTGTAGATAGTATAGAGATTGGCCGAGCTTCTGCTGTTGCCGCTGCCAGCATTTTTCACTTTACAGACCAATCTATTATTAAGGGCCATTCGTTTATGCGTTCGGCTGGTTTGTCTGTAAGAATATAATGCGATGCTAATATACGAATTGATACTAATTATACCAATTAGATTAATTTTTTTATTCGTATCATTAGCATGCATTAGTATATTGGTATCGCGTATATTGGTATCAATATGTGGCTTTAAACATTGATGGGCAGAAATTTTATTAAAATAGGAAAGCGTAAGGTCGGCTTCAATAAGCCGGTTTTTATCATTGCCGAGGCGGGGGTTAATCATAATGGTAGTTTTAAGTTGGCAAAGAAACTGATTGATGCCGCTGCCAAAGCTGGTGCTGACGCGATAAAATTCCAGACGTTTAGAGCCGAACAAGTCGTAACTGCAAGCGGCAAGATGGCAGAATATCAAAGAAGGAACTTGGGGGCCGGTAAAAGCCAGTTAGCCATGCTAAAGGGTCTTGAATTGAAAGAGCGATATTATCCGGAGCTTATTAAACGTGCCAAAGCGAAGAAAATTATTTTTTTCTCAACTCCGCACGGCGGGCCGGTATCAGTTGATCTTCTGCAATCTTTTGGAACGCCGGCATTCAAATTTGGTTCGGGAGATTTGACCAACCTTCCGCTTCTTCAATATGCGGCTAAATTTAAAAAACCGATGATTATAAGTACCGGCATGGCCACCCTTACTGAAGTGGAAGATGCGGTCAGTGCCATAAAAAAAGCTGGCAATAATAAGATCGTCGTGCTCCATTGCACTACTAGCTATCCATGTCCTCCGGATGAAGTTAATTTGAGGTCAATGCGAACCATTGTGAAAAAAATCAGGACTTTGGTCGGCTACTCCGACCATACGGCAAATGCTCAGGCGTCTTTAATGGCGGCCACGCTCGGTGCCTGTATAATAGAGAAGCATTTTACCTTAGATAGAGCTTTGCCCGGTCCCGATCAGAAGGCCTCAATGGAGCCGGCCGAGTTCAAACAAATGGTGGAACAGCTTAAAAATATTAATTCTATTCTCGGTTCTTCGGTTAAAAAGCCTTCCAGGAATGAACTGCGATATCTGCCGATAGTGCGTAAAAGTATTGTCGCGGCCAGAAATATTTTGAAGGGGGAAAGATTAACTGAAAAAAATTTGACTGTTAAACGGCCGGGAACCGGACTTGAACCGAAATATTATTTTAAAGTTTTGGGCAGTAAAGCGGTAAAAAACATAAAAGCAGATGTTTTAATATCAAAAAATGATTTTCAAAAATAAGAAAAAAATCGCATACATCTCCGGTACTCGCGCCGATTTTGGATTAATGACCCCGATACTTAGGGCAATTGACCGAAGTAAACGACTTGATTTGCAGGTTTATGCCACGGGAATGCATCTTATGCCGGAGTTTGGAAACACTGTGAGCTATTTTAAAAAAGAGTTTCCCAGTACGCAGAAAATAAATGCGGTTTTTGAAACGTATAATAGAGCCGGTGCAGTAAAATTTGCCGCTAAGTTTTTGAACGAGGTTGTAAAAGTTTTCAGCAGAAACAGACCGGATTTTGTTCTGACTCTCGGTGATAGGCCAGAGATGCTTTGCGCGGCTTTAGCCTGTCTTTATCTCGGGATTCCCACGGGCCAAGTCCACGGGGGTGATAAAACGTCTATCGTTGATGAAATTGCTCGCCATGCCATTACTAAACTTTCGCACATTCACCTTACTGCGACTGAAGAATCGGCTAGCCGTATTGAAAAAATGGGCGAGGAAAAACGGAGAATCTATATCGTTGGTGCGCCGGCTTTGGATACTATACTAAACGAGAAACTTCTGACAAGAAAGGAATTGTGCCGGCAACTCGGGTTAGACTGGCAAAAAAAATTTATTTTGGTTACCCAGCATTCTGTAAGCGAAGAAATAAAGCAGGTTGAGTCGCAGATAAGGGAGACAATATCTGCAGTCAAAAATTTTGATTTGCCCGTAGTTGCTATTTATCCTAACGCTGACCCGGGGGGACGAAAAATTATTAAAATTTTGGAAAAAGAAAAAAATAACCCGCTTTTTCATATATTTCCGAGTTTAGAATATAAACAATTTCTTGCGCTTGAACGGGAAGCTGCGGTTTGGGTAGGGAATTCCAGCGCCGCCATGATAGAGTCTTCTTCTTTCCAGACGCCGGTAGTCAATATCGGCACTCGCCAGATGGGACGACAGCGTGGTGCAAACGTTATTGACGTCAACTACAACAAGAAGGAAATAGAAAAAGCAGTTAGTATATCTCTTAACGATGCTGCTTATCTGAAACGGCTAAAGAAAATTAAAAATCCTTGGGGGGACGGCAAGACTGGCCCAAGAGTTGTAAAAATACTGGAAAATATTAATATCAATTCCAGATTATTAACAAAACAAATAACTTATTAGAGAGGAGCCGAGAGTAAATTTATGGCAAAACAAAGGTTCAAAAAATGGAACAAGCCCAAGATCAAACACGGCAAACTGACCAAATGGAATTGGATGGTTCAGCATCCGAAGAATCTTGAGTTGGGCGAGAATACGGATATTGGCGCGTTTTCTTATGTTAATGCGAAAAACGGAGTGGTGATAGAGCGCGACGTTCAAATCGGCTCCCATTGTTCAATTTACTCGGTTTCAACAATAGACGAAAAAAGCGGGAGAGTGATATTGAAAGAAAACTGTCGTTTGGGAGCCCACAGCACAGTTATGCCCGGCGTAACAATAGGCAGGAATTCCGTCGTGGGAGCTCACAGCTTTGTAAATAAAGATTTACCGGATAATGTTGTCGCTGCCGGATGTCCCGCTAAAATAATTAAACGTTTAAAATAAATCGTCCGGATTTTAATAATCCGGCTTTTTTGTGTGATATGAAGAGGTATCCTATCGCAAAACCTTATTTGACAGACAAAGACAGGTCGTCGGTGATGGCCGTTTTAAACTCGCCGTATTTAAGTTTGGGCCCAAGATATAAAGAATTTGAGAAATTATTTGCAAAAAAGATCGGCGCCAAATACGCTTGCGCCGTATCAAGCGGTACTGCCGGGTTGCACTTGGCAATGATTGCGGCTGGCATAGGGCCGGGCGACGAAGTTATAACAACTCCATTTTCCTTTATTGCATCGGCAAATTGCATTCTTTATGTAGGTGCTACGCCGGTTTTTGTTGATATAGACCCTGTTACTTACAACATGGAACCGGCTGAAATTGAGAAACGTCTTACTAAAAAGACAAAAGCTATTTTGGTGGTGCACATATTTGGTCAGGCGGCGGGCATGACGCCGATTTTAAAAATTGCCAAAAAGCATAAATTGAAAATAATTGAGGATGCCTGCGAATCGGTGGGGGCTAAATATAATGGCCAAAACACCGGAACGTTCGGGGAATCGGCGGTGTTTGCTTTTTATCCTAATAAGCAAATGACTACCGGTGAAGGCGGGATGGTCGTGACAGACAGCAGGAAAATATATGAGCTTTGCGCGAGTTTGCGTAATCAGGGCCGGGCCGAGAATATGCAGTGGCTGGACCACCAGTATCTTGGCTATAACTATCGGATGGATGAAATGAGCGCGGCCTTAGGTATCGCCCAATTGCAAAAACTGGACTTTATGATAAAAAAGAGGCAAGAGCTTGCCGGCTGGTATAGCAAGCATTTAGGGGCGTTTCCGGGGCTTGTAGGGGCCCCTATAACGGCTAGGGGCAATAGCCACACTTGGTTTGTATATGTTGTAAAGATAAAAAATAAGAAAACCGATAGAAACCTAGTTATAAAGGACTTACAGAAGTCGGGCGTAAGTACTAAGCCATATCTGCCATCCATTCACATGTTCAGTTTCTACAAGGACAAATTCAGTTTTAAGAAAGGAGACTTTCTGGTTGCAGAAGCGGCCAGTCAATCAACATTGGCCCTGCCTTTTTATATTGGACTCCAAGAAAAAGATATAAAATATATTTGTAACAAATTGATAAAAGTACTAAAACATCACGATGAAAAATCAAAATAATTTATTTTCTCTCAATAAAAAAACCATTATTATTACCGGCGGAGCCGGTTTGATTGGCGCGGCTTTTTGCAGGGTTTGCGCCGAAAACGGGGCTAAGGTGGTTATTGCCGATACCAATTTGAGGGGGGGCAAAAAACTTGTTGAAAAAATCAAAAAAGAAACCGGAAATAAAAACATTGTTTTTTCTCGGTGCGATATTACCAGTGAGGCCAGTATAAAAAGTTTGATAAAGTTTGTTTTGAAAAAATTTAATAAAATTGACGGGCTGATCAATAATGCTTATCCCCGGAATAAAAATTATGGTCGTAAGTTTGAAGATGTAACCTATAAAGATTTTTGTGAAAATGTGAACACGCACCTAGGCGGCTATTTTTTAATGACCAAAGAAACGGCAAGAATAATGAAAAAACAAAAAAGCGGCAACATTATTTTTATGGGTTCAATCTACGGTTTCTCTGCTCCGAAATTTGAAATTTATGAGGGGACGCACATGACCATGCCGATTGAGTACGCGGCGATCAAGGGCGGCATCATCAACCTAACCAAATATCTTGCATCTTACTTTGGGCCGTATGGCATCAGAGTTAATGCCATATCTCCCGGCGGGGTTTCTGATAACCAGCCGGAATCATTTGTAAAAAAATATGTTAGATATGTTAAATTAGCGCCGCGACGCATGACTATGCAGGAAGATATTTCTGGAGTGTTACTATTTTTATTATCCGATGCCGCTGCTTATATTACCGGTCAAAATATAGTAGTTGACGGTGGTTGGACATTATAAAATTTCAACATGTATAAATTTTCAAATCTTATCAAAAAAAGACACGATTTAATTCCTGGCGGAGCCCACACGTATTCCAAGGGCGATGACCAGTTTCCGGCCAATGCGCCGAAGGTGATTTTGCGCGGTAAGGGAGCTTATGTCTGGGGTAATGACGGTAAGAAATATCTTGATTGGTGTATGGGTTTGCGTTCAGTGTCACTGGGCCATTGTTATTCAGTTATAAATAAGGCTGTTGCAAGCCAGATGCAAGACGGCACTAATTTTGGCAGACCCCATATAAGCGAGTTTCAACTGGCAGATTTACTTATTAAAACTTTGCCTAATGCCCAAATGGTTAAATTTGCCAAGAACGGTTCAACTGTAACTACTGCTGCAGTCAAACTGGCGCGTGCTTATACCGGCCGCAAATACGCAGCATTTTGCAAAGACCATCCGTTTTTCAGTTATGACGATTGGTTTATCGGCACCACGGTCTGTGATAGCGGCGTACCAGAGGAAATCAAGAACTTATCATTTGCCTTTAAATACAATGACATAAAAAGTTTGGCCGTATTGTTTAAGAAATATCCGCGCCAGATTGCCTGTGTAATAATGGAAGTGGTAACGACCGCGTCTCCCAAGAATAATTTTTTAAAAAAAGTTCAAGCACTTTGCAAGAAAAATGGCGCAGTATTCATTGTTGATGAAATGATTACTGGTTTTCGTTGGGGCATTAAGGGGGCTCAAGATTATTATGGTCTTAAACCAGATCTCTCAACTTATGGTAAGGGTATTGCCAATGGTTACTCTGTGGCTGTGTTGGCTGGCAGGCGTGACATTATGAATCTTGGCGGTTTGTATCACAAAAGGCCTAGAGTTTTCCTTATTTCTACTACGCATGGTGCCGAGACAACCGGTTTGGCCGCGGCCATAGCTGCAATCGGCGAAATGAAGAAAAAGCATGTTACTGATCACTTTTGGAAAACGGGCCGCGCTCTTAAAGATGGTCTCGAAAAATTAATAAAAAAACATGACCTTCAAAAGTATGTTGAGGTGCTTGGTTTCGCGCCCAATTTGAGCATGAGCTTCAAAGAGTCAAATGGCAATGCTTCGCCAGTTTTGAGAACTATATTTTTGCAGGAAGTGGCAAAAAGAAATATTTTGTTTCAGGGTTATTTTGCGATTTCTTACTCACACCAGCGTCAAGAAATAAATAAAACCTTGAAGGCCTTTGATCAAGTCATGATCATTTATAAAAAGGTTTTAGAGAGCGGCAATTTTGAAAAGTACCTTTTGGGGCCAGCCTTAAAGCCGGTGTTTAGAAAATATAATTAATATAGGTTTTAAAACGATGAAAACTAGACAGTTTCCAAAATTTTTAGCTATTATTCCTGCGCGTAGCGGGAGTAAAGGGATAAAACACAAGAACATTAAGCCATTTTGCGGCCGGCCGTTGATTTATTACGCGATAAAAGAGGCCCTCAAATGCAAGAAACTTGGTAGAGTGATTGTTTCTACGGATAGCCCGCAATATGGAAAAATAGCTAAATCTTTTGGAGCCGAGGTGCCCTTTTTAAGGCCTAGGCACTTAGCTGGAGATAAAAGTCCAATGGTTGATACCGTAACCCATCTCTTAAAGCGGTTGAAAGAAGAAGAAAACTATGAGCCGGACTACCTCGTCTTATTACAGACCACTTCGCCGCTTCGCACCTACAAAGATATAGAAAAATGTATTGATCTGGCGCTTTCCAGAAAATATGACGGCGTTGTATCCTTGTGTCCTACCGAGCAGTTGCTTTATACCATTGAAAATGGTTTTCTTAAGCTGTTGCATAAAAAGGACTGGCTTTCCTCAACAAACAGGCAGTCTTTGCCAGCAACATATAAACTCAACGGAGCCGCTGTTTATATAATTAAAACCAGCACTTTTTTAAGAAATAAGTCATTTTTGAAAGGGAAAATAGCCCCATATATTATGGGAAAATGGCGTTCTGTCGATTTGGATAATGAAGAAGATTTTGCTTTGGCAGAATTGATTTATCGGTCTAAGAATAAAATGTTACGAGGTCAGACGGGTTTAGCGTAAATTTATGGACGATATTATTAAAGATAAAATCATTTTGGTAACTGGCGGTACTGGTTCGATCGGTAGTGTTTTAGTACGCGAACTTTTGAAGTATAAACCGAAACAGATTAGAGTTTTATCCCGAAATGAAACCAAGCAATATGAACTTCTTGAGGCATTACGCTATCCGAAAAATTTAAGCATGTTGATAGGCGATGTTAGAGATCGCGATAGATTGCAACTCGCCCTTAGAGACGTGAACATTGTTTTCCACGCGGCTGCTTTGAAACATGTGCCTTTTTGTGAATACAATCCTTCAGAGGCCATGAAGACTAATGTAATCGGTTCGCACAACATTATTGATGCCGCATTGCATAACGGCGTGGAGAGAATTATTGCCATATCTACAGATAAAGTTGCCAATCCAAAAAACGTACTTGGCGTGTCCAAGCTCATGATGGAGAAGTTGTTTATTAATTCTAACTTTTTTCTTGCAGACAAAATAAAATTAGCCTGTGTGAGATTCGGTAATGTTGCCTGGGCCAGTGGCTCAGTTTTACCGATGTGGAAAATCCAAGCGGAAAAAAGTAAGGCCATAAATGTTACCAATAAAAACGCAACACGTTTTCTCATGTCCATAAAACAGGCGGTTAGCCTAACTCTTAAAGCGACTGTTCTGTGTCGAGGCGGCGAAACCTTTATTCTAAAAATGCCATCAATTTCTCTGAATGATTTGGCGGGTATATTTACAAAAAAATATTATCCCAGAAAAAAAATAAAAATAAAATATATTGGTGATCGTGCCGGAGATAAACTGCACGAAGACCTCCTGGGTTTAAATGATTGGAATAGCGAGGTTTGGGCCAATGATGAAATGTTTATACTTGTGCCAGAGCTGCCCATCCATAATTTAGTTATTGAGCCGCGTTCTTACGAGAGTTTCAAAAGGATTTTACCTAGCGAAGGTTTTTCTTCGCAGGATCATGTTGATGTCAAAGCGATTCAAAAAATCGTTTAAGATTTTATTAGTCGGCGCCGGTAATATCGGCAGTCGGCATCTTCAGGCGCTCAAAGCGGTTAAAATACCGCTTAAAATTTTAGTTGTAGACCCTAGTTCAAAATCACTCAAGCTTGCTGAGGATAGATATGATTCTGCTCCTACAGGAAAATTTTCTCACGAGGTCGCATATCACGAAGAAATCTCCAAAGAAGACACGGTGGATTTAGCTATAATAACGACTTGCTCAGACATAAGAGCTGAAATTACAAGGAAGCTGTTTAAAAAAACCAGAGTAAGATTTTTGGTCTTGGAAAAACTACTTTTTAGCAAGAAAAATGACTATGATTCTATCGGTAAGCTTATAAAACGAACAGGAACAAAAACGTGGGTAAATTGTCCCATGCGGATGATGCCTGCCTTCAATAGCCTGCAAAAAGAGTTTTCGGGTAGGAGAATATTGTACAATGCTACTTTGAGCGGCGATGGTTTGATCACTAATGCAATCCATTATTTGGATCACATGGTTTTTTTAACCGGTTCTGACGATTTTACTATTAACACTGATGGCTTAGATAGAAAAACGGTTCCGAGTAAGAGGAGCGGTTTTTTAGAATATACCGGTACTTTGCGAGTTTTATTTAAAAATGGCAGCGTTGGCAATATGATATGTTTTAGAAAGGGAGGCGTCCCCATTCTAATTCAGTTTTATTGTGATCAAGCCATGTCTGTGGTCAAAGAAAAAGAGTCAAAAGCATGGGTTTCAAGG
>JACOZZ010000064.1 GCA_016181055.1 Candidatus Yanofskyibacteriota bacterium
TCGAAACCTTTAGAACCCAACAAAGTCCGTAAGGAGTTTGAATTTCACTAAGGAATGGGGCTGTATAACAATCCATAGAGCCCCCAGGATACATATAGGGATCCTCAAGAATTAATGGTTCATCCGATTTTTCTCCAAGCTGGAAAAACCGTGATTTTTTAGGTATTTTTTTCATAATCCCCCTTATTTTTTTAAAAAGCATATTGTCGTTCTGCTTGCGAGTTAATATTATCAGACAATCAAATATATGTCAATGCCTGTACACAATCACAAAACTTGGGTGGAAATATCAGGGGAAGCGTTGGAAAATAATGTTAGGGTTTTGTGCGGTGTTTTAGCACCTAGCGTTAAACTTATGGCCGTAGTGAAAGCTAATGCCTATAGCCATGGCTTAAAAGAAGTTGTTTCCGTACTCAAAAAAGATATGGGGATTATGTTTGGAGTTGATTCACTGGAAGAAGCTTTAGTTATAAAATCGATTGCGCCAAAAAATGAAATAATGATTTTGGGTTATATTCCCAAAGAAAATCTAGCACTTGCCATAAAAAATGGTTTTCATTTTTCCATTTATGACGAAAATGTTTTGCGTTTCGTAGCGCGGCTGGTAAAAATCGGCCAGATTGATACAAAAATGATCAAGGTGCATCTCAAAATAGAAACCGGAACGAACCGTTTGGGCATAAAGCCAGGCGAGCTTAAAAACGTCGTTTTTGAATTTCCGATAACGGGCATATATACGCATCTTGCCGATTCGGAAGATCTAAGCTCATCGTTCTATAAAGAACAAATTAAAAGACTGAATGAGGCCGTCGCGATACTTAAAAGTAGGGGGATAACTCCGAGATTCATCCACTCTGCCTGCACGGCGGCTATAATGCGCCCCGGAATTTTGGAGGGTAATCTGGTAAGAGCCGGTATCGGTCTTTACGGACTTTGGCCATCGGAGAAGCTAAGAGAAAAGTTATCACAAAAAATAAGATTAGAGCCGGCCCTTTCCTGGAAGACAAAAATAGTTCAGGTAAGGCGTGTTTCAAGAGGAGAAACCGTCGGTTACGGCCGCACTCACAAAGTAAAAAACGAAACTTCCATTGCCGTTTTGCCGGTTGGTTACTATGATGGCTATGACAGAAAATTATCCCAATGCGGCGAGGTTATTATAAGCGGAAAGCGGGCGAAAATCGTGGGGAGGGTTTGCATGAATATGACTATCGTGGATTTAGGCGGTATTAAAGCAAAAGCAGGAGATGATGTCATTCTTATCGGCAAAAACGGCAAGGAACAGATAACCGTTGAGGAATTAGCCCAAAAAATCGGCACAATTAACTATGAAGTAGTTTCGCGTATAAACCCGCTTTTGCCACGAATTTATATCTAACTTATGCAGAGATACAAAGACGAGTTAAAAACAAAAAAACGCAAAAAGCTGGTTTTTAAATTGGCTATTTTTTTGACGGCGGTAATTGCAGTTTTTGCCGGGTTTATATACATTTCATTTTTTGCCGGAATATTTTATGTCAGGTCTATAAGCATTGATACCCCTGACGACTTGCGCGAGGATTTAAGCGGTGCTGTTGATGATTGGCTTAATACACGGTTTTGGGGGTTAACGCGGCGCAATAACATTTTTTTTATTTCCTCAGCCAAACTTACTTCACGGTTGGCTGAACAATTTCCAAAGCTTGAATCAATCAAGATCAGCGCCGATCTTCCGCATAGTTTGTTATTATCATCCGTGGAACGTAAGCCGGCCGGAATCTGGTGTCTGCCTGCGCAGGCAGGCCAGACCGTAAAAGTGAGGTGCTTTTATTTTGACAAAAACGGCATTGCATTCAGCGAAACCCAGCCATCATCCGGTTTTTTAATAACGAATGTTACCGATAAACGAACGCGGGATATTTCTTTGGGCAGCCAGGTCGTTGCCGACGATTGGCTTAGAAGTATTATGTCGGCAAAAGAATCGTTAGCTAAAACAGACGTCAGTATATCGGAATTTGTCATTCCTGACGATTCTTTTGATGAGTTTGATGCTAAGACTGCCGAGGGGTGGAAAATTATGTTCAGTATTCAAACCGACATTGAAAAACAGATCAACGCTCTGGCGACTTTCCTGAAAGAAAAGCTCAAGCCTGGCCAGAGGCCGGGCTTGCAATACGTTGACTTAAGAATTCAGGATAGGATTTATTACAAATAACTTCCTGTCATAAATTACAAACTTAATTAGCAAAGAAGTTTATCTACCGGCTACGCGCACGTGTTTTGCTGGCCCTTCGGGACAGGCGCAAAACGCGTGCGCCTCCGCCGGTAAATAACATCCCCTCTCAGCAATTATAAAAGTGATAAAAACCGCCGATTGGTATCGGCTTGGGGTTTATAATTTTTGAAAAAAATAAAACCGCTTCTTGTAAAACGGTACTTCTAAAATCTAGGTTTTAAATCCAAAATATTCTGCTGATTTTTTGGCTGCATTAAACGCATCATAGGCAGAAGTTATCTTGGTCTCAATTTCGTTAAACTTGTTTATTCTCTGCATCGCTTCTTCCGAAGTGATGGTTTCCGGCATTGTGAGAAGGTCGGCTTTTTCTTTTTGGGCTGTCTGCAAATTGCTTTCTAATTCCCGCAGTCGTTTTGTTATGAGCGGTTGAAGGATATAGCGTTTCTCATCGTTTAGCTGGTTATTACGTATTTCAATTCCAAAACTTTCTTTAAAAAAATCTGAGTATCTACCTTCTATTAAGCCTGGAGTTACAATGGCCCCAATAATTAAAAGTATCCCAGTTATTACTAAAACTTCAACTAAGCCAATTCCTTTTTGGGATTTTTGCGACATGATTTTTGCTCCTTTTTTCTAAGTTGTTAAGAAACTGAGGACATTATCCAGTATACATAATATAATATAAATGTCAACCCCGTAACGTACATGCGTATGCGTTACGGGGTCAACTCCGTAACGCAATAGATTACAGGCGGCTACTTAATCCTATACACGAATATAGAATTACCGATTATGGTAACGGGTTGATAGGAGTTAAGCCAGAGGTAGTTGACCTTATTTGGCATATCTTCCGGGCCTTGTGAGCCCATAAGGAAAGTGGCGGAAACCGCCAGCCAGCCGTCCGATTGGTTGCGTGCGGCGAAATCGCGCCCGTCATTGTATTTGGTTGAGGACATCCAGATATACCGGTCGCGCAGATAATATGACGGGTCAGCCCAGCCGAAATAATCAAACTCAATTTTTGGAATATTGTTTTGTTTGACCCAGTTGCTGAATCTGACCAGATCCTGTCCCCAGTCAAGATTGGAATCCACGACATATCGGTACCCGCCAGATGGTCCGCCGACAGTCTGATTAAAGTAGGTTAGATAATATGGATAAACTTTTATATTTTCAACGACATACCAGCCGAGTAAAGTAGCAAGTAGTAAGTAGTAAGTAGTAAGTTTTTTTCTGGAACCCACCCTTAACTTGGAACCTATCTTGGCCAACTGTCCGCTGACGAGTAGTATCGCAAAAGGATAAACAGGCAGAAGATGCCTGACGCCGATATTCAGCGTGCTGTTGATGCTTATGCCCCAGTATAGGAGGAGCCAAAGCAACATCGCGAATTCATCAATATGATTTCGTATAAAATGATATTCCCGATTAGCCCATTCTTTTAGCGGATATCGCCATTGCCAAGCTGCAAAAAACAAAGCTATTAAAACCATTCCCCACCATGCCAGCGGTTCTTTTATCAGATAAACAATAGGGAAATATTTGTGCCAGCCAAAACGGGAAACTTCGCCCAAAAAATAAGTAGTATTGCCGCCGACGGCGCGCTGATTGACCATGAGCAGGCCAAGGCCGTACTGAGCTGCGGCGCGGATTACCGGCTTATCCGAAGCCCAAACCATCGGGTCGGCAAACATGCGGTTGCCGTAACTTGAAAGAAGTTCTTGCGTATCACGATGCTGGCGTTCCGGCGGATAGTTATAAGTATGGAAATAATAAACAGGCCAGACGATAATTATAAACCCGACGGCAAAAATTAAAATTGTTTTACCGATTAACCCTGTTGCATCTTTAACTTTTGCTAAGAACCATGGCGCCTTGCTGTCCGCGGGGCGGGGATTTTTAACAAAACCGTAAATCAGAGCGAGAAGAACGAAAAACGGGA
>JACOZZ010000065.1 GCA_016181055.1 Candidatus Yanofskyibacteriota bacterium
TGGCGGGTAATGCAAAAAATTGCCGGAATTATCAGAGAAGAAATGGCCAAGGTTGGCGGGACGGAAATGTTTATGCCCGCGTTGGTTGAAAAGAAATATCTTGAAGCTACCGGCCGTTGGGATGTTGAAATTGGATTTGAGGCAAGTGGCAAAAAGGAAAAAGAAGCTAATTTTGTGCTTGGCTGGACGCACGAAGAAGTTTTGACCGCCATCGTCTCTAGATTCGTCAGCTCATATAAGGACCTGCCGTTTGCCGCCTATCAGATACAAACAAAATTCCGTAATGAACCGCGGGCCAAATCGGGTCTTTTGCGCGGGCGGGAATTCATGATGAAGGACCTTTATAGTTTTCATGCTTCAGAGGAAGACTTTCGGCGTTATTACGAAGAAGTTAAGGGGGCTTATCACAAAATTTTTCATCGTTGTGGGCTAAAATCAATTTATACTATGGCTGCCGGCGGGACATTTACCGCGGAGAATACCCACGAGTTTCAGGTGCTTGCCGATGTCGGCGAAGATACGATTTTTGTCTGTGATAAATGCGAATATGCGGAGAATAAGGAGATATCAAAATTAAAAGACGGCGGCCAATGCCCGAAATGCAAGGGCCTGTCTGCGCAGGCAGGTAAAATCGTAGAGCGCAAATCAATTGAGGTGGGCAACACTTTTCCGCTTGGCGACAAGTATTCAAAAGCGTTTGATTTGAAATTCGTTGATGAGAGAGGGGAGTCGCATTTTGTGGTCATGGGGTCATATGGCATCGGTTTAGGGCGAGTGATGGGTGCTTTGGTAGAAATACGCCATGATGATGACGGAATTATCTGGCCGGAGGCGGTGGCGCCGTTTAAGGTTCATTTGCTGGCGTTAGATGGCGCGGAAAAGTCCGGAGACGAAATTTATGAAAAGGCCTTGCACAACGGCATAGAAATTTTGTATGATGACCGAACCGACAAATCTGCCGGAGAAATGTTTGCCGATGCAGATTTGATCGGCTGTCCGATGCGTCTTGTCGTTAGCGAGAAGACTTTACAAAAAAAGAGCGTTGAGATAAAAAAGAGAGGCGAAAAGGAGATAAAACTAATAGGCCTTGACAAAAATATAGGTGATTTGCTATAATACTCTTAGATAAGCTAGGCCTAGACTTCGCGAAATTGGCTTAAGATTGAGTTTTGAGCCTATTTCGCGAGGCCGATAATTTCTGGCTAAGCAGATGGTCTTGTGAGCGAAGCGGCTCCAAACCCTTTGGATGTTATCACGTGGTATGCAAAGGATGCCGAATCGTTCCTTAGGCTCGCTGCGATATGGGCTTTAAAAAACGTAAGAGGGGCAGTATGCGCAGGTATTGCCCCTTTTTAAAAAAAATATAATGCTTGAATTTAAGTTCAAGGCCAGCAAAAAGTCCCGAAAAAATATACGAAGACTTAGTTCTTTTCATCTTTCGGGACTGTTTGCTGGGAAAGCTCGGCGGGGCAAAACAATCCCGCTTGCGTACGCGCACCAGCTTTAACAGCTCCAGGCCTGCTGGATTTAATTGAGGGCGGCGTGATCAAGGCAATCACGCCGCCCGAGTTTTTAATAAAAAATTAGCCCCTGTAGATTAGTTGATAAATTTTGTCGGTTAATCCGCGGGGCCGCTAATCAATATGCCTAGTTCGCTGGGTCGCTACTGATTATGTCCCGTGCCTACGCCGCGAAGGCGTCATCAGCGCGGACTGCGTCCGCCAACGTCTGCCATCGCGGCACATCTCCCGAGCGGAGGACCGGCTACGGTAATTGCAAAATAGTGGCCGGTCCGCTCGGGTTTCCCATTAACCCGTTATGAAAGGAGCAACGATGAAGGAGCTCTGGGGCCTGTAAAGCCCCTGATTCATGCGTTCCTCCGAGGGGGCAGCAACCCCTTGGCATCATTCCACCCAGCCAGCGTTCCGCGAGAGCGAACCAACTGGCTGACAACTACATCCGAAAGGAGGCCGGCATGGAGACCGGCGTGTGGAAACGGTGGGCAGGCCGGGAGAGCCTGTAACCATCCGTATGGGCTAGGCGTTGTCTGGTCAAAGACAACGCGCAGAAAAGCTCTTGTTTAGTTCTCTGGCTCCCCCGAGTTTGACCGCTCGGGGGCCTTTTGTTTTTTTGATTGTTAATAATAATTTTGTTATGTTAAACTGTTGCCATGCTTAAGCGATTTTTTAATTTTTGGTCAAAAGATATCGGCATTGATCTGGGTACTGCCAATACCCTGGTTTATATTCGCGGCAGGGGGATTATCATAAATGAGCCGTCAATCGTCGCGATAAATCAGAAAACCGGACAAATTCTTGCTATCGGCCAAGATGCCCGCAAGATGGTCGGCCGTACTCCCGGTTACATTATGGTTTCCAAGCCGCTGGTAGCCGGCGTAGTTTCAGATTTTGAGGTGACCGAACAAATGCTCAAATATTTTTTAGACAGAGCGCAGGAAAAGTCTTTTTCTTTAATGCCGCGCCCGCGCGTGGTAATAGGCGTTCCGGCTAGTGTTACCGAAGTAGAAAAAAGAGCGGTAGAGGATGCGGCTTATAATGCCGGAGCGCGAGAGGTTTTTTTAATTGAAGAACCGATGGCGGCGGCTATTGGCGCCAGATTGCCGGTGCAGGATGCCGCGGCTAACCTGATCGTTGATATAGGCGGAGGCACAACTGATGTTGCGGTTATTTCTATGGGCGGCGTTGTTGCCTCGCGTTCCTTAAGAATTGCCGGCGACAAATTAACCAGCGACATCAGCCAATATATGAGAGAAGAACACAATGTTCTTATCGGCGATTCTATGGCGGAAAACATCAAATTAACCGTGGGCTCTGCCTTCCCGCTGGAGGAGGAGCTGACAGTTCAAGTGAGGGGTCGTGACCTTCTAACTGGTTTGCCTAAGGAATTGACCATAACTTCCGAAGAGATACGCAAGGCGATGCATCGTTCTATTAGAAGTATCGTCCTGGCTATAAAAAATACCATTGAAGAAACTCCGCCGGAACTTATCGCTGACCTTCTCAATAGAAGCATTTTTCTTGCCGGAGGCGGCAGTCTTTTGCGCGGATTTAATGAGTTGATAAGCCATGAGATGAAATTACCGGTAAAGGTGGTTGATGATCCGATGACGGCAGTTGTGCGCGGCTGCGGGATGGTTTTAGAACATCTTGATTCCCTTAAGCAGGTGTTGGTTTGGACTGCTAAAGAAGCGTACATTTAACTAGTTGCTAGTGACTAGTTTTTAGTTGCTAGTTTAAGATTGTGGCTAAGAATTTTTATAAAAAATACTTAATTATTGTTGCGGTGGTTGCGGGGGTTATTTTTTTTAATAAGTACTTGGCGGATAATTTCTTGCAGAACTTTGTCTATAAAATAGTAAAAAAACCCGGCATTTTTTTGACGGATAATCTGCTTGATTTTTCAAGATATACTTCTGAGTTTTTTAAAATCAAATATGCCGCAGAAGAGAAGTCAAAATTTCAAGAAGAAAATAATATTTTACGCGGACAGCTGGCGGAGCTGGATAGTTTAAGACGGGAAAATAAATTTTTAAGAGATGAGCTGAAGGTGGCGAGGCGTCTGGTCTCACCTTTATTGCTGGCTCGGATTTTTAACATACAAAGAAACGCCCCGTCATCAACAGCACTGATTAACATAGGTACGAAGGATGGCATAGAAAAAAAGATGCCCGTTATAGCGGCGGGTAATGTTTTAGTCGGTATTGTAGAGCAGGTTTTTGAGGATTCGGCTTTGGTTTTGCTAGTTGACGACCCGCGTGTCAAAATCAGCGGGCGTGTGCTGGAATCAAGTATTCTCGTGGAAACAAAAGGCGAATTGCAAAATATTCTGGGGCTCAATCTCGTAGCCAATAGTGATGATATCAAGGAGGGCGCAGTAATAGTTACAAGCGGTCTGGATGGTTTGCCCGAGGCCTTGCTTGTTGCCCAAGTAACTAAAATTGAATCCCCAAGCAACGCCCTCTTCAAAACCGTTACCGCCAAACCGTTCTTTGATCCCTCCCTCGGTTCCAGTTTGTTTGTGATATTACAATGAGACAAGTGGTTACCAATTTTTATCAATTGTCCTGGCCTGTTTATAAAAACAAAAAAGCCCCGCAGATGAGCCAGAGCGCTAAGGCGCCGCAGGCGACGCCAAGCCATTGACGCGGTCCAGCTTGTACGCCGCCAGATATCTTAAGGGTGTGCATGGCATGAAATAATACAACAGCCAAGATGGGAAACATACCGCAAATCATTGCAACCATGCCTTGCTTATCCGATGGAGCGATCCTGAAGGCATAAAGCTGGGCCAATACGCCTAGCGCCGACATCAGTCCCATTATAGAGGCTTGCGTCATTGATAGGACGCTGACCTTGCTAAAATCACTAATGCCGTACACACAGAGAACGGCCACGCCAACAATCATCATGGCAGCCGACTCAAAGAGCATCGTCACTTTCTCGCCATGAGCATTGCTGGCTAAAGAACCGAAAACGACATATATGGCCCACATGACTAGGGGTCCCAGAGAGACGATTCGCCAATCCATCGGTTTTTTCCTTTCTGGCAGTTAGCCAAAGAACTTTGCAATAAGTTAATTATAACATAATTAGTATAAAAATACAAGTTTTAAGTGGGGAGTACTAGGAGCCTTATAAAATAAGGAAAAAATAAACACAATCAAAAATTACAAACCGGGAATCCCCCAATGTAATCATCGGGGGGGGGGGTGATTTTTATCACTAAGCAAATGAATACCGGGAGGATGTTATTTACCGGCGCAGGCGGACACCCCGCACTTTCTTTAGAAAGGGCGGGGCATGCTTTTTGTGTCTCGTCGAAGGTTCCGCAACGATGGCCACGTTATTTCAGTGGCCCGTTGCGGAATCGCTGTAAAAATCCCGTAATCGGGTGGATTGAACAAAAAGGGTTCCGCGGAGCCGGTAGATAAAATGTTGTGCTATTTAAGTT
>JACOZZ010000004.1 GCA_016181055.1 Candidatus Yanofskyibacteriota bacterium
TCACTCCGCGACTTTCCCAAAAAATGGGGTTGCGGAGTTTTTTTAATTGCGTTCGGTGATGCTACCCAGTCGCATACGTTTATATTTGCTATTGGGTGTTGATAACAGAATAAGTAAGACATGGTATTATTTAACTAGTGATTTTGAGTAAAAGGAATATAATTCTGCTCATTGTTCTTGCGATTATAATCGCCGTTTTTTTGTATATTACCGAATTTAAGTTCAAACCTATCGGCTGGCAGCCCCAAGAAGTAGCGTTGATGGATAAGCCACCGGATGAGGTTTTGAGCCCGCAGGGGCAAATTAATTTCGGTAGCAAACTTCCTAAGGGTTTTCCTTTTGATATGCCGATTGACTCCCAGCCGGTGCGAGTTTTGCAGAGCTCTTTCAGCAGTTCACAGAATCCACCACCCGAGCTAAATTATGACCTAACTGCTTATTCTTATATTACTCGGCAAGACGCTAAAGAAACCTTTGACGTTTTTACAGACTATGCGGTGCGCAATGGCTTTGCTATAGAGCTAAAAGAAGAAGTTGGTCAGACTCTTGCTTTGTTTGGGAGTAAGGGTGAGAACGAAAAACTTAATATTACTATTTACACAGGCAATGAAGGGGTAACTGTGACAATTACTTTTGCCAAAAAACATAACTAAAATATGAACCGCAAATTTATCATAAAATCTTTATTAATTGTTTATGTCATTCTTATTGTTTCCATTGTTCTTTTTGTTATTCCCCCGAAAGCTTTGGCCCACCCCACACAGTACGGCGAGTGGTCAGGATCGGATTCTTCTAGCGCCGGTGGTCTTCAGACCGTGCCCGACGGTTTTGGCTTGACCGCCATTGCTTACGGCTCAGACGATGATCGCTGTTCGGTATTTATCAGAACGGCCCCGGTAGATGCTAATGGAATTATAAACTTTGGTGCGGTGTCGGGTTATAGAACCGCTATTTGCAACTCTGGCGGCGGCGATGATGGCAATCCCGGCCCCAGAGTTGAACCTATAACCGATCATTATGCTACCGGCTGGACCTGGGGCGCTAACACCGGCGGGGGACGTTCAGGGGATAGCAGCTTCCCGCCCAGTGAATGTTATTACCAGGAATATGCTCCTTTGACCGATATCAATAATAGAAGCGGTTGGGGCGCTCCATTTGACGGTACTTGCAATGAGCGAAGTTATCAGTCTGGGTGGATAAGAGGGAGAATAGCAGCACCCCCGGGACAAGTTATTGTCGCGGTTGGTATTTCTTTGGCAAATGACGCGAATGTATCCATGGTTGGTATGAACACAAGTCATGCTCCCTTCCCGCAAGGCACCATCTCCGCTGACCCCAATCCGATTCAAGTTTGCTCACCCGATACCACCGGCGTTACGACACTATCCGTTTCTGCAAGCGTCGGCTGGGATATACGCATAGGTAGTCCGACTGGGAGTATATTCGTTTCCGGTGGAGCAGGCAACATTTCAACGCCTACCGGCGATTGGGTAACAAATGGCATGACGTTTTATCTTCTTGAGGGCGGGACTACAAATGTTCTAGATAGTATCGTGGCAACTCATACAATGTCGGGGTGTCCAAATACTCTCACCGTTACCTCTACCAATCCAACAAGCGGAGTGGCGATGACTGGTGTAACAACAGACATCAACAGCCGGGGCAACGGCTCTACCCAGTTCACCCGTACTTACAATTTTAGCACAGCCGTATCCATTACCGCGCCCGCAACTGCCTCTGGCAACAATTTTTCCAGTTGGTCTGGCTGTGACGGTGTTACCGGTACTACCTGTAGCATTACAATGAATGCCGATAGGACGATAACCGCGAATTATATTCGTCCTTCTGCACTAAGTGGTTCTATCTCCGCCGACCCCAATCCGATTCAAGTTTGCCCTCCTGATACCACCGGCGCTACAACATTATCCGGTTCTACAAACACCAACTGGGATATACGCATAGATAGTCCGACCGGCACCTTATTCGCTTCCGGCGGAGCAGGTAACTATTCAGAACTTACCGGTGATTGGGTAACAAATGGCATGACGTTTTATCTTCTTGAGGGTGGGACTGCAAATGTTCTAAATAGTATTGTGGTAACTCATACAACGTCAGGGTGTCCATTGCCGCCTCCTGTTGTCGGAGCCGATCTTGACCTTTCTCCGGATCCTATGAATTTGAGTACCACTAATAAGCCATCTGACGATTTTGACCTGACTTTTTCCGGTGTTGCCGCTGGAATTTCCGTGGATGGTGTTACCGGCTCAATTACAGTTGGCATTGGAACCAATATTACTTATGCCTGGTCTTCATATAACGCCTCAAGCGGAAAGGCGGCCTTGCAGATAAAGGACCCATCCGGCAATAACGTCTCATCGGATCCGTGCGGTAACCCAACGAATGATCCCTGGCCGTTCATAAGCGGCACGTCAGGAAGCCTCTCCGGTTCTATCGACGAATGTCAGGCCGGATATTCTTATGTCATAACATACACAGCGGAAAACACGATGTTGCAATCCAATTTTGACACAATAACGATCAGAGTTAGTGTTCCAACTGCCAACCTCTCAATTAATAAGACTAATTTCAACCTTGGCGACGATGTACCGGCTTTGATTACACTTCAAATGCCAGCGGCGGTTTCAATTGGACGGGCACATTCGATTCTACCGATTTTATCGGTACTTGGACGGAATGGACTTTTGTAAAACTTACAAGCGGGCAAGAAGTGCAGTCTAACAATGTTAATTTTACTATCGTTTCCGTAACTCCTACCGTTTCTCTTTCAATAAATAAGACTAATTTCAACCTTGGCGACGCCTATAACTTAGCTATGAGCACCTCACCCTCGATTGGTTCCGGCAGGCCCATACAGTTGTGCTCCACTTTTACGCCTGGTTCCGGTTCAACCGGTACCGCCCACACCAACCGATGTACCGGCTTTGATTACACTTCAAATGCCAGCGGCGGTTTCAATTGGACGGGCACATTCGATTCTACCGATTTTATCGGTACTAATTTTACTATTAGATAAACCCCATAGTAATACCCCTAGCAATAAATGAAATTGACTTATTCTACTAAAATTTTAATAATTTTAATTGTTGCCATCCTCGGTATTTATTTCGTTTTTTCATTAGCCGATGCCGAGTTTGTGGGTGATCCTGTTACCCTTTGTTCCGGCGGAGGTTGTCCGCAAAAACCGATTGGCGGGTCTATTACCTTTTCTTCCAGTAATACTTCAGCGGCAACCGTAAACTCAAACGGCAGAGTAGCGGCAGTTTCTGCCGGAAGCTCAACGGTAACCGCCGTTTTTGACCCTGACGGAAGCGGACCGATAGCTCCTCTTTCCGCTACTGCTACGGTTAATGTAACCAGTCCTCCCCTGAACTTTCCTCCTTCTGCTTCCTCTGTTACTGTCACCCAGCCTGATTATTGTGTCTCGGGCCCTGCCGCTACGGTTAATTGGTCATATTCTGACCCTGATGGTGACCCCCAGACTGCTTTTCAAGTTCAAGTTGATGATACTGGCAGTTCATGGAATCCGCCCCTCACTATTGATTCCGGAAAAGTTTTGGGTTCCGGCACCTCGTATTTTACCGGCAATGGTATTCCTCCTTGGGTTTGGAATGTTACCTATAAGGCGAGGGTGCGCGTTTGGGATTCCAATGATGTTGTTTCCAACTGGTCTGAATCCGATACTTGGAGGACTCCCAGACATGCTTATCCCATAGTTGATTTTTCTTGGTCGCCCCTACAGCCAGCTGCCAATCAATCCGTGCAATTTACCGACCAGACACAATTCTTTGATGGCGGAGGAGGAGACCGTGATTGGGATTGGCTGTTTGGCGATGGCAACTCTTCCAACAATGAAAACCCCAGCCATACCTACTCTGACTCCGGAATTTTCAATGTTACCAGTACTGTTACTGATGATGACGGTTTTACCTGTGCTCTTACCAAGCCTATCGGAATTGAAAGGCCAATACCTACTTGGAAAGAAGTCAGCCCGAAGTAGCGGATTCTAGGTGTTAGGTTATCCTTCTTGCCAAAAATAAATCCCATAATATGGGATTTATTTTTGGCTTGGTTTATGTTAATTTTGTGAGTAATGGCATTAATAGAAGCCTCAAAACGAAAAGCGAAAGAGCGGATAGTAAAACTTAAGGAACTTATAACTAAATACCGTTATCATCGGCTGGTTTTGGATAGGCCAATCATTGAAGAATCCGCTGAGGATTCACTAAAAAAAGAGCTTTTTGATCTGGAACAACAATTTCCCGAATTGGTAACGCCGGATTCACCGACGCAGCGTGTTGCCGGCAAGCCGCTTAGTAAATTTGAAAAATTTACCCATCCGACGAGAATGCTTTCTTTTAACGATGCTTTCAGCCGAGAAGATATGGAAGACTGGATAGACCGTTTGGCTAGAGCTATGGGAGTGGCGATACCAAAAGATGGACTTGCCCGCCGAAGTTTTGCAGAGCAAAAATTGGGCGGGTTCTACTGCGAATTGAAAATTGACGGTTTAGCGATAGAGCTGCTTTATGAAAACGGCATTTTAAAAGTTGGAGCTACGCGCGGCAACGGTATTATTGGCGAAAATGTAACCCAGAACCTCAAAACCGTAGAAGCCATTCCTCTTAAACTGGAAACTGGAAGCTATAAGCTGGAAAGTAATTTAGTCGTTCGCGGCGAGGTTTTTATCGGTAAAAAAGAATTTGCAAAAGTAAATAAGGAGCAGGCGAAAGAGGGCGGTGTCGCCTATGCCAATCCGCGCAACCTGGCAGCCGGTTCCGTGCGCCAGCTTAATCCGGCGGTTACCGCTTCTCGAAAATTGGATTCGTACGCCTATTCTTTAATTACTGACTTGGGCCAGAAGGTTCATGAGGACGAACACAAGATACTTCACGAGCTCAAATTTAAAACCAATCCTCACAACAAATTCTGTAAAGATCTGGAAGAGGTTCAAAATTTTCGTGACTACTGGGAAAAACACCGAGAGAATCTCAATTATGAAATAGACGGCATAGTGGTTATCGTGAACGACAATAAAATGTTTAATAAACTTGGTGTTGTCGGTAAAGCACCGCGCGCCGCGATTGCTTATAAATTTTCACCTCGTGAATCAACAACCAAGGTCAAGGACATAATCGTTGGCATAGGGCGTACGGGCGTATTAACTCCTGTGGCCGTGCTTGAACCGGTGGAGATAGGCGGTACTAGCGTAAGCCGAGCTACTCTGCATAACGAAGACGAGATCAGACGGTTGGACGTTAGGGTGGGGGATACCGTAGTTGTCGGACGGGCTGGAGACGTAATCCCGGATATTAAGGGGGTAATTAAGGAACTTCGCACCGGCCGTGAAAAAAAATTTCATTTCCCGATAAAATGCCCGGTATGCGCAGGGCCCGTTAAGCGTATTGAGGGCGAGGCGGCCCACAAGTGCATGAATAAAAATTGCCCCGCCGTAAAACGTGAAGCCATTTATCATTTTATTTCAAGGGGTGCCATGGATATAGACGGCGTAGGGCCTAAAATTATTGACCAGCTGATGGATACGGGGCTGATAATTGACGCTGCTGACTTGTACTCGCTGACAAAAGATGACCTTTTGAATCTGGAGCGTTTCGCCGAAAGGTCCGCTCAGAACACGATCGGCGCGATACAAGCGCGAAAGAAAGCGCCTTTGGACAGGTTTGTTTTTGCTCTCGGTATTCCCCATGTCGGTATAGAAACGGCGTTGGACCTTGCCCGCCGGTTTGGGACTTTTGAAAAACTGGCGAAAGCATCAATTGGAGAACTGGAGGGTATTAAAGACATCGGTGGGGTGGTCGCTCAAAGCATATATGATTGGTTCAGGAGCGATTATAATCAAAAACTGCTGTTAAAATTCCGAAGAATTGGTTTGCGCATTCTTAAACAGGAATTGGCCCAGAAGTCATTAAAATTAAAGGGCCTGACATTTGTATTTACCGGTACGCTTGATACTTTGTCCCGCGAACAAGCTGAAGAAATAGTTCGTGAAAACAGCGGTGATGTTTCATCGGCGGTTTCCAGGGAAACCGATTATGTCGTAGCCGGTGCCGAGCCGGGCAGTAAATATGAAAAAGCAAAAAAACTCGGAGTCAAGACGATTAGCGAACGAGAATTCATGGATATGCTAAAATAGTAATATGGGCAAGCTTAGTAAAAAAGAAATAGAGCGTGTGGCTAGCTTAGCAAGAATTAAATTGGACGAAGAGGAAAAAGAAAAAATGGCTTCGGAGCTTGGGGCGGTTTTGGATTATATTGATAAACTCAAAGAGGTTAATACGGATGGGGTGGAGCCGATTGCCCATATTACCGGCATGGAAAATATTTTGCGTAAAGATGAACCGATGAAAAAGCCATTGGAAGGCCAAGCGGCTGATGCGGCGAAACTTGTTAAAATGGCACCGGATAGCAAAGATAATTTTGTAAAAGTAAAAGCAGTTTTTGGAGAATAAAAACCGTACAATCAAGTCTGTTAACGATGGCCTAAAAAAAGGCGAATTTTCGTTGCCGGTGTTCCATGCGTGATTAAGGATAATATCTTAATTGAGGGCGAGAAATGTACTGCGGCATCAAAGATTTTGGAAAATTATATTGCGCCGTATGACGCGACAGTTATAAGCAATCTTAAACAAGCAGGCGCGGTATTTTTAGGAAAGACAAATCTGGATGAATTTGCCATGGGAGCGACCGGAGAGAACTCTGCTTTTGGGCCGGCGCTTAATCCGCACGACCATACTCGTGCGGCCGGCGGCTCCTCATCCGGTTCAGCAGCCGCAGTGGCTGCAGATTTGGCAGTCTATGCCCTGGGCTCGGATACGGGCGGCTCAATCCGCGCTCCGTCGGCCTGGTGCGGGGTCGTAGGTCTTAAGCCGACATACGGTCTTGTTTCCCGCCATGGCCTAATAGCTATGGCTTCCAGCTTGGATCAAATTGGGCCGATCACTAAGACCGTGGAGGACGCTGCAATTGTGCTTAATACAATTGCCGGCTATGACCCAATGGATTCCACGAGCCACAACGGAGAGTTGCCGGATTACACTGCTAACTTGAACAAACCGGTTAAGGGTCTTAAAATAGCGGTGCCAAAAGAATTTTTCAGTAAAGGACTGGATGGCCAAGTTAATAATTTAACACAGGCGGCAATCGCTAAGCTTGAATCGCTGGGCGCGCATATTGACCAGGTTAGTTTGCCGATGATTAATTTTGCCATCGCGACCTACTATATAATTGTATCGTCTGAGGTTTCAGCCAATTTGGCAAGATACGATGGAATTAGATATGGCCGGTCAGCTAATAAAGCCAAAAGTTTATTGGACGCGTATTTGGAAACGAGGGCGGAAGGATTGGGAGCGGAGGTGAAGAGGCGTATTATGCTTGGGACCTACGCTCTCTCGGCCGGTTATTATGATGCCTATTATCTTAAAGCCCAAAAAGTTAGAGCATTGATAAAGAGAGATTTTGAGAATATTTTTGAAAAATATGATGTTATTGTCGGCCCGACGATGCCTTATGCTGCGCCTAAGTTGGGAGAGTTGGGTGATTCGTTATCGGCGTATCTTGCCGATATCTATACGGCTCCAGTCAATCTTGCGGGTTTGCCGGCTATATCAGTGCCGTGCGGTCAAGTTGAAGTAGATGGTAGTAAACTGCCGGTTGGTTTTCAGATAATCGGCAAGCATTTTGATGAAGCTAGAATTTTACAGGTAGCCCACAATTTTGAGAAATCACGACAGTAATTATGTTAATTTTTCAAATTACAATCCAAAACCTGACCAGTCAGCCGGCGATAGGCACAAATCCCCAGCTTGCCCAGATCTATGACGGTGTTTTTAAGTATTTTCAAGATATTAATTACCAGGCGCTTCTGGTTGATATTAAAACCATTTTCATAATTTTATCCGTGATTTTCGGGACCTTATTTGTAATAGTCGTCCGTAAGATTTGGAGTCTGGGTACGCTAAAACAGGAGTTTAATAAATTAGGAGGCGAGTTTAATCCGCCGCCTGAGGCGCCGACCGCCTATAATGCCCGCTGGGATGAGATTAGAAGACACGTCAATTCATTCGTTGAAGCCGAATGGAAGCTGGCCGTGATTGAAGGCGATAAATTTGTTGATGACGTATTAAAAACCGCCGGTTTTGCCGGCGAGTCAATGGGAGAGCGTCTGATGCTCATCAAACCTGACCAGATAATCAATCTCCAATATCTTTGGGACGCGCACAAACTGCGCAATCTTCTCGTCCATTATATACTCCTATCCTTCATTTTTGGCGTATTCGTCGGTTCATTTTTTAATATTTCAAAAAACACGGTTTTAATCGGCGCCATGATCTGCGCGTCGCTTATCGCTATTTTCTATCGCCGTGGCTCCCGCCTGCTTAATATTAAGTTTGCTCTTGCAGCTTTTCTCGCTCTTTTCTTCTTGGCCGGTGTTTTGCGTTACAACACCGTCTATTCCAAGACCCACCACCTGCAAAGATTCGCCGAAGCCCAGCAAAATGTGGTTGACCCACAAAACAAACACCCGATCAAAGTAACATTGCTCGGCTATATCGCCGGCGAGCCGGAAATTAACGGTAGCAAACAGCGATTCGCCTTTTACGCAAAGCAGCTTAACGCACCGCCATATATAATAGAAACCGACGAGAGAGTGCTGGTCACAACGGCATTATATCCCCGCTATCAATATGGCGATATTATAAAAGTTTACGGTAATATCAGATTGCCGGAGAATTTTGATGATTTTGACTACAAATCTTATCTGGCCAAAGACAGCGTTTTTACAGTTGTCGGCTATCCCGAAATAAACCGTTTGGAAGCTGAGCCTTCAAACGGCTTGAATGTTGGATTTTTGGAAAAAGGAAAAATTACGGTTTTTCGCAAGATCTTTGCTTTTAAAAATGCCCTTGAAAACTCAATCGCCCGATCGGTTGCCGAACCGAACGCGTCATTTATCAGCGGAATTTTACTTGGCAGCCGTTTACAAATTTCCCAGGACATTAAGGACGCTTTTACGCGCACAAGCATGACCCATGTTTTGGCTATCTCGGGCTACAACATAACCATTATCGCGTGGCTTATTTCAGCTTTCTTTCTGTTATTTTTACGCCGGCAGACGGCATTCTGGTTCTCACTGTTGGGCGTGGCATTGTTTACTATTTTGACTGGCGCGCAAGCCTCGGTAATAAGAGCGGCTATTATGGGTATTCTGGTATTGCTCGCTCACAGAGAAGGTCGGCTTAATGAACCGCGTAATGCGATTATTTTTGCCGGCGCCATAATGATATTTGTCAGCCCCATGATCCTGCGCCACGATATAGGGTTTCAGCTTTCATTTATGGCGACGCTTGGCTTGATATATCTTGCCCCCTTAATGGAAAAATATTTCACCAAGCTGCCGCAATTTTTCAAATTGCGCGAAACATTTACCATGACAATTTCAGCCCAGATCTTTGTTTTGCCGCTCCTGCTTTATTATTTCAAAAGTTTTTCATTAACTTCTTTGCCGGCCAATATTATTGTTTTACCGACCATCCCGTTCGCTATGCTTCTGGGCTTCATCAGCGGAATCATCGGTATGTTCGTGCCGTTTTTGGGACAGTTAACCGGCTATTTTGCATGGATTTTGACCGCCGCACAGCTTGAAATAATTAAATGGTTCGCTGCGCCAAGCTGGGCCGCGGTTGCGGTTAACTTTAATTGGCCTATGTTGATAGCGGCCTATTGTCTTTTAATATGGTTTTTGAGAGTGTTGTCTAAGAAGGTGAAGCAAGTTCCTTCAAAGGAGTGAGCCATGGCAAAGAGCAAATCGTCCGATTGGGTCCAATGCTGCGTTTGCAAAAAAGATTTGTATGTTGCGGCGAAGCGAAGGATAAAAAAAGATAACGGTTCGGGGCGCACAGCAATTTCAGAAATACGCCTATTGCATGACGGCAGGTGGGTTTGTTCAGATACGTGTTTTAATCTGGCGACCCAGCCAGCCAGCGAACCCGCCGAACTTGGACCGGAATGAGTTTCTAAGATAGTAACAATATACCCGCCGCTTCAGCGGCCTTTTTTCATATTACAATCTTATGCTATAACAAAGTCACTTTCTATATAATGATGTTACCCAAACCAATTAACAGAAAGCTTTCCCTAAGCGAATGGCTCGTTTTTTTAATGATTGCCTTCGCTGCAATTTTGAGTTTTTGGGCGCTGCCGACTATTGCCGTGTCGGATGGTTTGCTCCATGTCTATTTTCTGAATGTCGGGCAGGGTGATGCCGAATTGATAGATTTTAACGGCAAGCAGATCTTGATTGACGGCGGGCCGGACAGTAAAATTCTACAGGAGCTGGGCAGGGTAATGCCGTTTTACGATCATTCTATTGACCTTGTGGTTTTGACCCATCCCCACGCCGACCATGTTACCGGGTTGGTAGAGGTTTTGAAAAGATATGAAGTTGAGCAGATCGTAGAAAATTATACTCCGTATAACACTGCGGAATACGCCGAATGGAATAAGGCAAAGTCTTCTGTTGCTACAATCCAAGCGCAAGCCGGACAAACTATTGATCTGGGCGACGGAGCCGCGCTTACTGTTTTATATCCGGCCGACCCAAAAAGCGACGATGAGGAATTTCTCAAAAATCCCCATGACGGGATGGTTGTATTGCGGTTGGATTATGGCGATGATGGCGTACTGTTCATGGGCGATGCCGAAGCAAAAACGGAATATAAATTATTGGATGGGAGCGCAAGCTTATCGGCGCAATTTTTAAAAATTGGACATCATGGCAGTAAAACCTCAACGATGGATAATTTTTTGAAAGCGGTTAATCCGGTTTTGGCTTTTATTGGGGTTGGCGCAAAGAACCGCTATGGTCATCCGCATCCGACCGTCTTGGAGCGTTTGGAAAATTATGGTATAAAATATTATAGAACGGATATTGATGGTGCCGTTGAATTAATACTTGACGGTCAAAATTATAAAATAGTGAATTAGAATATGAAACTGCAAAGAAGTTTAATTTTATTAAAACCTGATGCTTTGGATAGGGGGATAATGGGCGAAATAATCACTAGATTTGAGCGTGTGGGCGCTAAGATTATAGGTATGAAGATGCTTGTTTCAGAAAAAGACACTGCCATGAAGCATTATACCGAAGACCTTGCCCAAAGAAGGGGAGAGGTGATAAGACAACGAATGATTGGCATGCTTACCTCCGGCCCCATTGTTGCTATTGCGCTTGAGGGGGTGGAAATGGTTGAGATAGCCAGAAAAATGGTGGGCGCTACTGAACCCAAGGTCGCCGTTCCGGGTACCATCAGAGGAGATTACACGCATGTCTCATACGGTTATGCCGATGACAAAAAAATTGGAGTTTTTAATCTCATCCATGCTTCGGCTTCGCCTGATGAAGCAGAAGCAGAGATTAATGTTTGGTTCAAACCGGAGGAGTTAGTCGCGCACAAGCCATCATACACGAAGTTTACATTAAAAGAGGATTGAGCTATATTTAATTTTATGGAAAATAAAATTTTACATGAAGTTGTGATTACGGCAATCGTTATAAAGGACGGCAAATATTTAGTTACAAAAAGGTCAATGCAGGAGAAAAGATTTCCAGGAATGTGGACTGTGCCGGGCGGCAAAATAGAAACAGACGATTACGTTAATCTACCAAAAGACACGGAGCATTACTGGTATAATGTTCTGGAGCAAGTTTTAAGGAAAGAGGTCAGATCAGAAACCGGGCTCGAAATTAAAAATATTGCCTATGTAACTAGTTTGGCTCGCGTACACGAAGACAAGAATCCATCCCTGGTAATTTCGTGTTTAGCGGATTATGATTCCGGAGAAATTAAGCTTCAGGAAGATGAAACCGTAGATCACGCTTGGGTGACACTAGCCGAGGCAAAAAATTACCAACTCATTGATGGAATATATGACGAGCTGGTTATGGCGGAAAATCAGCGGAAGGGCATTAAAACTGAATGGCGAAGAGCTTAATAAAAAAAATGACTATAATCAAAAACCCGCCTTCAGGCGGGTTTTTGATTATAGTCGGGCCGGGGAGCGATAAAAATCAACTGCTTGATTTTTATCCTGAATTTTAGGCTTGCCTTGTGCGTAAGCACGGCAAGCCGTTAAAAATTCAGTAGAACTTGTCGTCCGAAGGACGACCGCAAGACCTCCGGGGAATTTTACATCATCATCGTCGGGCCGCCGAGAGTCGAACTCGGTCTACATCCACCCCATGGACGCGTACTACCGTCATACTCCGGCCCGCAGGCCCGACGATGATGACGAAAATTTACAATTTTCTAAAATTCCCGTTAGAGCAAAATCGTTTGCTCTAACCCAGCCTCGCGTACTACCATTATACGACGGCCCGTGTCTTTGTAACCTTACCTAAAGTTTTAATACACGAGGTGCAAATCCTGATTCTTTTGCCGTCAACGAGAGCCCACTGAAGATTGGGATACTTGCGGTAGCGGTTTACGGGATTATAATTACCGCGCAAAAGCTTGCGTTTGTTCGCTGTCATTGGTTTTTTTCCGCAACGGGGACATCGAGTCATAATGATTTACAGAGTAACAAAAAACTGTTAGTCTTGCAAATATATGGATTTTCTAAACATTGTTTTTTATATCTTGGTGGTGCTATTTTCCGTTGTTTTGCACGAAGTATCGCACGGAATTGTTGCCAACAGCATGGGCGACAATACCGCTAAGGACCTGGGTAGGATTACGCTTAACCCCCTCAAGCATCTGGATTGGTTTGGTTCTGTCTTATTGCCGCTTTTTACTTATTGGGTCGGGGGTTTTGTTTTCGGTTATGCCAAGCCGGTGCCGTATAATCCAGCCAATTTGAATGACCGCAAATTCGGCCCCGCTAAAGTGGCATTCGCCGGTCCGGCGGTTAATATAATAATCGCCATCCTATTCGGTTTGGTCTTGAGATTTCTGCCCCTGTCGCTTGAAGCAACGATACTGCCTCAGCTCCTGTCTTTTATTGTTATGCTTAATCTGGTACTTGCAATTTTCAACTTAATGCCAATTCCGCCTCTGGACGGCCATTGGCTGCTTTTAACTTTTTTACCGGCACGATTTACGGCTGTTAAAGTATTTATATTGCGTTATAGTTTGATGCTTTTCTTTATTTTCCTGATTTTTATCTTCCCGATCATCTTCCCCTTGATTAATTTGTTATTTAGAGTTATAGTGGGTTAAATTAAAAGGCGGTTAGCTTTTTTTAATTTTAAGCGAAAATGCCAACTCTCAATCAACTCTTAAAACACCCGCGTAAAAAAGCCAAGGCGAAAACGAGATCGCCAGCTTTGTCGTTTGGATTTAACAGTAAAAAGAATAGGCCGGTGGATTATCCGGCTCCTTTTAAGCGTGGTGTGGCTATCAAGGTGGGCACGATGACGCCCAAAAAACCTAATTCAGCTTTGCGTAAGTTCGCCCGCGTGCGGCTGACCAATGGCATGGAAGTAACGGCGTATATTCCTGGCGTCGGGCATAACTTGCAGGAACACTCCGTGGTTACATTGCGCGGGGGCAGGGTTAAAGATTTGCCGGGAGTGCAATATCACATAATACGCGGCCGCCTTGATGCTTCCGGCGTTGAGAGCAGGAAGCGCGGCAGGAGCAGGTATGGAGCCAAGAGGCCGAAATAAACATGAGGAAACCGATAAAGAAAAAAATAATAGTGGAGCCGGACTATAAATATTCATCGCTTTTGATAGCCAAGTTAATTAATAAAGTGATGGAAAGCGGCAAGAAATCCATAGCCGAAAGGATCGTCTACGGAGCTTTAGAGCGGGCGGAAAAAGAATTAAAAAAACCAGCGCTGGAAGTGCTTGATGCCGCGTTAAACAACGCCGGACCGCAATTGGAACTCAAATCGCGCAGGATAGGCGGCGCCAATTATCAGGTGCCTTACGAGGTAAGAGGGGAGCGTAAAATGGCGCTTGCATTTCGCTGGATCATTGATGCGGCCAGATCGAGCAAGGGCAAGCCGATGCAGGAAAAACTGGCGCAAGAGATTATCAATGCCTACAACAACACCGGCATAGCCATCAAGAAGAAAACCGATACTCATCGTATGGCCGAAGCCAATAAGGCATTCGCGCACTTTGCTTGGTAAATAGGGGGAATAAAAACAGGACACTGAGTCCTGTTTTTTTAATATCTAACGAGGTTGACAAATTTTCAAATCAGCGGATGATAATTACAACAATTAGTTAAGCAAACAGAAACGAGGAAGACTGTGTTTTTAAGAGAAGAAAAGAGAGTTTTTTCGGAATTGATGGAATTGTTGAGCCGGCTCTTTGAAAAAAGAGGCAAAGACCCGCCCCTAGACATCACTTCAAAACCTGTGGCGGTTAAGGATATTTTAAGCAAACATAGTCCAAAAAAGGGCGTGCTTTTATCGGTAGCTATCCATATTATTTTGGCGGTGTGCATTCTTGCTTTGGGAGAGTATGGCCGTAGGGTTAAGAAGCAGGCAGATTCATCCGAGGTTTTTATGATATCGGCCAATGATATCGGGATTTATCTCCCGCCATCATTAAAAAGCGGCGGCGGCGGAGGGGGCGGCGACAGGTCGCCGCAACCGGCAAGCAAGGGTAAATCGCCGAAGATTTCTTTGAAACAACTTGCGCCTCCCGCGGCTAAGATCAGAAATGAACAGCCCAAACTGGCCGTAGAGCCGACAGTAATTGCACCGCCGGAATTACAGCCGCCGGATGTTGACTTCGGACGGCTCGGCGATGTTATGTCAAATATCGCTCCGCCATCAAACGGACCGGGTTATGGCGGCGGAATTGGCAGCGGCGATGGCGGCGGTATAGGATCTGGCAGCGGTCCGGGCATTGGTCCGGGTTCCGGTGGCGGTTCCGGCGGCGATGTCTTCGGCGTAGGGAACGGAGTGATAGCCCCGCGGCTAATACGTAAAATTGATCCTGAATATTCTGACGAAGGGCGCAAGGCGAAGCGTCAGGGAACCGTTGTGCTTTATGTGGAAATAGATACTGACGGCAATATCAGAAAAATAGAGATTCGTAAAAAACTCGGTTTTGGATTAGATGAAAAGGCGTTAGAAGCCGTAAAACAATGGAAATTCAGCCCAGGCACAAAAGCGGGCCAGCCGATTATTATAGGCGCCATTGTTGAAGTAACCTTTCGCCTCCTCTGAGGTTAAACCAGCTAAAAACTGGTTTTTCTTTTTATAAACCAGGCAAATGGGAAATAAACCCATGTTAGTGTAAAATAAAATAGTATGGTAATCGTTTTATTTTTTGTAATTGCTTATTTAATCGGTTCAATTTCACCCGGCTACATTTTTGGTCGCTTTGTTAAAGGAATAGATATTCGTATGTTTGGGAACGGAAATACGGGCGCCACCAACACCTACCGAATTGTCAGTCCGAGCTATGGCATTTTGGCCGGTATTTTTGATTTTTTAAAAGCTCCCCTCGTTTATTATATGAGCATTTCTGGATTAGCTTTGGGTGGCAATTTTCATATTAATCCTGATTCTGCCATTGTTTTTGGTTTGGCAGGCGTTCTCGGCCATATTTTTCCAATTTATCTTGGTTTTCGCGGTGGCAGAGGCGTGGCCTCGCTTTTTGGCCTGGTTGCCATTACTCTATTTTTTACTCAATCTTGGTACGCCCTTCTGTTTGTTGCCAGTTCCACTATTTATACATTGGCAGTCAGTAGGAGTATTAAAATTGAATTTTCTTTTCGTAAATTAATGAAACTTTCTGCGCTTTTGCTTCCGCTTGCTTATTTCTGGCTTTCCGAATCAATCATGTTACGCATTATCGGTATCTTACTTTTTGTTTCGCTGATTTTGGATTTCAGCAGATTTTTGTTTCCCGGGTTTAATCGCCGCTATCTTAATATTTCAAGCATTGCAAAAAAGAAAGAATTAAAAAGACTATCGGGCTATTCACTATTTCTCATTAGTGTTTTTATTATTTTCTGGCTGTTTCCTGGGTGGGTGGCCATTGCCAGTGTCACCATTTTTATTTTTGCCGACCTGCTTGCCCCAATTGGCCAGTTTTTCTTAACCATCCGGCTAATTAAAGAAAAAACCGTCGGTGGCGCCTTAATAATTTTCGGCATCGCGTTTATTGCCGGAATATTTTTAAAAACTTTAGCGGGGCTTCCGCTATCAATGGAATTGGTTTGGCGTGGTTCGCTTGCGGCGTCAGTTCTTGATCAATTTTCATTCCTGCTTGATGATAATTTACTGGTGCCAATCGGAATTGCGGTTGTACTATTTCTGTGACGCGCGCCTTTTTGCTTAAATTTAATTTCTATACTACCATAGAATTATGAGTAGGATTCTAATTGTCGAAACAAAAAATAAAACAGGAGAGAGTGTTGAGCTTTTTGGTTGGGTGCATGGCCGGCGGGACCACGGCAAGATAATTTTTATTGATTTGCGGGACCGTTCCGGCGTAGTTCAAGTTGTTTTTACTCCGCAGGACAAAGAACAGTACAAAATTGCCGAAACTTTGCGTTCCGAATGGGTTTTAAAAATTACCGGCAAGGTAGCTAAGCGGCCGGAAACGATGGTTAATGAAGAAATTGAAACCGGCAAGATTGAAATACAGCCGGAATCTTTGGAAGTTTTGAACTCGGCGACAACTCCGCCTTTTGCTCTTGATACGGATGGCCGCGAGATAGGCGAGGAGCATCGGATGAAATACCGTTATCTTGATCTTCGGCGCGAGAGAATGGCAAAAAATATGGCCTTGCGCCACAGGGTGGCCAAATTTATCCGTGATTTTCTTGATAAGGAAGGATTTTTGGAAATTGAAACCCCGATTATGACCAAATCCACTCCTGAGGGCGCGCGGGATTATGTGGTGCCATCTCGCTTATACCCGGGCAAGTTTTACGCTTTGCCCCAGTCGCCCCAGCAGTACAAGCAATTACTGATGGTGGCCGGCATTGAGAAATATTTCCAGATTGCGCGGTGTTTCCGCGATGAGGATACGCGCGGTGACAGGCAGCCGGAATTTACCCAAATGGATTTGGAGATGTCCTTTGTGGAACGCGAGGATATAATGGCGATAAACGAAGAACTTCTTATCAAGATAGTAGAGACTTTGATGCCGGATAAAAAAATTCAAGAAAAACCATTTCCGCGGCTGTCTTACAAAGAAGCAATGGAAAAATACGGTATGGACCGGCCCGATTTGCGTGAACATCCAGACGACCCTAATCTTTTGGCTTTTTGCTGGGTGATTGATTTTCCGTTTTTTGAGAAGACCGATGCGGGAGAGTGGATCCCGAACGAGGCAGAGGCACGCTCCGTGCCCTCGCGGCCTCGTACGGGATGGACTTTCACGCATAACCCATTCTCCGCGCCAAAACCCGAGCATATGGAATGGCTTATGGAAAAGAAAAATATAGGCGAAATTCTGACTACGCAATACGATGTAATATTAAATGGTTTTGAAATCGGCGGCGGCAGTATCCGCAACCATCAGGCAGAAGCATTGAAGAAGGTTTTTGAGATTTTAGGTCTGGAGGAAGAAATAATTACAAGGAACTTCGGGCATATGCTGGAGGCGTTTGGTTACGGTGCGCCGCCGCATGGCGGTATCGCATGGGGGTTAGACCGGCTTGTAGCTCTGCTTGCCGACGAACCCAATATCCGAGAAGTGATTGCTTTTCCCAAGACCGGCGACGCCCGTGACCTTATGATGAACAGCCCCTCTGAATTAGAAGAAAAACAGTTGAAAGAATTGCATCTACAAATCAAAAAATAGCGCTCGCCAATCAACGGTTTTCCTTGCGGCTCCGCCATAGAGGCCTGCGGGGACGTTCCGCTCGTCCAGCGACTCGCTTCACTATTTTGAAATTGTGGATTCGGCTCGCAGTGTGCTACCGCACAACATTATACTGCTCGCCGACCATGCAATCACACAATTTCAGAATCCCCGCAAACCTCTATGGCCTCCGCCTGATGCAAGGAAAACCGTTGTCCATCTTTAATTTAGTAGGATGATTATATGGAAAATATGTCTAAAATAACTAATATTACCTCCCAAGATAAAAAGAGAAAATCAGAAGAAGACGTTATGCAAAGAAAAATAGAATTGATAAAAAAGACGCTTCAGATCGAATATACGAAAGAAGAGAAGAAAGAATTTGACGAATGGCAAAAAGATTTACCGCCAAACTCACATGAACGCCCGATACAGATTAATAATATAGAAGAAATTATCAATTTTTTTCCGGAATCGTCCAACCATACAGGCAGGGTTATAGAATTATTTTTCACCAAAGAAAAATTTAATGACGCAGAGCTTCAACAAGTTTTAGAAACCTTCGCTACCCTTGGCAAGTTATATGAAATTTCTATTATTAGGTACAACGATGACCTTGTCTCAGTTAGAATTGGAGACAAGGAAAGAATTACTCCGCCGTCCGACGGTGAATATTTCGGTCATTTTCATCCAAGTTTTAATTTCGAGAATTCAGAACAGCTACCTGAACCATTTATCCGTGGATTAATGCCTAGCCCTGGAGACATTGCTGGTTATTTTAAATTTTTTAATACGATTAAAGACAACACTAGAATTGTTTCTAAATTTGGATTTACCGCAATAAAACCATTGCAGAGCCCATGGAATTTAAATGCTGAAGTCCTTGAAGATTTCAAGAAAAAATATTTAGATTTATTTCTTGGCGTGAATAAGCTGGGTCTAAAAACCAATGAGGAAGTAGCACAATATTTTCGCAACAACTTTCAACTAGAAATAGAATTCCATGAGAAGCCAGAAAAACCACAAAATATCACATAGATAAGCACTCTCAAAATTACAAACCGGGAGCTGATAGCAATCAGCGATTTTTATCACAAAGATTATTGTTAAGATAGAGCTCTAGCCCAGCTCTTTACCAGTAAAGAGCTGGAGCGGGTTTACCGGCGGAGGCGTGCGCGTTTTGTGCCTGTCCGCGTAGGCGGCCAGCAAAACACGCGCGCGTAGCCGGAAAGTAAAGTTATCTGATGATTAAGTTTGTAATTTTGAGCAGGAAAACCAATGAGACTAAATGTAATTTTAATCACAATTGTTTTGGGCGGGATGATTAGCGGGGCGGTTTTTTTTATTTTTGGGTATCCGGTAGAAGTCCCAAATGCCAACTTAGAGGCTCAGCCTCTAAGTGGAAGCGGTGAGGGACAGCAAGCATTTCTCTTGCCGGTTTCGGAATCTAATTATTTGCCGATTAGAGATTTCAACGTGCCGGAGCCGGAAATTGAAGCAAGAGCGGCCGCGCTTTATGACATCCGGTCAGGCCGTTTTCTTTTTACAAAAAATATAAATAAGCGATTGCCGATTGCTTCCATCACCAAGCTGATGACGGCCGTTGTGGTGTTAGAAAATTTGAATATTGACCAGATCTTTACCGTGTCGGCTGAGACGATCAATGTGGACGGTAACGGCGCCGACTTTTATAAGGGGGAACAATTGCGCGTGGCAGATTTGTTGAAAATTATGCTGGTTAAGTCATCCAACGATGCGGCATTGACCCTTACCGTGGAAGCACAAAGGAACGGGTTAAATTTGATAGAAAAAATGAATGAGAAGGCGCAATCTCTCGGCATGTACAATACAAAGTTTACTGACCCTGCCGGCCTAGATGATAATAACGCTTTTTCAACGGCCGCCGATCTGGTAAAATTAGTTCATTACGCCGAGAGTTATGAGCTGATATCAAGGACGCTTCAAGAAATATCTGCGGATGTGAGCTCGGTGGACGGCAGAATAAAACATCATTTGCTCAGTACCAATCAGCTGCTTGGCCAAATTCCCAACATTGTGCTCGGAAAAACAGGTTTCACCGATAATGCTCTTGGCACGATGGCGCTGGAGGCAGAAATAAATAACGGCGCGGATGGCATTATAAGCGTGATACTTGGTTCGGCGGAGCGTTTCGGAGAAACTAAAAAACTGATAGAGTGGGGGAAGACGGCGTATAGCTGGGAATAACTCATAGAATGGTAGAAAACGTATTTACAATATTTAATGTCATAAGAATATTTACGGTGGCGACATTGGCGTTTTTTGTTACCTTGGCGCTGACGCCGCTTTGGATGAAGTTTTTGTATAAATACAAGCTGGGCAAGCAGCTGCGGACGGAGGGCGCCCCTATTTTTAACAAATTGCACAAAGCAAAAGAGGGTACGCCTACGATGGGCGGGTTCCTGATTTGGATTACGGTTACGATTTTGACGCTGATTTTTTGGTATCTCTCTGAATCTGTTGACGGTTTTTGGTCACGGGTTAACTTTTTTTCCCGCGGTCAGACATGGCTTCCTCTTGGCGCTTTGATAGTCGCGGCTTTGGTCGGCTTAGCTGATGATTTGCTGGGGGTTATGCGCATCGGCCCCAAGGGCGGCGGATTGAGAATGAAGCATCGCTTATTGCTTTATGCGGTTGTGGCTGCTGGCGGTGCTTGGTGGTTTTTTTATAAGCTCGGTTTCAGCTCTTTAAATATTCCATTTTTGGGCGATTTCAGTATCGGCTTGTGGTATATTCCGTTTTTTATTTTGATTATTGTTGCTACCTCATTTTCCGCCAATGAAACCGACGGTTTAGATGGTTTGGCGGCTGGCGTATTTTTGACGATGTTTGCTGCTTACGGCGCGATTGCCTTTGACCAGGGCAGGATGGACCTCGTCGTATTTATTGCGGCTATCATGGGTTCGCTTGTGGCATTTTTATGGTTCAACATTTTCCCGGCAAAATTTTTTATGGGCGATACGGGGTCAATGTCCTTGGGCGTGGTATTGGGTATAATAGCCATGCTTACCAATACTCCGTTTTTGCTCATACCGATCGGCGCTATCTTTATAATTGAATCCGGCTCGGTAATCATTCAAATAGTTTCCAAGAAACTCCGCGGCAAAAAAATATTTCTTTCAACTCCCATTCATCATCATTTTGAGGCTCGCGGCTGGCCCGAAACTCAAGTTACGATGCGCTTCTGGATGATTTCCGCGATAGGAGCAATCATAGGTTTAATCATATTTTTGGTAGATAGTAAGATACCTCCTCTTTTTTGAAATAATCCAGAAGCGGAGAGGGGGCGATGGGGGAACTGGGTGTTCCCCCAAGGTGGAAACAGCGAGCGGAGCGAGTGCTAGAACCGCGAGGTTCTAGGGAGCGAGGGCAATGCTAGCCTGCGAGTCATTGCCCGAGCGACGATTCTGCGATGATAAGTGCGATAGGGGCAATAATCGGTTTGATTATTTTCCTTGTTGATTCTAAAATACCGCCGTTGTTTTGATTTGACGATAAGCCATTAGGATGTTAATATAATTAATATGAAATTTGTTGCCGGGAGGCGGAGATGCTAAGAGCATTAGACGGAAAGATCATTGAAAAATTTACTAAATTCAGCCACTGGTTTCAAAAACTAACCGGACTAACCTGTTACTTCTTTGCCAAAATGGGGCTGTTCGTAGTCCTAGTCGGATTATTTTTAAGGGTTTTAAATTATTTCATACAATTTTTAACAATCGAAACAATCCTTCCTGCGCTGGACATTTTCTTTCTTTTCTTTTTCGGCTTAATATTTTTAAGAAAGATTTACTTGTGCAACAAAGCAGAAGAAAATCTGTTTTCATCGGAAGTTATTAGGGTGGAAAAAGAAAGTTTTGTGTTCAGGATTTGGTGTCTGTTTTTCTTAGTTCTTGATACTACATTTTTGATGCCAGACCTCTACGAAGCCCGCTACATAATGCTAGAAATTATGGGCAGAACCGGTTTTTTCATGGGTTTTACAATTTATAATTATTTTGTGGAAGTTACTCCGTTGCCGCCTGGCAAGAGCAAGGTACGCCAATGGATTGAAGGATTCTTTTCCGTCCAACCCAAGTTACAACCTATTCCTATTAAATCAGACGAATGACCCCTTCCGGGTCTTTTTTATTGCCGTAATTGGCTATTTATTTTATAATTTAAGCAATGGAGGTTTCCAAATCAGGGAAGACGCTCACAATTTTAATTTTTATTTTGATTGTTTTTGGTTTAGCGATGCTTTCTTCGGCCGGCGTAGTTGAAGGCCAGAAGCGCTTTGGTTCGGCCTCTTATTTTTTCGTTCACCAGCTTCTTTACGGTGTTTTGCCAGGCTTAGCTATCTTTTTTTTATTCTCGCGAATCAACTACAAATTTTGGAAAAAAATTGCCCTTCCGCTTTTGATAGTGGCGGTCGGGCTGATGGTTCTGGTTTTTATGCCTGGCATTGGTTACGGCCTAAGGGGTGCTAATCGCTGGCTGGATTTACGCCTTTTTACTTTTCAGCCGTCCGAGCTTTTAAAACTTACTTTGATAATTTATCTTGCCGCTTGGTTTTCAAGGCGCGACAGGCAGATTGACGGCGGTCCGCAGTCGTTAGTGCCGTTTTTGTTGGTACTTGGTTTCATCGGCCTGCTGTTAATATCTCAGCCGGATATGGGTACCCTGATTCTGGTTACCATGATAGCAATTTCAATGTATTTTTTTGCCGGTGCAAAATTTACTCATTTCTTAGCTTTATTTTTGATCATCGGCGTCTTGCTCGGTGCGTTGTCGGTTATTGAGCCATATAGGTTTAAACGGCTCAAAGCATTTATTAATCCGTCATCGGACCAGCGCGACACCTCTTATCACATCAATCAGGCGCTTCTGGGTATTGGTTCGGGCGGGATTTTTGGCCTGGGATTCGGCCAAAGCCGCCAAAAAATAAATTTTCTTCCCGAACCGGTGGGCGATTCAATTTTCGCCATAGTTGTTGAGGAGCTTGGTTTGGTCGGCGGCGTGTTCCTCTCGGCAGTATTTTTAATTTTGTCGCTGGCAATGATAAACATTGCCAAAGCTGCCGCCAGTCAATTCGGCAAGATACTAGTTCTAGGCGTAACCGTTTGGATTTGCGGGCAGGCGCTTATCAATATATTCGCCATTTCCGGCTTGATCCCACTGACCGGACTGCCTCTGCCGTTTATAAGTTTTGGCAGTTCGTCGCTGGTGTCCATTTTAGCTGGGCTTGGGATTGTGGTTAGTGTTTCCCGCCACTCCTATTAGGACTTACGCGCCAATTAAATCAACGGCTCACCTAGGTGAGCCGTTGATTTAATTGCTATTTTTGTGCTGTCTTATTCAATGCGCGGGAGATTCTTGATTTAACCCTATTGGCAGTATTCTTTTTGATAGTTTTGCTTTTGGCAGCTTTGTCTAATGCCTTGTAAACGCTGGGGAGCATCTCTTTAGCTTTATCAAAATTCTTGGCCGTGACTGCCTTGCGGAACTCCTTAACCAAAGAGCGGAATTTTGTTTTCCGCCTGATATTTTGCTTTTGCCGTCTTTTTGATTGTCTCAGGGCCTTTTTGGCCGATTTAGTAATTGGCATGATATGAATCTAGCATTTCTAAATTTTTATTGCAATAATTTAATTTGACTGAATTCGCTGTTTTGCTATAATCAGCTTTATATTAGCTGGCGCTTGGGCAAGCTTGTTCCAGCGCTATTTTTAATCATTTCAGATTTTCTAATACAAAAAATTCGCAATATAGGCATCATTGCCCATATAGACGCCGGTAAGACGACTGTCACCGAGCGTGTTTTGTTTTACACGGGGGTTTCCCATAAGATAGGCGAGGTGCATGAGGGCGAAACCGTAACCGACTGGATGGAACAGGAACGCGAGCGGGGAATTACAATTACCGCTGCAGCCGTTACTAGCTATTGGGTGCCAACCGGTATGACCAAAAGCAAGGACACCGAGCATCGCATCAATATCATAGACACCCCCGGGCATATTGATTTTACGGTGGAGGTTAAGAGGTCATTGCGCGTGCTTGACGGCGCGGTTGTGGTTTTTGACGGCGTGGCCGGAGTTGAGCCGCAATCGGAAACTAACTGGCGTTATGCTGATGAATACGGCGTGCCGAGGATTTGTTTTATCAATAAATTAGACCGTTTGGGCGCATCCTTTGAGCGTTCATTTAAGTCAATTCTTGAGCGGCTTACGCCCAATGCAGTTCGCATGCAGTTGCCCGATGGCGAAGAAGACCAGTTTTATGGTGTGGTCAACCTGCTTGAAATGAAATATTTTAAGTTTGAGGGCGAGCTTGGGGAGCGCGTTATTGAAGCCGAGATTCCGTCGGAGGACTTACGCAAGCGTGCGGAAGCGGCTAGAGCGGAACTGGTGGAAAAAATCGTTGAGCACGATGACGGTGCAATGGCAGAATATCTTGAGGGCAAGGAAATTAGCATTGAGCGGCTCAAGCAAATATTACGCAAGGCCACGATTGAAAATAAGCTCGTGCCCGTATTTACAGGTTCGGCGTTGCGCAATAAGGGCGTGCAGTTCGTGCTTGACGGAGTAGTTGATTATCTGCCATCTCCTATAGATAAACCGGCGGTTAAGGGAATAGACCCTAAAACCAGCGGAGAGCTTACCCGCGAACCAAGCGATGCCGTGCCGTTTGTCGCATTGGCTTTTAAGGTGGCCACTGACCCGTATGTGGGTCAACTGACTTTCTTCAGAGTTTATTCGGGGGTACTTAACGCTGGTTCCTATGTACTAAACAGCTCTACTGGCCAGCAGGAAAGGATCGGCAGGATTCTTCGTATGCGCGCCAATGACCGTGAAGAAATTAAAGAGGTGTATGCCGGAGGGATTGCGGCTACGGTGGGACTGAAGGCGACCAAAACAGGGGATACGCTTTGCGACCTGAATAACCCGATTATTCTTGAAAAAATTGTTTTTCCAGAACCGGTTATTTCGCTCCGTATTGAGCCCAAGACCAAAGCAGACCAGGAAAAAATGAGTTTGGCATTGAAGAAACTTTCGGATGAAGACCCGACGTTTAGAATAAAAACAGATGAAGAAACGGCTGAAACCATCATATCCGGTATGGGCGAGTTGCATTTGGAAATCATAGTGGACCGCATGAAGCGGGAATTTAATGTAGGCGCCAATGTCGGCCGTCCGCAGGTGGCATATAAGGAAACCGTCAGAGAGACAGCCCAAGCCGAAGGCAAATATATCAGGCAATCAGGCGGGCGCGGACAATACGGCCATGTTTGGCTGCGCGTTGAACCGCAGGGGCGCGGCGGCGGATTTGAATTTGAGGATGCTATCAAAAGCGGCGTGATACCGCAGGAATTTATCCCGGCGGTAGAAAAAGGCGTGAATGAAGCGCTGGATAAGGGCGTAATTGCAGGCTACCCGTTAGTTGACTTAAAAGTTACGCTTTATGACGGTACCTACCATGAGGTTGACTCGTCTGAAATTGCTTTTAAGATAGCCGCCGCTATGGCATTACAAGAAGCCGTAAAACGTGCCAAGCCGGTTCTGCTTGAACCGATTATGAAGGTGGAAGTAATCGTGCCGGATAAGTTTTTGGGTGAAGCAACTGGCGATCTTAATTCGCGCCGCGGCAGAATTGAACAGATGTCCGACCGTTCGCCGCTTAATCTAAAGGTCATTGATGCTAAGGTGCCGCTTTCAGAAATGTTCGGTTATGCCACGACTATACGTTCGCTATCCGAAGGCAGGGGAACATACACAATGGAGTTTGACCACTACGATGAGGTGCCGAATAATATTGCCGAGCAGATCAAGGAAGGAAAGAAGTAATCCACATTATTTTTTGCGGTCCGTTATGATATAATTAAAGTATGCCTATCTTATACATAATTTTAATAATTGCGGTCGTGGCGGTTCTGTGGTTGGCGGGGTCTTTTAATTCGCTGGTGAGGTCGCGTAATCGGGTCAAGGAATCCTGGTCGGATATTGATGTTCAGCTAAAAAGGCGATATGACCTGATTCCCAATCTTGTTAATACAGTCAAGGGCTACGCTACTCACGAGAGCGAGGTTTTTGAAAGAGTTATCAAGGCGCGTTCTGCCGCAATGGGCGCGCATTCTGTGGCCGAACACGGCCAAGCGGAAAATATGCTCTCCGGCGCTCTCAAGAATTTATTTGCTCTGGCCGAGGCATATCCGACTCTCCGCGCTTCGGAGAATTTTGCTAAATTGCAGGACGAGTTATCCGATACCGAGAATAAGATACAAGCCGCCCGCAGATTTTATAATACCAATGTCTTGACCCTCAATACCAAAGTTGAACAAGTCCCAACCAATCTGGTCGCCTCAATGTTCGGATTCAAAAAAGAGCAGTTTTTTGAACTTGGCTCTGCCCGGGAGAAAGAGCCTGTAAACGTTAGTTTTTAAATGACCAACAAAACCAAATATATATTTGTTGCCGGCGGAGTGATGTCCGGCGTGGGTAAGGGCGTGGCTACCGCGTCTATAGGCCGTATTCTCAAGGAATACGGCTTTTCCGTAACAGCCGTAAAAATAGACCCCTATATAAATGTTGATGCCGGAACTATGAATCCCATTGAACATGGAGAGGTTTTTGTGACCGAAGACGGCCTGGAATGCGATCAGGACATCGGTAATTATGAGAGATTTCTGGACCAAAACATTTTGCGTACCAATTATATGACCACCGGTTCCGTTTATCAGGCGGTAATACAGAAAGAAAGAAGTCTTGAATATGGCGGTCGGTGCGTGGAAGTTGTTCCTGACATACCCAACGAAGTTATTAGCAGGATCAAGAACGCGGCGAGGATCAACAGGGCTGACTTCGTGTTGGTGGAAATAGGCGGTACGGTGGGCGAGTACCAGAATCTTTTGTTTCTGGAGGCGGCAAGAATGCTCAAGCTTTCTGAACCGGCAAATGTTTTATTTTTGCTGGTCAGCTATCTGCCGATTCCGCAAATGGTTGGCGAGATGAAGACCAAGCCGACGCAATATGCTGTCCGCACCCTTAATATGGCTGGTATCCAACCGGATATGATCATTGCCCGCTCAACGCTTCCGCTGGATAGCGCGCGCAAAAGAAAAATATCGGTTTTTTGCAGCGTGGCCGAACAAAATATCATCTCGGCTCCAGACGTTGATTCAATTTATGAGATTCCTGTTAATTTTGAAAAGGACAAACTTGGCCTAAGGATCTTAAATCATTTCGGCTTAAAAGCGGCGAAGAAAAACTTTAACAAATGGAAAAACTTGGCGGAGAAGACGAAAGATAAGAAATTATTGCCGGTTAAAATAGGCATAGCGGGGAAATATTTTGCAAGCGGTGATTTTACGTTCGCCGATTCTTATATATCTGTAATTGAAGCGGTGAAGCATGCCGCCTGGGCTAATAATCGCAGGCCGGTCATTACCTGGCTTAATGCCGAAGAATATGAGAAAAAACCGCGTGCTTTGGCAAATTTGAGGGAACTTGATGGAATAATTGTGCCCGGGGGCTTTGGGTCGCGCGGTATTGAGGGCAAAATTAAGGTTATAAATTTTGCCCGGATGAATAATATTCCTTTTCTGGGTTTGTGCTACGGCTTGCAGCTTGCTATCGTTGAATTTGCCAGAAATGCTTGCGGTCTTAAGGGGGCGCATACCACGGAAATTAAACCGGGTGCGGTGTACCCCGTAATTTGTACGATGAGCGAACAGCTTGCCAATATCGCCAGTAATAATTTGGGCGGTACGATGCGGCTGGGCGGCTTTGTCTGCGAGATAAAAAACGGCACGCTGGCGCAGAAAATTTATGGTTCGAGTATAATTTCCGAAAGACATCGCCACAGATACGAGGTAAATAATAAATACATAGACGAACTTGAAAAAGCAGGGCTGGTCAGGTCGGGAATCAACCCCGATAAAAATCTGGTGGAAATTATTGAATTGCCGAAGCATAAATTTTTTATGGCAACCCAATTTCATCCCGAACTCAAATCCCGCCCGCTAAACCCGCACCCGATATTTAAGAGTTTCATAAAAGCAGCGGTTAGCAAATAGGGGTCATCAAAAATTACAAACTTAATTAGCACATGAGTTTATCTACCGGCTACGCGCACGTGTTTTGCTCATCGTGGAAGGTTCCAATCTGTGGCGGGGACCCATCCGTAAGGATGGGACGCCACAATAAGATTGGAATCCCTGTTGGCCCTTCGGGACAGGCGCAAAACGCGCGCGCCTCCGCCGGTAAATAGCATCCTTTACTTAGCAATTATTAAAAATCGCCGATTGGTATCGGCTTTTGGTTTGTAATTTTTGATAGATAGTTTAAAATTTTCAGGGTCGGTTAGATAACGCCTTATAGCACCGTTGAAAGGGTGGATTGCATGGTCACCGAGCAGTAAAATAGTAAAATACTGCGAGACGAATCCACGCTTTCAACGGAGCGACGCAACCTCGCTGGGGTTGCTAGCGGTGATAGAAGGCGTTATCTAACCGACCCGTTCTATGAACTTATACGCGCACAAAGATTCAAATATCCGCAAAACGTGGTTATTGATAACCGTGTTTTTGGTTTTAGTAGTTGGATTGGGATGGCTTATCAGCTACGTCATGCAATCACCCGGAATTTTGTATATTGCCGTTGGTTTAGCGCTTGTTATGAACTTGGTTGCCTATTGGCACTCGGATAAAATTGCGCTTTCCATGTCCGGCGCTAAACCGATCAAGCGCGAGGAAAATCTTTATCTTTTTCGTATAGTTGAGAACCTTTGTATAACTGCCGGTTTGCCATTGCCCAGGATTTATATTATTAACTCTATGCAAATCAACGCTTTTGCCACCGGACGCGACCCGAAGCACGCGGCCATCGCCGTAACCGCCGGAGCTTTGCAGAAATTGCAGAATGAGGAGCTTGAGGGTGTATTGGCGCATGAGCTGTCTCATATCGGTAACCGTGATATTCTAGTTTCAACCATCGTAGTTGTGCTGGCGGGAGTGATAGCGATAGTGTCCGATTGGGCTCTTCGCGTCAGTTTTTTCGGCGGCCATAGGGACAATGATAATCGTGGCGGTGGTGGCTTAGTTTTGCTTATTGGCCTTGCGGCGGCGATTCTCGCGCCCCTTGCCTCTATGCTTATACAAATGGCGGTTTCGCGTAAGCGGGAATATCTGGCCGATGCCTCCGGCGCTCTCTTAACCAGATATCCGGATGGCCTTGCCAATGCGCTTGAAAAAATTGGCAACGACCACAGCCATCTTGAACATGCTCACAATGCCACTGCCCATCTCTTTATTTCTTCGCCATTCAAGGGCAAAGAAGGAGCCAGCTGGCTGGCCAAGATTTTTATGACCCATCCGCCATTGGCAGATAGGATTAGGATTTTGAGAGGGATGAAGGTTTAATTCTGTTTAGTTGATAATGTGGAGATATTGCTATGCGGTTTATAAAATGATAAACTATGATATGGTTTATCGTGTTAAGATGCACCCAGATGATCAAAGGAATTTTTTCCTCCATATTAAAAAAGCTAGCAATTTAAGATGGGAGGATTTAGCTAAATTTTGCGGGATTAGTAGTAGAACCATAAGAGATTGGACACGAGCAAAGTTCACCCCTTCTCATAATATACTTATGCTTTTATCTGATAAGTATAGAGTGGCATTGCCTTCTTTAGAATTACTAAAACCCTATTGGTATATCGAAAAGAGTGCTCGGTTGGGTGGTTTGGCAAATTACAAATTATATGGACCGCCTGGTAACTTAGAGAGTAGAAAAAGAGGATATTTAAAAGCTATCGCAAGTGGCAAGTTTACTACCAGGAAAACTGTTCAGCCACTGAGGATTTCTGTAGATTTGGCTGAACTGGTCGGAATTTTGTTGGGTGACGGTGGTATTACTAATGGTCAAGTAAGAGTGACTTTAAATTCAAAGACAGATGCAGACTACTCTGATTTTGTGGTTCGATTAATTGAAAAGATTTTTGGAGAAATGCCACATATTCAGGTGGGACAGATGCATCAAGAAAACATTTTACTGCCTCGTATCCCACAGAAGGTGACTGCTCTGCTGGTTTGAAGAGAACTGGACATCCCGCCGCGATTGAAGCCGCTATTTTTTCAAGCGAAAGCGCGAACGGAAAGTTCCACGCGGAGATTGCCGCAGTGACGCCGCGCGGCGTGTACACTAAAGTATTTTTCTCCGCCTTTATCCACGGCTGATGTTCGTGCGATTTCAAAAACGTTTGTTCGGCCGCGGTTGCATACAAGTTTAGAAAATCAATTCCCTCCTCCACTTCGGCAAGTGCTTCATTCCACGGTTTACTTACTTCATATACCATCAGTGCCGCGATATCAAACATACGCTCATGCACAATTTCCGCGACACGACGGAGAAGCGTTACTCGTTTTTCCACGTCATGAAGAGCGCGGCTTTCAAATGCTCGTTGCGCCGCTTGCTCTGCCTTTTGGACGAGAGCCTCTCCAGATTCGCATGTCTCGCATGTCACTTCTAAAGAGGCTGGATCATAAGAGAAAATACGTTTCTGTGATAAGGGGAATTGCTCGCCATTTATCATCGGAGGACACACTCTTCCCAGTGTTTTTTGTACAGAGACAAGCGCTTCTTCCATTTTTTCTCTGTTATCTTTCACGCGCCAGTTGATATGGGCAATGTTTCTAAATATGTTTGTGTTCATTGCGCACCTCCTTTCGCGCGGGGTTCTACAGACTGGAGCATCTGCAGTGCTTCGTTTAATTTTGTACCGCGGTTCTGTACCATGAATGAC
>JACOZZ010000039.1:0-4705 GCA_016181055.1 Candidatus Yanofskyibacteriota bacterium
TGTTAAAATGATGTTAGTCTTATCATATCACACTTGAGTGTATTTGTCAATTTTTTCCTATGATTTATGCACTTGGGTTATTGGGTTGTAGATAAGATTTTATTGAAGTGTGGTAGAATGAATTTAACAATGCGCTAATACGGGTGTTAGGTTTTAGGTGTTAGGTTTTAGATTTATTTTATTTTTTTCTAAACCCTAAACCCTAAACCCTAAACCCTAACTTTTGTGGCCGACGAAACCAAACCGTCAGTTTCCGGGTCGACAACTCCCTCGCCTTTCCCGCCTTCTCTAAGTGGGCAAATTCCGCCTAAACCAATCGGGACTCCTCCCCCATTCCAGCCTTCACCCAAGGTTACGGTGGACAAAGCAAGGGCTATGGAGGGCATAGCAAGTCCTCTAACTCCGGATATTAAGATTCCGCCCAATTTGCCGATTGGTGGGATTAAGCCACCAATCTTTTCAAAATCGCCTGCAACTAGCCCAAGTATGTCTTCCCCGGCGCCGTTTGTACCCAAGCCCAGCTCCCCAATATCTGCACCAACGCCAAATCAACCCAGCCAAAATTTTGCTTCGCAAAACTTAGGCGGGCAAGCGCCCTCAGTTTTCAAATCCTCAATCAGGACAATGCAAGATGATCTAGCCGCTTTGAAAAAAGGACAGCCGCCAACTGGTTTTAAGATAGAAAAAGAATCTGAAAGGGAAATTAAACCCGTACCTCAAGTTGTTTCTCCTAAAATTACCCCGCCGCCCCCGCCAATTTCTCATGTTGAACTTGGAAAACTGGAAAAATCCAAGCCGATGGTAGAAGCGCAAGATGATAGAAGAGTACAAAGATCAGCGATGCCAGTTCCTCCGCAATTTGGTTTATCCGAACCCTCTATCGGTGTACCCTCAACTGGCGGTATTTTTGGCAGTTTCAAGAGCCGTCCTGCTCTTAGAAAGGTGATTTTGTACGGGATTGTTGGACTGGTTGGGTTTATAATTACTGCTTACCTAATTCCTTATTTTGCCTTTTCGCCATCCGAATCAGTTAGCCCAACGCCAAGTGCGACGCCTACCAGAACTTCAACGGCTACGCCAGTCTCAATTGAAAGTTTATTTTCCACAGTGGATACTGTTAGTATTTCTCTTGGTCAGGATTTTACGACTCGGTTCATTGATTCCGTAAAAACAGACCCACTAATGTCATCTAGGGAGCCGGGAATATACAGGATAGTAAGCGTTGATGGAGCTAAACGTTATGATTTCACGGAATTTTTTGGCGGGGTATCAGTTGCGATACCGGACGAACTTAAACCGCTTATTGACGAGGGCAATCTTTGGCTGACGTTAACCTATAAATCTGATAATACGATCAGTTTTGGTTTTATTGCGAAGTTAACAAATCCAAACACGACTGATGCAGCGGAAATAGCCATGCAAAATTGGGAAAACTCGGTAGTCCAAATTTTGACTGACCTTTTTCAATTAGACCCAGGCATGGCTGCCTCATTAGGGTTTTTGAGTAATACTTACAATGGTACGGCTATAAAATACAAGAATTTTTCTGATCCAAGTTCAACCATTGACTATACGGTAATTCAGGCAAAAAATGGTGAAAGCTATTTAGTCATGGTTAACTCCAGAGAGCATATATATAAAATCATAGACGTGCTTAAGTAACCTCTCCCAATATTTATGATGACAACAATGATGTCGCGCTATGCGCGACATCATTGTTTATAACCTGTCATCATTGCCGACACCATTGTCATCGTACAGGCTAATAAAATCAGTATTTTAATGATTTATTGCTTGTATAAATGATGATGGGTTATCCACAGTTTTTCTTTGACATCATTGCTAGCGCGGATATAATTATATTAGTTCTTATTTTTGCTGAACGTTCCGTCGCTATGGAACGATTGGCATTTTTTCACGTCAGACCCTAATGGGTTTGGCATCACGGGCATCAGCCCCTAAGCAACTTTTGTTTTGGGCCACGATGCCCGTTTTTTTGTATAACCTTCGCGCTTTTCGCCACGAAGCCCAGAAATCTTATGGGCTTGACGTGGCTCAAAGCCACAGGGGTTTGGCCAATTTCTTCGTTAAAACCTCCGCTTCTCGCTCGCCATAGTTATACTATGGCTCACTTCAATGCTCGGTTTTGCCTCAAACTTGGCCAAACGCGAAGGTTCTACCAGATAAAGTTGTAATATTTTTTTTGGTTATGTTACAATTCATTTTTGAGTTTCGTCTTATAAAACACAATGGACAAAAAAGAATTACAAAAATTAAAAAAAGAGCTGTTAGTTGAGAAAGCTAATATTGAGAAGATGCTCGGAGAATTTACTACCGAAAACCCCACCATTAAAGGCGATTACAAGTCTCATTTTCATTCTGCCGACCAGTCGGATACCTCCGATGAAAAGGCCCACAGCGTAACAGATTCGGAGCAAGAACGAGCGGTTGAACAAAACCTTGAATTGCGTTTGCGCGAAATTAATGAAACCATCAAAAAAATAGACGAGAATGCCTACGGGGTTTGTGAAAAATGCTCATCCCCTATTGATGTTAGGCGCCTAAAGGTTATTCCGGTTGCCAAATTCTGCCTGGATTGTGCAAAAAAAGTGAAGTTGCTATAATTTCAAAAAAATCATAGTGGCAATAAGCAAAAGATAACTGATTAGCTGACGGGAGGGATGCTAATTTGAATTAAAAATGCCGTCTGTTTGCGTATTTTCCGCTGCCGTTTTAGGTCTTGACGCTTTTCCCGTAGAAGTTGAGGTTGACTCAACCCCCGGCCTTCATTCGCTCAATATCGTCGGTCTTCCAGATAAATCCGTTGAGGAATCAAAAGACCGCATTGGCTCCGCTATCAAAAATAGCGGTTTTATTGCGCCCAATAAGAAGAATCAGCGTATTATTGTTAATCTTGCGCCGGCAGACATTAAAAAAGAAGGACCCGCTTACGATTTGCCTATCGCGCTTGGGTATTTGCTCACAACGAAGCAGCTCAAATTTAATCACAAGGGCAGAATTTTCCTTGGCGAGTTATCTTTGGACGGTTCGTTGCGTAAAATAAGCGGGGTTTTACCGGTAGTGCTCATGGCTCAAGCCAGAGGTTTCAAGGAAATAATTTTACCCAAAGAAAACATCTCAGAGGCGGCTGTAGTTCATGGAATTGACGTGGTCGGTATTGATAATTTGACCGAGTTAGTCGGTTATCTTGAAGGAAAGTTGGCAATATCCCCTGCCGAGCATCTGGATTACGATTATTTGGCTAAAAATGGCTCACCAAGCGATGATAATAACGATTTCGATATATCCCACGTGAAAGGACAAGAAAACGCCAAGAGGGCTCTAATAATCGCTGCAAGCGGCGGTCATAATTTGCTTTTACATGGACCGCCGGGCTCCGGCAAAACATTACTTGCAAGAGCACTCTCCACAATACTGCCGGAAATGAATCGCGAAGAAGCGCTTGAGGTGACTAAAATTTATAGCATTTGCGGATTAATTAATGGCAAACCTATCATGACACAGCGGCCGTTCCGCAATCCACACCACACCACTTCTGCGGTTGCGGTTATTGGCGGCGGTACTTGGCCCAAGCCGGGCGAAATATCACTTGCCCACCGGGGAGTGTTATTCTTTGATGAATTACCCGAGTTTCCACGCAACGTTATAGAAGCTCTGCGCCAACCGATGGAAGGCGGTGATGTCGTTGTGTCGCGCGCTTCCGGTTCTGTCAGATTTCCAGCCAGATTTATGCTTGTCTCAGCTATGAATCCATGTCCCTGCGGCAATTATGGCGATGAAATCAAGGCCTGTGTATGCTCGGCAAACGAGATATATAAATACCAGCGCAAGTTGTCTGGACCGGTGCTTGACCGCATAGATATACAAATAAATGTTCCACGGGAAACATATGCAAATCTGACAAGTGAGAAAAGCGGGCAAACCAGCGCTGAAATGCGTCAAATTGTGGCAAAAGCAAGAAAAGTACAGCAAGGACGACTCGCCGTAACCAAGTTGCAAACTAATAGCGAGATGGGGCCAAGAGATATTAAAAAGTTCTGTCAGACAACACCCGAAGCTGAAGAAATAGTGAAAAATGCAGTTGCGTCACACAATCTCTCCGGCCGCGGCTACCACAAAATACTCAAAATTGCCCGTACAATTGCCGATTTGGCCGATAGCGAACTAATTCAAGCTAATCATGTGGCTGAAGCTATTGCCTACCGGATTCGCCCCGAGAACGACTCGCTCGCCATCTGATTTTTTCTTGAGCTTCACCATTGTACCTTCTGAGAACTTCAAAAATCCCAGCGTGATTTTTTCATCTTTTGTGATTGCCGCCATTTGTCAAGATATTCGTCTTCGGCTCAATCATTGACAAAACCATGCTGGCGGCAACCCCAGAAGTCCCAGAAGGCACAATGGTTCTCGCTCAATTCAAGAAAAAATCCAATGGCTCGCTTACGGAGCTTATGGCTTAAAAAGCAATTGTTTCATGTGAAACAATTGCAAGCTATTTTTCTCAAAAAGAAAAGCACCGAAATTAACGGTGCCTCTTAATCGTCTGTTAGTCATGTAAACAATTTACCACCATGTCGCGGCGGCGTATTGTTCAATGTATCTTTTCTGGGCTGGCGTCCAAGGTATTAACTTCGCCGACTTAATAGGAGGTCCTGGATTTTTCTGAAAAGCCGCATGGAAAAGA
>JACOZZ010000039.1:4712-5598 GCA_016181055.1 Candidatus Yanofskyibacteriota bacterium
TATTGTTCAATGTATCTTTTCTGGGCTGGCGTCCAAGGTATTAACTTCGCCGACTTAATAGGAGGTCCTGGATTTTTCTGAAAAGCCGCATGGAAAAGATGCCAATCGTCACTTTCACCAACAAACTTACCATGCTGTTTAAGTAATTGGATCCTCCCTTTTTTGATAAGTTCTTTTTCAATTCGTTGGATTGTGTTTGTCGCGTAGCATGGGGTCAGACAGATTCCAATAATAAATGTCCCCCCGTCTTTTAATACCCGCAATGTCTCCTTTATCATTTTCCACTTAGCGCCAGAACTAATACAGATTTCTGGTGGATATGGCTCGCTGACAGGAGTAGTACCCGGCGTTGGTGCCGAGAGAACATCTGACAAAATTACACAATCAACTGATTTGTCGGCAAAGGACAATTTTCTACCATCGCCAACCATAAAAGTGATTGGCACTTGCTTAAGAATCTTATGGTCTTCCAATAATTCCTCTTGTCTATTCTGACCCTCTCTTATTAAATTTACGTCTTTATCTAAGCAAATAAACTGATCGTTTGGCAATAAATTAGCATATTCGTTCATTAGTGAAGTTACTACTGGCTTATAACGCTTCGGATTAGAAAGGCAAGCCAATCGTAAAATTGGCCAAGGCCATTTTCCACAGCCTACTTCAAGAATTAATCTTTTTGATGTGTTGTACATGAATTATCTCCTTTTTTAAAGACCCGCGGACATTATTTATACTAACAAAGAGTGGCATACTTGTCAATGTACCAGAAACCAATAAAAATAACGGCAAAGCGAACCCCATCAAAAATTACAAACCACACCAAGCGCAACCCCCTGATTTTTCTGACATTATCTGCCGATTATACAAATAAGGGAACTGGCGTTAA
>JACOZZ010000005.1 GCA_016181055.1 Candidatus Yanofskyibacteriota bacterium
TTTAATAGAGGCGTTCCACATATTAAATTCAAAATTCAAAATTCAAAATTCAAAATTGTTACTGGTTGGTGATGGCTCGGAAAAGGAAAATTTAAAATTGAAAATTGAAAATTTAAAATTAGGCGACAGCGTTATCTTTGCCGGTTCTGTGGGCCACTATGAATTACCTAAATATCTGAGAATCTCTGATGTTTTTGTAAGGCCGTCGCGATCCGAAGGCCTTGGAAGCGCGTTTTTAGAGGCAATGGCGGCTAGTTTGCCCGTAATTGGCACCAAAGTAGGAGGCATTCCTGATTTCCTCAAAAACAAAGAAACCGGACTTTTTGCGGAAGTTGATAGCCCGGAAAATCTGGCCGAAAAAATAAATTTGTTACTAACCGACAAAGAATTGCGGGAAAATATAATAAGGAACGCAAAAGAAATGGCAGTTCAGAAATATGATTGGGATAAAATTGCCGGTGAATTTAAAAAATTATATTTAGAGTTAGATGAATAACGCCTCCTATCACCACTTGAATTCCCAGCGAGAATTCTGCGTTCCGTCAAAAGCGTGGATTTTGCTCGCAGTGATTTACTATTATACTGCTCGCAAACCATGCAATCCACTCTTTTGACGGTGCTATGAGGCGCCATTCATCTAACTCTAGCTTATTCAATACATGAAATTAAGCATTATTATCCCTGTTTTTAATGAAGTTAAAACCGTTGAGGATGTTTTAAGATCGGTTGAGAGCGTGGATGTCGGGACTGAAAAAGAAATTGTAATTGTTGACGATTGTTCAACTGATGGTACGAGGGAAATGTTACGAAAACTAGAAGGCAAATACAAAATTTTCTATCAGCCAAAAAATATGGGAAAGGGTGCGGCGGTAAGGAGGGGATTCGCCGAGGCTACGGGCGACGTGGTTCTTATACAAGATGCGGATACGGAATATAACCCGTGCGAATATCCCAATTTGATAAAACCGATCATAGATGGAGAGGCAGACGTAGTCTATGGTTCTCGTTTTATGAAATCGGATAAGTATTTGCATAATAAGGTTGTTTATAGACGCGGTTACCTTTTCAGCAAAGTACTTAATTGGCTGTCCAATGTTTTAAGCGGTATCCGTCTTACCGACGTGTATACTTGCTATAAGGTTTTTTCCAGAGACGCGATTGAGCTCATCCATCCGCATCTTACGTCAAAAAGATTCGGCATTGATCCCGAATTGACCGCGTGGGTGGCGAAATTTAATTTTAAAATCGCCGAAGTGCCGATTTCCTATAAAGGAAGAACGTATGAGGAGGGCAAAAAAATAAATTGGAAAGATGGACTGGCCGCGGTATGGCATATTGTCAAGTTTAATTTATTTACTAGAAAATGAAAATTTTAATTGCTACCGGAATTTTTTATCCTGAAATTGGTGGGCCGGCTTCTTACGCCCGGCTTTTATGTCCAAAACTGTCGCATAGTAACAGCGTCGTCTTATTAACCTACTCCGCGGTTTTTAAGGAGCGGCAGGATAAATTATTGCCATATAAAGTAGTACGCGTATGGAAGGGGACGCCCAAAATTTTAAGGCACCTAGTTTATTTTTTTAAAATTTTTTTTCTGGCGCGTAAGTCAGATACGGTTTTTGCTTTGAATGCCGTCAGCGCCGGTTTGCCGGCTCTGATTGCCGCAAGGATATTAAAAAAGAAATTTTTGGTGCGTATAGCCGGAGATTATGCATGGGAAACGGCGGCAAATAAGGGCAAAACTTTTCTTTTAATTGATGATTTTCAGAAATCAAAAAAAACCGGCAAGGTCGGTATTTTGCATAATTTGCAAGCCAGAGTTTGCAAAAAAGCCGATATAGTAATCGTGCCGTCTGAGTATCTGGCCAGTTTAGTTGCCGGCTGGGGGATTAGTCGTGAAAAAATAAAAGTGATTTATAATGGAGTAGATTTCCAAGCGCCGGAAATTAGCCACGAAGAGGCAAGAAAAAAAATAGGCATAGCCGGCAGTGTTATCTTGTCAGTTGGCCGCTTTGTGCCATGGAAAGGATTCAGAATGTTGATAAAAATAATGCCCCAGCTTTTGCAGATTAATCAATTTTTCCGTCTGGTTATTGTGGGTGACGGACCAGAGTATAAGATACTGCAGTCAATGATTAAAAATCTTGGACTTGAGAAAAAAATTTATTTGGTTGGCAAAAAAAACAAAGAAGAGCTCGGTCTGTATATAGCGGCGGCGGATATATTTATCCTGAACACCGGCTATGAAGGGTTCTCGCACCAGATACTTGAGGCAATGTCAGCCGGAATTCCCGTGATAACTACGGCTACCGGCGGGAATTTAGAAGTGATACATCAGGGCGAAAACGGTTTTTTGGTGCGTTATAATGACGAGTTCAATCTGATTGAAGCAATCAAAACCATCTGGCAGACGCCGGAACTGCGGGAACGGTTTATTGAGGAAGGCAAGAAAACCGCTGCTTATTTTAGCCCCGAGAAGATGATTGATGAAACAATCGCTACGCTTACACGATACTAATATACTAATTGTACTAATGATACGAATTCGGATTTATTATTAGTATAATTAGTATTAATTAGTATATTGGCATCGCATCATGAAACTTCTAATGATTTCCGGTGATCGTTCGTTAGCCGAGGGTAAGCGCGGCGCGTTTTATAATACACTGGAAGAATTCCATAAATATTGGGAGAGGATAGACATAATTTGTCCTCACGTTCGAAATTCAAAATTAGAAATTCAAAATTATTTTCACAATGTGAAAATTCATCCTTCCCCATGGCCACTCTGGTTGCAGCCATGGTGGATTTTGAAAAAGGGCCGCGAGATTTATCGTGAACAAAAGTTTGACTTGATGACCGTCCACGAGTACCCGCCTTTTTATAACGGCATCGGTGCGCGTTGGCTCTGGAATAAAATCCGTACCCCGTATGTTTTAGAAATACACCATATACCGGGTTATCCGAAAGCGGCGGGCTTTAAAGAATGGCTGTACAAAATCGCGACGCATTTTTTTATCAAATATGACACCGTCAAAGCCAAAGCGGTGCGCGTTGTCAATCGGCATCAGGTTCCGGAATTTTTAATTAAGTCAGGCGTGCCCAAAGAAAAAATTACTTATATTCCATCTATGTATGTTGACCTTGATATTTTTAAGCCTACTGGAGTTGAAAAGAAATATGACCTGATTTTTGTAGGCCGCTTAGCAAAAAACAAAGGAATTGACTTGCTACTTGAGGCAGCAAGTAAGCTCGAAACTCAAATCCCGAATTTTAAATTGCTTATTGTGGGAATCGGTCCGTTTATCCATTTTTTAAAATTTAAAATTGAAAATTTAAAATTACAAGACAGCGTTTTGTTGTATGGTTGGGCCAAGGATTCTGCCGAAGTGGCTGATATGCTTAACCAATCCAAGGTTTTGATTATGCCTTCCTATAATGAGGGCGGACCTCGGGTGGTTCTGGAGGCGATGGCTTGCGGAGTGCCAGTTTTGGCAACCCCAGTAGGTCTTGTGACGGATATTATAAAAGACGGCGAATCCGGAGGAGTAATTGATTGGAACCCTGCGGATATCTCTCAGAAAGCGCTAGAATTGCTTAGAGATGCTGGCAAATATCAGAAATATCTAGCAAGTAGCTTGGAGATAGCTAGCCGTTTCGAAAAACAAGCCGCCATTAAAAACTATGCCGAAAAACTGCATAAATTAGGCCAAATTTCCACATAGTACGTGGGGAGTTATCAACAGTTTTTATATGCACATTTAAAATATAAAAGTTATAATGAATATAAGTTATAATGTAAGAAAAGGGGAAGAACCCGCGAGTCTCGGATTTGAAAAATACGAGTTTTAGCGGCTATACCACCCCCTACTAAAGAAATGACAAGGACGTCCTCGTTTGGTTTGGCTCTTGGTCGAATCCTCTTGATTTTTATCTCTCTGGCCGTTTTATTGACGGTTTTTTTGTTGTTTTCAAATAGAGTTCATGCCGCCGATGCCGGTGAGTTTGTATTTTTTAGAATTGATAGTGAACTTAATGCTCTAATAGCCGATAAAGGTACATTAACTCTTAGATGGTATTGCACTGGGGCCACAACTTTTGGCGAAGTTAATGACGGGACTTCATCAGAAAGCACAAATTCAGCCGATGGTATTGTCAAAGTTGCGTCTAACTCCAAAGAAATGACTGATGCCAGCTGTACTATCGGGTCTAGTGAAACCTTGAGAGCTTCAGCGTCCATTGACGGTTGGGTGGCGCGAGAGTGGACGGCGGCATCATTTCCGGGGGCTTCGAGCAGCGTCGAATTTACTCAATATGCAAGTTTGGATTATACGATTGTCGTAAATGGCGTAGACGACGAATTGGGTACTGCGATTACTCTTAATGGCACAACGGCCTCTGCTACTTATAGCGGGACAGTTGCTTCACAATCTTATAGCGGTGGCAAAAGATATATAGCAGGTTCTACCAGCGGTGGTACGGTTACGGGTGGAGCAGATGGTTATGTTAATCGAACTTCATCTGCCCTGACGATTTCCAGCACAGCTTCGCAATCCGTTGACTTCGGCGTAGAAACCGACAGCGATTTGGACGAAAGCGGATTGGACTTCGGGCACAAAATAAGGGTCTATGAATCCGGAGGGGATTTCACAAATAATAAATTTACTACCGGAACAGTAACGGCCGGAGATAGTTTTGGAACAACTTGTACTAATAACAGCGATGGTAATTGGTACTGTCCCGTACCTCTTGCTAATACAGAAACGTCAGCAAAGTTTGTTTTGACAGGATATGATACCTCAACTGCGACATACACTGATAGAACTATTGGGTCAAGCGCTTCAAATAGTACCGATATTACACCAGCCAAGACACCCGGCGGCGGTGGTAGCGGCGGAACAACCGCAACTCCTACGCCAACTCCGACTCCGACACCAACGCCGGTAACTACTGTTTCACCAACTCCATTACCGTCTGCTACTCCGACTCTGGTAACTGGCCCAGCCAAGCTTTATAGAAAAGTTAGTGACCCTAAAGTATATGTCCAGGGAACGGACGGATTGCTAACTTGGGTTAGAACCCTTGAAGACTTCAACGCTGCCGGCTATAAATGGTCTGATGTTCAGCTAATATCCGGCCCGGAATTCGCGCAATTAAAAATTGCACCAAACTCTATGCCCGCTAAACTGTTTAGAAAGGCAAACGACCCGAAAGTTTATGTTCAGGGCGAGGATGGGACTCTGACTTGGGTAAAAACATTAGAGGAATTTAACGCCGCCGGTTACAATTGGGCTGATGTGCAGATGATTTCTGGCGAGGAATTTGGCAAAATGATGGTGGGCGGCCGAATCAAGGTGGTGGATAGTATAGCATTTCTGCGAGTACGCGGCGGACCCTCAACAAGTAATGCCATACTGGGAACAGTTAAACCAGGACAAGTACTGCAATTCTACGAATGGAAGAACGGCTGGTATAAGATAAAAAGAGATGACGGAACGTTTGGCTGGGTATTTGGAGGGTATACGAATGAAATATAACCACAGAAACGAATAATTCTATTAAAAAGCGGCCCAGTTGGGCCGCTTTTTAATAGGCGAATTCTTTTGACTTATCCACACCTTTGATTGTCTGAATGCGACCGCATCCAGACAATCAATTTTTTGGAATGGAATTTTTGTTTTGATTGAAAATCCCTATTTTTAATTGTATTATTCTGATAATGAAACGGCTGTTAATTTTTGTTAATAAACTTGATAAAAACGATGACTTGCTTGGTTTTTTTGTCGGCTGGGTTAATGAACTGGTGGGTCATTTGCCGCAAATTATTGTGGTTACTCAGTATCTGGGCGAGTTTGATCCAGCTAGTAATTTGAAGGTTCTTTCCATAGCTAAAAAACAAAACCCAAACCCGGTTTTACGCATCTTAAAGTTTTGGGGTCTGCTTTGGCGATTGAGACGGGAATATGACGGCGTTTTGGTGATCATGGCTCCGGCGTGGGTTATTGTGGCCTCTTTGGTAACTAAGATTTTAGGAAAAAAACTATTTCTTTGGTACGCCGTTTGGCGGGGCAATTGGAAGTTAAAATTAGCCGAAAAGTTAACTGATAAGATTTTCTGTTCGGTGCCGGAAACATTTCCACTTAAAACAGCCAAACTAATCCCTGTTGGACAGGGGATAGATACTGATTTTTTTAAGCCGGATGAAAACAAACTCAAGACCAATAAAATTTTATATCTTGGACGAATTTCTCCGATAAAAAAAATAGATATATTGCTGGAATCGATATCAGAGCTAAAAAAACACCAGCCGGAACAGTATGGCAACGTAGAATTTGTGATAGCCGGCGGGCCGAGCAATAAGGGGGACGAGGATTACGTTACTCTCTTAAAAAAAATGACCCTGGATTTACAAATAGCGGAAAAAATAAAATGGGCTGGGCGGATTCCTCATACACAAACAGCCGGGTTTTTTCAAGAGGCCGATGCTGTTGTTAATCTTACTCCGACCGGAAGCTTTGATAAGGCAATGCTGGAGGCAATGGCGTCAGGCACTCTGGTTTTATCTTCAAATCACGCCTGGTTGAAGTTTTTTGACGACGAATTGCGTGGGCTATTATTATTTCGCCAAGATGACCCGCACGATTTAGCCCAAAAATTGAACGGAGTTTTGAATCTGGAGCCGGTAGTCAGATCCGAACTGCGCCGGAAGATGCGCGATGTTATTGTTAATTACCACTCTCAAAAACAATGGGCAATAAATCTAATAAAAAATCTTTAATTATAACCGGTTTTCCTTACGCTTTCCCTTATTATTTTAAAGTTTTTGAATGCTTAGAAAATAAGGATAACTTTATTTTTATTTTGCCTAAACTTTGGCTGGCTAAGAAGGGGAAGGTCAGGATCAAACTTCAACAAAAGCCAAACCTTGAGATCTACGGTTTAAGCGCCGTGTCTTATGGCGGTCACGGGATTCGGGGTTTATTCAAGGGCTGGCTACCCGGCATCATTTTTTTGCTGCCGTATTTAAAAATAAAATATGGCACAAGAATTCTTTATTCTTGTTCCGAACCCAATCTGCTTACCACTTTGTATAACGGTATGATTGCTAAACTCTGTGGTTTCAGGCACGTCATTTTTACTTGGCAAAACATTGCGCCGCAAAAATATATGGGCGGCTTAAAGCTTAGAATTTATACAATCCTGGTCCGACTTAACTTGTTTTTTGCCGATGGAGTAATTTGCGGCAATAAAAAAGCACAAAAAATAATTTCCAATTTTAAATTTCCAATTTCCAATACCATAGTTTGTCCGATTAGCGGGGTGGATACTGAAAAATTTCGGCCCGGAATTATTGGTAACTGGCGTGAACAATTAAATATAAAACCAGAAGAGAAGGCGATTCTATTCTACGGCGCTTTAGACAGAAGGAAGGGCCTCAATGTTTTAATTGATGCAAGTTATAAGCTATCAGCTATAAACTGCAAGCTTATTATTGTCGGTACGGGTCCCAAGCAAGAAGATCTTAAGCTGCAAGTTGCAAGCTACAAGTTACAAGACAAGATTATCTTTCTTGACTGGATGCCCAATGACCAATTGCCAGCCCTTCTCAATTCAGCTGATATTTTTGTTTATCCTAGTGTGCCGACAAAAGGTTGGGAGGAACAGTTTGGTTACGCTATGGCTGAAGCCAGCGCCTGTAGCGTACCGGTGATAGCCACGCATACCGGTTCAATAGACGAGGTGGTGCTTCATGGCGAGACTGGTTTATTGGTTGAGCCGAACAATCCAGAACAACTGGCCGAAGCAATGATCGGGCTGCTTACTAATGAAAATTTGTCCCGGCAAATGGGTGAAAAAGGCAGGAAGTACGTGACAGAAAATTTCAGCCATAAGATTATTGCGGAAAAAATTTCTAATTTTTTAAATAAATTTTTATAACCGCAAATTTGATTTTTTTACGTTTTTTATGCTAGTATTTAAACGATATTTTAGCTATTTTAGCAATGTCTGATAATAAAACAACATTCAAAAATAAAACCGTATTAGTTACCGGCGGGACTGGCTCTTTTGGCGAAGCCGTTGTGGCCCATCTTTTAGCGCATGACCCCAAAATGGTAATTGTTTATAGCCGAGATGAAAAAAAGCAATTTGACATAAGGAACCGTTTTAATCACGACAAATTGAGGTTAATAATCGGGGATGTTCGCGATAGTCGGGCGCTTGAAAGGGCGATGCACGGCGTTGATATGGTTTTCCATGCCGCGGCCCTAAAATACGTTCCAAACTGCGAATTCTTTCCTGTAGAGGCATTGATGACCAATTCTTTGGGTACCCATAACGTAATAGAAGCGGCCATAAACGGCGGTATTAAAAATGTCGTGGTGCTTAGTACAGATAAAGCTGTTTATCCGATAAACACAATGGGGATGACCAAGGCCTTGGCCGAAAAAATAATGATTGCCGCTTCAATAGAGAAAAGAGGCGCAACCGATCTGTGCGGCACAAGATACGGCAATGTCATGTACACGAGGGGCTCGGTAATTCCTTTCTTTATTGAACGAATGAAGCATAAAAAACCCCTTACTCTAACTAACGGCGGCATGACAAGGTTCATGATGTCGCTTGACGAAGCAATTGACCTCGTACTTTTTGCTTTGGTTAACGGAAAAAGCGGAGAGATATATGTCAGAAAAGCTCCGGCCGCGACAATGACGGACTTAATCCAAGCCCTAGCAGAGTTGTTTAAATACAAAAAAGGCGTAGTTGAGGTAGGCGCAAGACCGGGTGAGAAATTGCATGAAACGCTTATTTCCACGGAAGAGCTGTCCAGAACTGAAGATATCGGCGATTACTATAAAATTATTCCAGAGTTGGCAAAAATGGATTATAAAGAACATAATTTCGGGGGCTTGGCCGCGCATAATATATCAGCCGAAGGTTATACTTCCGCAAACACTGCCAGGTTGACAGTTAAAGAAATTAAAAAGTTATTGCTTGCTCTGCCGGAAATAAGAAAAGAACTTTCTCTTCTAAAGAAGGGACGTTTTTATCACGAATAACTGATGTCCCATACCAATCAAGCAATAGTAACTGGAGCGAGCGGGCTCTTGGGTTCGCAGCTTCTACAGAATTTAAAATCCCAAAACTACGAGACGCTGGCCGTTTTCAATCAGAATCCGGAGCTGGTCAGCTCGGGTGTAAAAAAGATTAATTGCGATATTCGCGACAAAAAAGCCGTTTGGGCATTAAAAAATCTTATTAACCCGTCGGCTTTGATAATACACTGCGCCGCCATAACTAATGTTGACCTGTGTGAAAAAGAAAAGGAGATGTGCGAAGCGGTAAATATCGGGGGGACAAGGAACGTATGCGAACTTGCACGGCAAACTGATTCTAAAATAATTTATATTTCTACCGCTTCCGTTTTTGACGGTAAGGCGGGCAATTACAAAGAAACCGATACCGCATCCCCCGTCAATTGCTATAATTTATCAAAAGTTAAGGGTGAAGAAATAATTTCTAGTTACGAAAAAGGGATAATAGTAAGAGTAATTCCTCTCGGTCTGCATCTTAGCGGCAGAAAGCCCTCAAGTTTTTTAGAATGGCTGGTAGATTCTTTTAGAAATAATCTGGATGTTAATATTTTTACCGACGTAAAGATAAACCCCCTCACGGTAACTACCGTAGCCGATATGGTTATCAAGGCAGCGGCTTTAATGGAAAGCGGCTTGCTCCACCTTGGCAGCAGAGACGTTGTTTCAAAGGCAGAAGTGGGGATAGAGGTGGCTAAATTCTTTCCCAAGTACAAAGGCAAAATACATCTGGCTAGTTTAGAAGAAAGTAGTCAAAATGTCGCTAACCGGCCAAAAGAAATGTGGCTTAATGTGGACAAGGCGCTATCACTGGGCCTGGAATTGCCCATGGTCTTACCGGATATAAACCAATACCTAAAATACTTTAAATGGAAAAAAGCGTTTACTTATCTGTAGTTCTGCCAATTTTTAATGAAGAATCAGTCCTTCCCAAGTTAATTGAGGAGCTTTACCTTGTCTGCAACTCTTTGAATAAGAATTACGAGATAATCTTTGTTGATGACAATTCTAACGACAAGACACCGGAAATTTTAGGGCAGTTGGCTTCCAAAGACCCGAGGATAAAAATAATACGTTTTTCCCGCAATTTTGGCCACCAGGCTGCTCTTAGCGCCGGCATGGATGTTGCCGGAGGAGAAATGGTGTTGACTATGGACAGTGACCTGCAGCATCCGCCCCGCCTTATTTCCGAATTTATAAAATACGCCGAAGAAGGCGCTGACATAGTGATAGGTGAAAGATCATCCAATAAACAGAATTCCCTTATTCGGGATGCTTTAGGGAGATTATTTTATAAATTTCTAAGTTCTGTTACCGGTCTTGAATTCAAAAATGTCTCTGATTTTACTTTGTATAAGAGGCCCGTAGTCAGAGTATTCAAACGACTGCCGGAAAAGGAAAGGTTTTTCAGAGGATTGGTTCAGTGGGTTGGTTTTAAGAAAAAGTATGTTCCGTATGTTGTGGAAGCTCGCAAATACGGACAGTCAAAATATTCCGTAAAAAGATTGTTCGGCTTTATTTTAAACGGAGTAACTTCTTTTTCCGCCTTTCCTCTCCGATTGGCTTTTTGGTTAGGGTTGTTGATGTTTGTGAGCAGCATGGGTTACGGCGTGTATATCGTAATAGACCGTTTTATTAATCCGGGGTCTCTTATTGAGGGTTTGTCCGCGTTAATCATTCTTGTTCTAACTTTGGGCAGTATTCAGTTAATGGTGATAGGCATTATGGGCGAATATCTGTATAAAATGTTCAACGAAATAAAAGGCCGGCCCATGTATATTATTGCAGAGACAAAGAATCTAGAAAGACCTATGACTAATGACCAATGACCAATGATAGAGATAAAAAGCTGTTTAAATTTTTGGACTGGGAAGTATACAAAGATGCTCAGGATGTTTTTATAGAAGTAGTTCAAATAGTACGCAAATTACCGCAGGACTTGAGGTATACGCTTGGGAGTCAGATTATAAGATCGGGACTTTCTGTAATTTTGAATATTGCAGAAGGAAGTGGTCGTCTAACAGATAAAGAAATGAGTAGGTTTTTTGATATTTCCCTTGGTTCTATAAACGAAACCGTGGCGGGATTGGATTGTTTGCTTAAGTTGGATTGTTTAGAAGAAGCTATCTTCCAGAGAGTTTTTCAAAAGTACAAGAGCATATCCCGCCAGTTGGGTGGATTCAAGAAGAAGTTGACCCGCGACCAATTACAAATGGCAAATAACTATTGACAATCATCCGTCATAAGTTATTCGTCATAAGTTATTCGTCATAAGTCATTTGTCATGAGTCATAAGTTATTCGTTGTTGCCGACGATCTCGGTCTCCATAAATTAATAAATGACGGTATAATTTGGGGTCTCAAAAACGGTTTAATAGGCGGCGCTTCCTTAATGGCCAATGGTAAGGCGTTTGATGACGCAATAATTAAATTAAAGAACATACCAAATATAAACACCGGGATTCATATAAATTTCGTGGAAGAAGGGTCATTGGTATCCGGCAAGGTAATGCCCAAAAATCACAGAATATTTTTTGTAAAATATCTTCTGGGTTTTATAAAAAAGGAATATATCAAAAAAGAAGCGGAGGTGCAGATAAAAAAATGTATTCAAGCCGGAATCAAACCCTCTTTTATAAACGGCAACCAACATCTTCATTTGCTGCCGGGCATCATGAATATTATTCTGAACTTAGCCGTAGATTACCGAATCCCATATATTCGGATAGTTAATGAGCCGATTAATCTTACTGGCGGCAGGTTATTACGAAAATTTCAGCTTTTGTTTTTAAATTTTCTTTCAGCGAGAGCCAAAAAAAAGATAAAAAAAACCGGTCTCGAATGCAATGATTTTTTTGTCGGTTTTATAAATGCGGGTAATTTAGCCGAAAAAGATATAAAACTTGCTGAAAATCTTGCCCAAAAATATCCTGATAAAATTATTGAACTTGGCTGTCATCCGGGTTACGAAAATGAAGACTTAAGAATAAGATACAGGCATTGGGGGAATTATAACTGGCAAAAAGAGCTTGAGCTGTTAAAAATTCGTAATGAAACCTGATTTTTACAAACAATATTTCCAGATAGAAAAGGATCACTGGCTGATGAGAGTGCGCCGACTTATAATTTTTGACCTACTTAAAAAATACGCAAAACTGCCGGATGGAAAAGTGAAAATTCTTGATTTCGGCTGCGGTTCGGGCTACTTGGTCGGTGAATTGGCGAAGCTTGGCTATAATTCTTTTGGCGTTGATAATTTTGATGAAGCGATCGAATATGGCAAGCAGCGCGGCATTAAAAACCTATCTGTTGTCTTTGGCGCCGAAACGGATTACGAAAGCAGTTTCTTTGATGTTGTATTTGCTTTGGATGTTTTGGAGCACTTGGAGAATGAAGAGCCGGTGCTACGCGAAATTGAAAGAATTTTACGTCCAGGAGGCGTTTTAATAATAATGGCCCCGGCTTTTATGTTCTTATGGGGCGTTCAAGATGAAGTTGCCCATCATTATCGCAGATATACGATGCCAAAACTTCTAGAGACAATTAGAAAATCAAGTAATCTATCGGTAGTTCAAAAAACTTATTTCAACGCCTTTTTGTTTATGCCGATAGCCCTGGTCAGATTATTCAGCCGCTGGTTTAATATCAAAAATCGGGAATCAGATTTTGATATTAATAATCCCGTTCTTAATAAAATATTTTTTTGGATAATTAATTTAGAAAGATTTTTACTCCGCCATCTTCAGTTTCCTTTTGGCGTTTCAATCCTGACGGTTTTAAAGAAAATTGATGATGTTAACTAAAATTTTAAAATCCAGGTATTTTTGGCTGTTTTTTATTTTTGTCATTTTTCTTTTGGCTAGGATTTGGGGTCTGGATTTGCCCTATCATCAGGACGAAAATACCTGGTCAGATTATGCCGGTTCCGGCGTGAAGGGCTTGAGCGGGATTCCCCACCCTCCTCTTTCCGGCCTGATCTTCATTTCGGCTTTTCAAATACTTGGTTCTGCTCATCTGCGTTATCTGCCATTCGTTGTCGGTATAATTAATTTTTGGCTCATTTTTCTTTTGGTAAGATATAGATTTTCCCGGAGTGCGGCGCTTTGGAGCGCATTGTTTTTTAGCGTTGGTTTTTATGGCGTGCTTGCCTCATTGATGGTTGATACCGACGGCCAGATATTGCCGCTCTTCTTTTTACTTTCAGCCATATCATTTTATAAATGGCGGGATAGCGAGACAACCAGACGAAAAATTATTTGGGGCAGCTTGCTGGTCATTTCCATACTCTTGGGATTTTTAACAAAGGCGAGCTTTATAATAACCGCCGGCGCTATCGTTTTTGAGCTTCTCTACTCCAAGTCTAGATCCGTGTCGCGGCAGCAACTCGTTAAGACCGCGTTAATCGCGGTCGTTGCCCTGGCTTCTTTAGTCCTGCTAATGCTCGGTATTTTGTATTTTTTGCCCATTCTAAATATTTCCAAAACGCTTGCCCGCTGGAAGCATTTTTTAGTTTTTTCCGACAGAAATTATTTGCAGATTTCAATCCAGTTCCTCAAGGCCCTGCTTTACGCTTCGCCGCTTTTTCTGGTCCCGCTCTTATTCGTTAATCGTAAGAATTTTGAAAAATTAAGATTGTTTATTATTTTTCTGGTTTTGGGCCTGATTTTTTATTTGGTCTTATTCGATTTTTCTTCCGGCGCGCTGGATCGTTATTTACAGTTCATTGTTGTCCCACTTTCCATAATCGGGGGAGTGGTAGCGGCGGATATTTTTAGTTCCGATCCGATCCGTGTTGGCCGGAAAGTTTTTGTTTTAAGCGGATTGGCGGCAATGGGTATATTTTTAACTCAATTTCTCCCGCATTTTGTGCCGTCTCTTTATCCGAAAACAGAATGGTTCAGCCGCGTTTTGAATTTAAAATGGAATTTCCTATTTCCCTTTACTGGCGGTTCCGGGCCGATGGGTTTTTATGTTTCCTGGCTGTTTATGGCATTTATTTGGTTAATGACGGCGGTTTTAGCAGTTCTAGCTTTAAAAAAGATTAATTTACGCAAACACCTTTGGGTTGCGATTTTAATTCTCGGATTTTTATACAACGGAGTTTTTATAGAAGAATATTTATTTGGGAAAATTAACGGCAACCCTGCCGTTTTACTGAAAAATGCCATGGAGTTCATTAAAAATGACGGAAATATAGGAAAGGTAATTACTTACAATAATATCGGCAGGGGTGCTCTGAAACAAATGGGCAAATTCGAAAGGCGGCTTTATGTCGCGCCCAAATTCGAATCAAGCTATACCGATATTCTTCGGAGTTTTAAGGGCCACTATTTAGTAATTGATATTCCAAGGATTCATTTATCCAGTCCGTATACTAAATATTTTTCGTCATGCGTCGTCATTTATGAAGAAAATTCCAAAAAAATCTCGGCCAAAATTTATGATTGCAAAAATGCGAGCGAAATATAGAAATTAAAAAAACCGACAATCCTGTCGGTTTTGTATCTACATATCTAGAATTTCAAGCGTTCTGTCGGAATCAACCAGTTCTCTTACCCGCAGAAAGGTGTCATTGGACATATCGCTGAAGTTAAGCGGTTCGCCGTCGGGTCCCTCAAGAACCTTTGTGGCATCATCCAGTGCCAGGCAGTATTCGTAGAATTTTTCGTCGCAGACCGGTTCGTGGGTTGTCGGATTGAAGTTAAGGCCGAATATACGGTTTAGTTCATGTTTTACGCGGGGGTGATGGATAATTTTCGTTCCCGGATACCACGTTAGAGTAAACATCCTTTTGTTTACCGCTTCAGGCAGAATACCGTATTGGGAATAATATTTTTCCTGCCAAGCCATAAAGGCAACCGTTTCCTTGAGGTCATTAAGCGTCTCGGTGGGATTGCCCTTTATCCATGTGCAATTTGCGTGTATCCCAACCTCGCAGGAATTTTTAATTCCCTCTATCATTGAACGGGGAAAGTTATATGTTTTGCCGTTAATGCGAGTCGGAACAAAACCATTAGTCAGTGTAAACCCACCCTTACCTAAGGCTTCAATAACTTTAGCATTGGCGCTCTCTGGGCCGAAGCCGATATAAATACAGCCGGCCTTAGCCATCATTTCAATCCTTAACGGTTTTTCAAAGATATATTCGCCTGGGTATCCGCTCTTCGGTTTAAGTCCCGCGGCTTCGTCAAGGCGCGTATGCGTTCCCCAACGAATGCCCAGCGGCCTAAGGAGCGGAACCAGGTCAACAATACGGTCATAAGTTACCGCAAAGTTATCATCGGGGAAGCCGTGAAAGTCAATCCCGTACTTCTCTATGTAATGCGCAAGTTGATTATAAATATGCCACGCTGACCTGGCTCCCCATTTTCTTTCTCCTTGCGCGCCGCGGTAGCAGTATTCGCAGCCATAAGGACAGCCACGACCAGAAGTAGCAGTAGTACTGCGAGTCATGGAAAACGGTGCGGCGGAACTGTTGTTCGCACTCATGCCCCAGACAGCATTGCCCAGATAATATTCCAGTATCTTAAAACCAAATACGTCCTCAGCAAGCAAATCAAGGTTGGCAAACGGCAGGGAATCAAGATTTTCTGGCCTGTTGCCGGCATACATGAAACGGTGACGCCCGGAAATATATCCAAGGTGATAGGGCACCAATTTACCCGAGTTAACCGCACCGGCTAAACCGTGTTTTTTGATTGTCATTGCGTCTAAGCAGATTTTTAAAATTACTTCGTCGCCTTCGGAATGGGCGGCGCCGTCAAGTTCGGGAATATAATTGAATAAACCAGTTTTAAGTTCCGTTGCCAACCCTCCGCCAGTTACTAAAAACACATCAGGCAGAAGGTGCCTGACCATTTTGGCTATTTTTTCCTGCCATTTTAATGTGGTTATTTTTCCGGAAAAACCGACAATATCCGGTTCGCCGCGCACTTTGAAGTCGGTGCTTATCAAATTCAACACTTCGGCGTCAGTAAGATGCCTGCCATTGGGTAAGTTCCTTTGTTTTGCCAATTCGTCTTTTATGCGATAAGCGTTGAGGTCAATAATTCTGGCATCAACCCCGTAATTTTGGCGAAGGTTAGTAGCCATCAATAGCGGTCCTTCGGGCGTGGTATTCGGTACGGCTGTTTCCCTAAGGGGCATATTGATAAAAACTATTTTGAGGCCTTCTATATCGCCAGGACGTATATTTTTTGCGATTTCTGCAGGACTTGCGGGTTTTGACGCAGTCTGCTGAATTATTGGCAAGACCGGTTTAGTCATCCGTTTTCTCCCCAAAAATTGTAAAACAACTTTGTTGTTTATGATAAAACATTTTTACGAAGTTGACAACCAGACATTTTAATTTTAAGTTAACGGTATTAGTTCAGTTCATTAAAAAGAGGGGACGATTATGAAATCCGACATCCAACCTTTTTTACTTCAAAGAGCATCGCTTTACAAAACAATAGCCGGCAATCGGACATTTACTGGACAGATTGCCTGCGCTTCTAAACTTATAAAAACGACCATAAATTCCGGTGGCAAGATATTGATTTTCGGTAACGGCGGGTCGGCGGCGCAGGCTCAGCATTTTGCCGCAGAACTTGTTTGCAGGTTTGAAAAAGACCGCCAAGCCATCCCCGCCATTGCTTTAACGACTGATTCTTCAATTTTGACGGCGCAAAGCAATGACGATGGTTTTGAGACGGTTTTTTCAAGACAAATTGAAGCATTGTGCCGACATGGCGACCTAGTTATCGGTTTGACCACAAGCGATTCTGATATCAGCGGGCATTCATATAATATTCACAATGCCTTTTCGGTCGCAAATGAAAGAGGTGCAAAATCAATCGGGTTATTCAGTCAAAAAACTAAGAACCTTTTGACGTTAGTGGATGCGCCAATTATTGTGCCAGCTGTAAGTACTGCCTTAATTCAAGAGGTTCATCAGACGATTATACATTTACTTTGCCATCTTATGGAGAAAGAACTATGAGATTGGGGTTGGAAGAAAGGATTAAAAAACTAAAATTGGTAGTTTTTGACTTTGACGGTATTTTTACTGACGGCAAGGTGATGCTGGATCAAAACGGTATTGAAAGCGTGGTTTGCAGCCGAAAAGACGGCATGGGCATACTCATGCTTAAGCAGGCCGGGCTGAAAGTGATTGTCATAACCAACGAACAAAACCCGGTAGTGGTTAAACGTTGCGCCAAATTGGGTGTTGAGTTGATCCAGACGCCAGAAAAAAAACTCCCCTTTTTTATTCAACTGCTGAATACTGGCAGTTTGAATTATAAGGAGGTTGCTTTTATGGGCGATGACGTTAATGATTTGGAATGTCTTGATTTTGCCGGAGTTAAATTCACGGTTGCCGATGGTGATCCGAAATGCAAAGAAATCGCCGATTATGTTACCGTGCGAAACGGTGGGGACCATGCAGTAAGGGAAGTTTGCGATTTAATTTTAAGATATAGTAAACCCGCATAAATTTGCGGGTTTTTTTGTTTTACAATAGATGTCTGGTGATGGCAATATTGATTTTATTCATTTGTCCTGGTTTATTAATTGTATTGATTTTTGACAACAAGAACAAGGGGGGGGGCTTTAATGCTAAAAATAGGAAACAGATTGGTGGGTTACGACCAACCGGTTTTTGTGGTTGCAGAGATAGGAATAAATCATAATGGCAGTCTGGATATTGCCATGCAGTTAATTGATGGTGCGAAGGCCGCTGGTTGCGATGCGGTCAAATTCCAAAAGCGTAGTGTGGATGTCGTTTATGCGCCCGAAGAGTTGGCAAAGCCACGCGAAAATCCATTCGGACCTACCAATGGTGATCTTAAGAGAGGCCTGGAGTTTGGTAAAAAAGAATACGATGAGATAGACCGTTATTGCAAATCATTGGGAATGATTTGGTTTGCTTCGCCGTGGGACGAACAAAGCGTGGATTTTTTGGAACAATATAACCCGCCTTGTTATAAGATTGCTTCTGCCTGCAATATGGACAAGGAACTAATGG
>JACOZZ010000053.1 GCA_016181055.1 Candidatus Yanofskyibacteriota bacterium
TTTGCCAGTTATGTCTTTTTCGTGGCTATCAAAGAACAAAACCATTGCCTTAATCGCATTGACGTGGTCGGCCATGCCGGCATTATAGTTTTTAATAAGGTCGAAAAATAAGAGATGGCTATTGAGCCATCTTTCAAATTAATTAAGTAAATACAAAAATATGAAAACATTAGCTTGCAAGGACATTGACCCTTCGGTAGCTTGTGATTACAAAGCCATGGGTTCAACAGACGAAGAAATTTTACAAAATATGGCGACTCACGCCAAAGAAGTTCATGCCGACAAAGTGACCGGTATGACAGATGAACAGATGGCTGAGATGATGAGGCCGCACATTAAAGACGAAGAGGCCGCCATGTAATCTCAAATAAAAACCCCTTCGATAAACTCAGGGGTTTTTATTTGATTAATTCGCAGAAATATTCGCAAATAAATTCAAGTCTTTAATTGCTTGGAATTTCTTTACATAGTTTAGCGTTTCCTGGCGTAAAATTCTGGCGGCAGTGGATAAGCGAAATTGCCCGCTAAACCATGCTAAACCGAATTTATTAACAGAACTCGCGACTCTGCTTGGGCCGCCGTTATAAGTTGCGGCTAGCATCTCCTCGGTAATGCCAAGTGATTTTACAATATCGCGGCGTGTTATTTTGCCAGTTATGTCTTTTTCGTGGCTATCAAAGAACAAAACCATTGCCTTAATCGCATTGACGTGGTCGGCCATGCCGGCATTATAGTTTTTAATAAGAACCATCAAATCGTACGTTGATTTTATAAACTGAGCCAGTCCGGAGGCGCCAGCCGGAGAACCGGTGTAACGGTAGGCAGAACCTTGGTTGGCGCCGATAACCGTTAATACGCGTTCTGACAATTCTTTACCGCCGTCATTAGCGGCATTAAAACCATCCGGGTCTATATGCTCAACTAAAATTATATTGCTGATGAAGTCTCTGCTGATATTATCTGTAACGGGAGTGCGCGCGTCTGAGAGCGAAACGACTCTTTTTGCATCTAATTCGGCGAAGGCCTGCTCTATATTATTTTCTAAATATTTTTTGCCGGCCTCTATTATCTCAGGCGATTGGAGCCCGCCCGAATACGGAGCGTAAATTATATCAGTATACTGTTTTGCTGATCTTTCCGGCAATCCTATAATATATGAACTCGGAAATGGATATTTATTGGCAATTACAACTAATTCCGGATGTTCCGGAATTTCGTAATCAGTATTAAAACTATTCCACCAATTGACCCGAACACCCAAATTATTATTGGCGGTTTCCAGGTTAATCGTGCCGGTTTTTTTATAATTTTTTATCTCATTTTCGCTTACCCATACGCGATGCTCAAAAATTTCCCCGGTATTCTTATTAAGTATAGCCAGCGATACTTGTTTGCGGAGAGCATCATATTCCAGAGACGGCGATTTTTTTAATAGCTCAATCCCCTCTTGGATCTTTTGCAAAATCGTGAATTGCGGCGTTGGATTTGTTGAAAGCGCAACAGCCGGTTCATTGGTAATTGTCAGCTCTTTAGCGTAATTAAGATTTATTAAAATTAAAAAACCGGCTGATACTGCCACCGGTAATAAAATATAAAAATACCTCGATTGCAGCCAGGTTTTACGCGGTCTATAAAAATTTAATTCTCGCGGTTTCAACAGTTATAAATTCTGTTCGATTATCGCCGCTTTTCTTTGAACGCTATTAGCATAGTTGACGCAACCCGATTTTGTGCTTGCGCTATTACCGCAGTAATATCTTTTAGATGCGGCTATTTCACCGGCGCGAGTTTTACTGTCAGCTCCGTCGCGAGCAAGCTTGGCTGCCGCCGCGACAAATGCGTCTTCTATGCTCCAGGGATTCGCAGGATCATGGCCGGTCAGTCGGGTAACTTCTTCCCTATATCCCATCCAGGTAGACGGAATAAACTGGGCCGGGCCCATGGCGCCTCCCCAGCTAGAGCCGCATGAAATAGGGGTTTGAAAAGGATCTTTGCCTAGTTCCATTGTAATATTTAGAAATAAAGCAAGGTCTCTTGTGGGATGTATGCCTTTCGTGTAGATTTGGCCGTTTGTAATTCTGCGTGTAGAACCGCTTGTCTTGTCGATTATATAACATTTCCCGACATTACCTCCCAGCGCGCTTTCCTGCTCAAGTTCCGCAAGTAAAAAAGCTGGACGGATACCTGCTCCTATGGCGGCAAGATTGCCGTATTTGACCGCTTCTTCTACTGAAATGCCATTTTGTATCAAGTAGCCTATCTGGTCTTTTATTGCCTGAATATCTTTTTGGGTTTTTTTGACCAATTCTTGGTATTTTGACTCCTGACCCTTGGTATCTTTTAAAAGCTTATTTTTTTGGTTTTTTGTTTGATCTAGGGTGTACTTTTCCGCTTGTTCAAAATTCTTTAATTTTTCAAGTTCATTCTTTTTATCCAGCAAAGCTTCCTCTTTTTGTTCCAGGTCAGCTTTGAGATCTTTTATGCCGACTATAGTGGTGCGTAGGTTATTTTGGGTATCTTGCAAATTTTTTAAATTATCAAAAAAGTTGGACAAAGTTGCGTGCTTGAAAAGCACCTGGGTAAGGTTTTCCTGGTCGGCCTGATAAAGTATTCTGATATATTGGGCTAACGCTTCTTTGTGAGTATCAAGTTTGCCTTGGGCAATTTCAATCTGTTCCTGCGTATTAGCGGTTTCTATGCCAGTCTGCTCAATGGCTATGCCAAGACTCCTAATTTCAAGCTGAACCTTGCTGATTTGAGCATTAAGACTGCCAATTTCACCGGATAAAGTCCTAGCTTTTTGACTGTTTTCATCAATTTGACTCTGATATGCGTCTATTTGTCTTTGTAATTCCTCAATCTGTTTATTGCGCGCGTCAATTTCTTCTTGTAATCCAGCGCGGACATTAAAAACTGGACCGGATAGGGCCAAAACTAATAAAAAGGTTAGTAAAAATATAACCTTTTTCATGGAGTATATTATAACATTTAAAGAGAAAGTTTAAAAACAATTTTTTGGCCGTTCCTATTTTAAATAAAAAAGTTCCCTAACGGGAACAGTTTATCTACCAGTTATCTGAATTTGTTACATCAACCCTTTCTCCGCAATTGCACTGAACTTCAACATTAGTACCTATGCCATGAGGAGTAAAGATATAGTGAATCGGGCTGCCAAAAGCTCCGGCCAGATGGGGCGCAAAGTGTGGGCAATTTTTAACGTGATTTTTCAGCCATTCATTTATCTTTTCCATCTCTTTTTCGTCAATAGTAAAAATGCTAAGTGTTGGAACATGCATCGCGTCTCCTCCTTTTTGAATAACAGAATGATTTTTCTTATCGAACAGCCCAGCCTAAGATTCGTCCAACAGCAATAAAACTCAAAAATACAATGAATGCTTTACTGTTTATAAAAAACGACAGTTTTTGACCATCCCGCATTTGGATGCCTTGCCATCGCCAAATCGCGGGATCAAAAAGTACTGCCAGGATAAATCCTGATGTCATTACAATTATCGTCGTCCACAACAATTTCGGATTTAAATACAGACCTGAGCACAAACCCATAATTGCGAATCCCAATAATTCAAATATTAAAGGGCGAATGCCAAAAACCGTTTTTTTTCTTAAGGTGCTTACTAATGTGATAACTAGAAAAAACAAGCCGCTCAAGAACAAGAGATTTTCCACAGTTTGCTCCCCCGTCAAAGAACAAGTTTTAAACTAAAATTTATGTCGAAATTATAACAGAAGCATAAATTAAATCAAATCGGGAGTATGGGACTCCTAAGGATTAATAATGATCTGGCCGTTAACTGATGGTTTGAGGTGGTCGTGCCAGGGGCAGGTTTTGACTTCGTTAAATTTGAAAGAATATGACTCGCCATTGTTTAAGCCGCGGAGTGCGTCAAAACCGGGACAGATCTGGTGCGTCGGATGTACGCCCGATGCCGGCCAATGAGAAGTGCTGTCGTTATTGACGAATTTAACCGTATCGCCGGCTTTGATATTAACCACATTTGGAGTAGCAATTCCATTGGCAAAGGTAATAGTCACAGTTTGATTTTTGGGGACAGCACTTATCGTGGGGCTGATAGTAGGGGCGGCGTTCTCAATTACCGAAACTGTAGGACTGGGGCTAACGCTTGCGCTAGCTGCGGGCGATTCAGTCGTCCCCGGCGCGACCGCCGTTTTATTTCTAAACATTGCGGCAGATACTATGATGCCGGCCACTACAACAAAAATTAATAATGCTTTCTTCATAAAATTAGATAAGCTAAAAATTATAACCAAGAGGACGAGCCGCTTGATTGAACTTTGCTTATCACATAAATCCAATTTAATTATACTAAATTTGTTTTATGGCTGCAAAATGATAATCTAGAAGTATAGGATGTTAGGCCAACTCAAAAACTATCTTTTTGGGTCTATATTTCGCCGCGGAGCGACGCTTCTGACGGTTTTGACGCTGGGCAGTTACGCGCTTGGTTTGCTGCGGGATATATTATTTGCTCGGGTTTTTGGCGCTTCGCGTCTGCTTGATGTTTATAATGCCGCTTTTATTATTCCCGACCTTCTTCTTAACATATTTGTTGCCGGTGCTTTAACGGCGGCATTCGTACCGATATTCACGCATCTTTATGCTCGCAATGAGGATATGGAAGCTGAAAAAGTAGCTACCACGATGCTGGTTGCCGCGCCATTCATCTTGCTTATTTTAGCCGTTCCGGTTTTTATTTTTATGCCGCGCCTGGCCGATATTGTTGCTCCCGGCTTCGCATTTGAGGACAAAGAGCTGATGGTGCTAATGGCCCGCCTCTTGCTCCTGTCCCCTATAATTTTTGCTGTTTCCAATACTCTTGGCAACATCTTAATTTCTTTTGAAAGGTTCTGGGGTTACGGTCTGGCGCCAATTTTTTATAACTTGGGCATCATCATCGGCATTCCACTCGCAAAAGCATTCGGACCGCTAGGTTTGATAGAAGGCGTAGTCATCGGAGCATTACTGCATCTTGCCGTTCGCTGGGCTGATATCGCTAAGAGCGGATTGCGATGGAGATTTCCTGTACAATGGCGGCATCCCGAATTCCGTAAAATTCTCAAACTGATGATTCCGCGTATGGCTGGCCAGCCGATAGAACAAGTTACTTTTTTTATTTTTACCAATATAGCTTCAACGCTGGCGGTTGGCTCCATTGTGGTGTTAAGTTTTGCCCGTAATTTCCAAAGTGTTCCGGTTAGCTTATTCGGAATTTCATTTTCAACTGCGGTATTTGCGTCTTTATCAAAAAAAGCCGCCCTTGGCGATAGGGTCGGCTTTTTGCGTCATCTGCGCGAGACTGCCAAAGCTCTGGGAATCATGACCGGCTTATCCGCCTTGTTTTTCTTTTTCTTCGGGGAATGGATCGTGCGGCTTCTTCTCGGCGGCGGGCGCTTCATTGAAGCTGACGTGATACGCACCGGCAAGCTTCTTGCTATTTTTGCCTTTGCCATCCCTGCCGAAAGCTTCATGCACCTTATCGCCCGCTCATTCTATGCCCTCAAAGATACCTGGACTCCGCTTCTTGTTACTCTGCCCGGTTTGATTTTGATAGCTATTTTAGCCAAGTTACTCCTCCCGTCCATGTCTCTTAATGCTTTGCCGTTCAGTTTTTTTATCGGCCTTACGCTGGAGGTGGGACTTTTAACTTTTATACTTCTGCGGAGATTGCGCAAATTAAATTAAATACCCTCTAGTTAGGGTAAACAACGACGATTGTTTTTCCGCCGGTTTTGACGTATTCCTCCACGTTATCTATGGCCCAGCCGTCACCGCCGGTTGGTGCGTCGTGGATGGCGTTGAACAGCACTTTCTCATCGTAGGCATAATTTTGCCCACGTTTAGTGCCGACATCATTGGTGATGAATTTGCCGTCTTTGGTAAAGCCCTTGATTATAAGCATGTGATAGATCGGGCCTGGCTGGGTATAATACGGATTATCAAGCATACGGCCAGCCAAAGGTACGATTATCGGCCGGCCGGCCAAGAGATGTGATTTAATGTCATCAATCGTAATATTACGCAAGATATCTACCCGTTTATAACCAAAGTATTGCTTTAACATCATAGCGGTTTCGGCGGCGGTAGTGTGAAAATAATAACCGAGCCTCTGTTTCTGCCATTCAACCAGTTTCAGTATTTCGTTTTTGGCAGCTTCCGCGGTGATCGGTTCATTTTTATAAAACTTATCTACCAGAATAGCCGATGTTTCCTCGCAGGCCTCCTGATATGGTAGTTCCCAATTGCCGAATGGCGCTTGCGGCATAAACGGCACTGCGAGATTTACTTGTCGCGCCAAAGGCGGGATGCTGGCAGTAGCCACTGGTTTTAACGGAGTCTCGGATTGAAATGGAATACGTGTTTCTTCCGGTAAGCCATTTTTCTCCCATTCCAGGGCTAAGTCCCGGACATCAGTCCGTAATAAAAATAAAACTAAAAAGACGGCAATGAAAATTGTAATGAATGTAACGAGTTTTCTCATTATTAGTATTTCAGAGGAACCGGAATGCCATCGCTGCGCTTATACAGCTGGGGGTCGATCGTGCGTTCAAAACATACGCGGCCCATGCCATGATTCCAATTTTGTTGATACGGATAATACGCGCCTACCGGCATCGGTACCGAGCGCATCATGTTATCAGTAGCTATACTGGATGTTTTGAACTCGGCGCATAGTTTAAAAGACAGCGGGTCTGTTGCCAGGTACTCGTATGGCTGGCCGGTTTCCGGATCAACAGGCGGTATGAAACCGGAGATCTGATTCTTCAGTACATCAAGAGATTTAGGTAATTCACCTTTTTGCTGCCAATAATTAATGACCTCGCTTTGGAGCACCGACAGATTATTGACTCTTTGTTCATCAAATCTTCGCGCACGCTGAGTGGCTGGAGTGCCGATCAGTAAAAATCCGTAAATTATGCTAGCTAATACCACCGCGGAAGCGATCCAAGCAAAAAGCTTGGGCTTGTTTGACTGTTTAGCCCGTTTTTTTAAATCCCAAAGATAATAACCGAAAACCGCGCCGGCTATGATAAGTATTACGATTGTCTTCAGGAAAAATTGGGTTGTCAGCTCTCCTTTTAGAAAATTATAAACGAGGGTTATGAGGTCAATGATTATCGTAGCCGCGGAGGCAAAAAGCGTAATATACCAAAGCCATTTGCGCACCCTTATCTCGCGTTTTTCTGGTTCGGCCTTAAATTCACGGCCGATCAGCCAGGAGATGAGAATGTGTATCGGGAAGACTATTATCAATGCCGCCATTGCCCAGCGTATTGGGTCGTAAATGCCGGAATAGCTATAATAATCCTGATATTTCAAAATATCGGGAAAAAGTACGTTAATGTATTGCCACCAGAGCGTAATAAAAGCAACCACGCTCACGTAGAGCGTCAATACTGCCAAAAGATGCAGAAACACATCCCTCGGCGTTCCCTTTTTAATATTATCCATAATGTCTTTATTTTAACAGACAAAAAATATAAAAACAACTTATCTCCAACGCCGCTTGCCAGCTTCCTAATAGGTAGTAATATAATAAAAACAGATAAATACTGTTCATTAAAAATTGGAGGGGGGCCAGATGAAGCATCTTGGCTTTCTTTTGCATTGCTATCAACCGCCATGGCAGAACAAGTACACCCTTAATCGCATGCACCGCAAGTGTTATAACCCTCTTTTTGAATGGATACTTTCGGAACCGGAAGTTCCGATAACTTTGAATATCAATTTTTCTCTTATTGAATTGCTTCACATCCACGGCCACAGCAAGACGATCGAGTCTATTAGAAAATTAGCTGATTCTGGCCATGTTGATTTTACCGGCAGCGGTGCTTACCATCCGATATTGCCGTTAATACCGCCATCGGAATGTGAACGGCAAATCCGTTTAAACGAAGAGGGATTCAGAAGAATTGTTGGCATTGACCTGCCTAAAATAGGTTTCTTTCCGCCGGAAATGGCTTGCGATGAAAAAACAGCGGCAATAGTTAAAAATTCCGGTTACTTGTGGCTTATTATGGATGACCAATCATTTGTCTACCGGCATGGCTATGCGCCGTTTAATTTTATACCTTCAGCTAACGGTTTGCCTGTAATTTTACGAAGCAGTTATTGGAGCAATAATCTTGCTTTCAAAAAAATAAACACCGTGCATGGTTTTTATGATGCCCTGCAAACCAATCTTGGAAAATGGTTTGGTAGAAGCGACGGTTATGCAGTAATCGCGCTCGATGGGGAGACTTTCGGCGGCCATGAAAACACCGGCGATTATCTTAATTTTTTAAAGCGGTTATGCGAGATGCTCAATAAAAAGAACGGCATACGTTTAGCAACTATTTCGCAAATCATTGATTGTTTTCCCGCTAAAGAAATTGCTATTCCATCCGGCTCATGGTCAACGTCACAAGAAGATGCGGCACGCGGTATTTATTATCCTTTATGGAAGCATCCTGAAAACGGGCTGCATCAGGCGCTCTGGGAATTAATCAGTATTTTATTGTCGCATATGAAGGGCAATACCATTGCCAATCGTGATTTGATGGACAAAGCTCTTAATTCCTGCCAATTCTGGTGGCTTACTCCCGACCATTGGAACCCTGCTAACGCTTTTAGAACGATCCCGATGTATCAAGACATAATCTGCCAGCTAGATCTTTCCGGTGATGAGCATGAAAAAATAAAAAAGATTTTTAAAACCCTGGAATCCGGCACCGGCTTGAGAATCACAACATAAATCCTGGCTTACCCCAGGATTTTATTTTTTCCGATGTTCTCATTATCAATATTAGAGCGATTTTTTGAAGTCCTCAATCATTGAAACATCTTCGGGGTTCACGCCGTAGTGTTCAGCAAGGAGATGCGAAGTCCAGAGGGCGGTTATGATGCCGGCAAATGATTTGTGCCAGGGGGATGTACCGGCCAGGTCTATATTGAGAACCGTGAATCCCCTATCTTCAAAAATCTTTTTGGTAGCTGACATTCTTTTTTGAATTCGCAGGTCATCATCGGGGTCGTTGAGAAACATGAAAGCAAATTCGTGTTTTAATTTGCCGCTGAATCCAGCCATTTCATTATGATTCAACTCCGGTACAAAATTATAAAACGCGGGTAGTTTTGCCGTTTCATTAAAACTGATTTTCCAATACCTGGCTAATCCGGCATTTGTCCCGGAAGAATAAATAAGGGGCATCTTATTTTGCAGTTTCTCCGCCAATTCTTTACCCTTTGTTTTGTAATCATCGGGGGAGAGAGATTCAGCCAGTCCGCTCATGTCATTCAACATTGATTCCTCGCCCATCGCCTTAAGTGTCGCTCTTATGCTGTAACCGATCGCAAAACGGGGATTGTTATTAATTGAAGGAAAATTTATGTACGGAACATTATTTTTTTGCGCCAGCTCCAATAATTTACCGCCCGCTGTAATTGCAACCAGCGGCAATCCTCTTGCCAGAGCTTCCTCAAAACTTGATATCGTCTCCTCTGTGTTGCCGGAATAAGAACTTGCAACCACTAAATAATTTTTTGATTGTGCTTCTTCCATCTCCGGCAAACCTGCCTGCGCAGGCAGGCCATAATCTCTGTGAATAATAATATCCGACTTCGGCTTCCAACTTTTTATAATTCCCGCCGCTAAATTAGACCCGCCCATACCGCAAACAATGAATTTATCGCGTTTCTGAAAACTGCCGGCATTTTCAATAACCGGTTCGAAATCCAGCTGCTTAGGAAAGTTTTGGATAATATTTTTTAGCATAATTAGATTCTATCATAATCATGTATGAGCTCACAACAAAAATCCCGCCAAAGCGGGATTTTTGTTGCTTAGTATTCCGGCATTGGCGGAGGAGACGTTTTTTCTTTCTCTTCCGGCAGGTCGGTTACAATTGCTTCCGTGGTCAATATTAATGAGGCAACGGAAGCCGCGTTGGTAAGCGCCGTCCTGACAACTTTGAGCGGGTCAATAATGCCGGACTTAACCATATCAACATATTCGCCCTTATTGGCGTCAAAACCCTGCCCGGATTGTAAAGACATAACTTTTTGTATTACCTCGTTGGAGTCTTTCCCAGCGTTTTCAGCAATTGCTCTCAGCGGTTTTTCAAGTACAGCTTTGATGATAGCCACGCCCTTGGCCTCATCGCCGAATTCGGCAACTTTAGCAGTATGCGCGGTAAGGTCTTTAGCCGCTTCAAAAAGAGCGATTCCGCCACCGGCGACAATCCCCTCCTCAAGCGCCGCGCGCGTGGCCGCAATTGCGTCCTCAATCCTGAACTTCTTTTCTTTGAGTTCTGTTTCGGTCGCGGCGCCCACACGTATAACTGCCACACCGCCGGTAAGTTTTGCCAGCCGTTCCTGCAATTTTTCTTTATCAAATTCGGAAGTAGTTTTGGCAATTTGGGCTTTGATATTAGCAATCCGCTTATCAATATCCGGCTTCTTGCCTTTGCCCCCGACAATGACGGTTTTGTCTTTATCAGCCACAACTCTGTGAGCTCGTCCAAGCATGGCCAGCTCAACTGACTCCAGTTTTATTCCTTTCTCTTCCGCAACAAGCTGGCCGCCGGTAACAATCGCGATATCTTCAAGCATTTCCTTTTTGCGATCGCCGAATCCAGGAGCTTTCAAAGCAAGCGCGTTAAAATTGCCGCGCAGTTTATTTACTACGAGTGTAGCAAGAGCGTCGCCATCCACATCCTCGGCGATAATTACCAGATCGCGTTTACCGGCCTTGGACAGTTTTTCAAGCAAACCGATAATATCGTGAATTGAGGATATTTTTTTATCAGTTATTAAAATATGCGGGTCTTCATAAACCGCCTCCATCCTTTCCGGACTGGTTATCATATAGGGCGAAATGTAGCCCCTATCGAATTGCATCCCCTCCACCAGCTCGGTTGTCATATCAAATGTCTGCGATTCTTCAACAGTGACCACTCCATCCTTGCCGACCTTCTGAAAAACATCAGCTACCAGTTTGCCGAGTTCCTGGTCATTGGCTGATATTGTCGCAACTTCTTTTATTTTTTCATACCCTTTTACTTTTTCGCTTTGAGTTTTAAGCTGTTTTGTAACCCACTCCACCGCCCTGTCTATGCCGTGCTTTAGCACCATCGGGTTGGCGCCGGAATTAACAGCGCTAAAACCTTCGGCTACGATCGCTTGTGCTAATACCGTGGCTGTAGTGGTGCCGTCACCGGCGATATCGCCTGTCTTGGAGGCAACTTCCTTGATCAATTCGGCTCCGATATTTTCAAATTTATCTTTCAGCTCTATTTCTTTGGCTACAGTCACGCCGTCCTTGGTGATAGTCGGCGCGCCAAAACCCTTGTCTAAAACGACATTACGTCCCTTGGGTCCGAGAGTAACTTTTACAGCGTTGGCTATTTTATCAACTCCGCGCTTAAGCGCCTCCCGAGCATTCTCCTTATATTGGATCTGTTTTGCCATTGTTTAAAATACTAAACTCTAAATACTAAATCCTAAACAAATTCCAATATCCAAATCATAAATTCAAAACATTTATAATTTTGAATTTAGAATTTATTATTTGTTTAGAAATTAGGAATTAGAAATTAGAAATTGCGGTTACTCTATAACCGCTAGTATATTCTCCTCTTTTGCTATCAGATACTCCTTGCCGTCTATTTTTATTTCATCCGGACCGTATTTGGTAAATAAAACTTTATCGCCTTTTTTGACGTTCATAGGAACTTTTTTGCCGTTTTCATCTATGCGGCCAGGACCCATGGCGACTACTCGGCCTTTTTCCGGCCGTTCCTTATCAACTGTTTCCGGCAGTATTATCCCGCCCTTCCTTTTTTCCTCATGTAGCGGTTCAATTAGAACTCTGTCACTTAGCGGACGAATTTTCATACAAAATGAGGTGTTAGGCCTTGGGTATTAGGCGCTAGATAAATTACTATAGCCCACAACCTTTAACCTATAACCTAGTTTGTTAGCACTCCCGACCCCAGAGTGCCAATACACTATATTTACAAAAAACAAAAACCCCGTCAAGGGGTTAGTTAAAATACCCAGAACTTCCTTTTTCTCTTCTGCTGTGGCTGGGATTCGGCATCAGGCGGGGTTAAAGTTAAAACTATATCCTTGCCGCCGCTTATCAAATAATTGTTATTCGGAAAACTGATTTTAGACAAAATTTCAATGATAGGCGTTTTAGGATGTTGTATCTTCCAACCGCCGGCTAAGTTATCGTCCTTCTCTTTTTCTGGCGCCAGTTCTGGCGCCAGTGCCGTTTTTTCCATCAATGGAGGGCCTATATTACTCTTAGACCCGCTGTCCGTAGAAATGATAAGGGTGATCGGCTCCGGAGGTTTTGGAACGTCTTCCGTATCGGTAAAATATAAATAAAGCGAATTTCTATCGGCTATGCTATTAAGCAAGGTAACCGTATTTTCACTGGGGCCCAAGCTGGATAAAATTCTAGAAGCGACCTCTCTTCCGTTGGCAATACGCAATGTTTTATCCAGATACTTCTTATCAACGGTAATGCTTAAATTATTAGTAAAGAATTTGCCATTTCCGGCAAGGAGGGTGATTTTTAGATCCAGTTTGCCATTATTTTCCGCTACATTCTCTATCTCGGCTTTTTTCAGCTCCATAACCTCGTATTTTGCTCTCGCTTTTAACGTTGCCGTAATATTTTTGATGTTAGGAATTACTGCGTAATCGCTGAAAATATTGGCCATTGAACCAACGGCTGATAATTCTTCCGAGGTGCCCCTAAAATAGATCTGCGGCAAATCGGAAATATCCATGCGTATCTCAGCGTCCGCGTCAAATGCGTCATCAATTAAACGTTTCATACCCGACAATACTCTGGAAATATTCATACCCAAATTGGGCGTATAAGCAAAAAGGTGTTTTCTTTCTAACGTGCCCTTAAAATTGTTTTCTATTTTAATTGTAAATGGAATATAGGGCGGCATTGCACCAAATCTTGCGATCTGACCGAACGGACCGTTAAATATTACCGCCCCAAGCATGGGACCTGTTTTTTTCAACATTTTTTGCGACAACGCAATGCTTGGCATCATGGTTACAACCTCGGCTTTCCAAAATGGAACCCTCACGATACCATTCTGGCCTAATCCTGAATGTCCGAGAGAATAAAAAATTTTTGGGTTTTCCGGATTAACCATGGTTACGGTTCCGCCTGGACCGGAGCAAAGATCTGAATTGTCATCCCAGACTTCGCAAGCCATATAGCTATCCCCGGCTTTTAACTGTTGTATATTATCAGGTGCGGTAAAACCATATTCTGAAGATCCGACATCCGGAGAACCGTCTAAATATTGATTGAGAAAATCAAAAGCGACAGTTTTGAAATTAACCATTAGTTCAATGGGTGTAACTAGGGCCTGCGGCTTTTTTAAAAATTGGCCGGTTATTGCTATCGCCCCGATTATTTTGTCGTCTATGTAAAGCGGGCTTCCGGACATACCGCCAAAAACATTGCCGTTCTTGATTATCTCTACGCCGTTTTCATCAGTAGGACCGCCAGACAGAACAACAACTATATATTTTGTTATCCCGTAATCCAGAGTGTCTAAAACCTCAAAATCAAATCTTTCGGGTTCTTCGCCGCTGAATACCGTCAGGCCGTAACCCCTATCGCCGGGTTTTACCTGATTTAACGGCATGATCTCTTGCGCTCCAAGATACGGTACTAATGCGATGAATGTTATTAATATTATAGACAAAAACAATACTAAAAATCTCAAAAAGTTTCTGCTAATAGATGCTCTAACCATTTTCAACCCCCTAATTTTAAAAGTTCAGCTGTTTATGAAAGCATGGCCCCTCCGAGATTTTAAGTCAAGCCAGAGTCTTTTTCTACCGCCAATTGAGGCAAACCTATTTTAATTAGCCGCGCATTAAAGCTTTTAATAATCTGCGTTTCCATTGAACGCGGATGGAATTCCAACTGCTCATCGGTAAAAATTACCCGTCCGCCGGTTTGATGCGTTACCGGATTATCTGTAATGCGCCTTGATTGATACCGGCCGGATATTTTGTTGAGAAAATAGTCCAAATCAGAAATTTCAAGGAACGGTTCTAGAATCCTAGCCGATACGCCAAGGTTTAGCCCGGTTTCCACCAGCCCCATATTCCAATTATTCACATAGTCCAGCACCCAAACATTAGTTTTTTGGAAATTTTTTGTTATCATCTCGCTTGCTAAAATCGGTACTAAATTGGCATAGGTTTGCGCGTTATAAATACTTTGATGCGGAATAAGCATGGCTTCGTCAGAAATATAATGGTTGAGACATATCTTATCAGGGGCAATTTTGTCGCGGCCGCGGCGGCGAAAATGCAAAACGGAAAGCATCGCCGTAATTAATAATCGCGCTAACCATATCCTGCCGTGTTTCACCACTACAAGCACGTCTAAATCGCTTAATTCATCAGTATTGTTCATGGCTAACGAACCGGAAGCAAAAACAGCCCGCAGGTAAGGAACAAATCGCAGCCACCGGATAGCACGCTTGGCAATTCGCCACTTACGTTTTGCGATCTCTCCGCGTTTTAATCGCAATGGAATTAAATATTCCCGTCCGAATAAAAAGTAATAATTTCCAGACCGATTGATAGTTCTGTCTAAAATTAACAGGTCAAGTTCCTTTTGAAGAGTTCGGTAATCAGTAACTGGTAATCGGTAGCCAGTAATAATGTGCTTAAAGTTTATTAAACGAGCAAAAATCTCTTCCGCTTTTAACGGAAAATCAAAAATATCGTAATAAGCAAGGGTTGCTAAGATATTGTGGCGCAAATTAAATTCCATACAAAAAACACTAGCATAGAATTAGTTCAATTAAAAAGCCCGTTTTTCACGGACTCTTAGAGTTAAATCTAGCTTTGACACTTGAGTTTGCACTTGCAGAAAGACCTTTTGCAGTGATTCGTGCACTTGGGATCTTCGCCCTGCTCGGGCTTGCATTGCGGATTACCAGGCGGATTATCCGGATTTTGCTGTCCCCAGCATACGCAATTAGGTTTCTTGCCGTCTTTTATAAAATTATGGCATTCAACCGTCCCGTCCGGTGGCGGAGCGGGCTTCGGTTCTTCTTGAGAAAAGGCTAAGCCGAGAAAAATAAATGCGACCAAATATACAACTAAGATCAAGGTTCGCCGTTTTGCACGTTTCATATTCTTCCCTCCTTTTTATAAAAGAACCGGATACGATTTGCTAAGCTTTTTTAATTATAATTAACAATAGCACTAATGCCGGAATTGACAAGAGCTCCCACCAAACATCCTGACTTTCGCCGGAAGCGATCAGGCGCGGCGAGAAATTGCGATTGGTGTTTACGGAATTTTTAAGAAAACTTTGCGCACCGGTAATACCGGCCAGCGAATCAATTATATAAGTTTCTCCGCCAGTCCTAGTAGCAATTTCATTCAATCGCTGAATTTGTAGCGCAGTCTTAACGGTTATTTGTAGCGACTTATTAGAGCCGTCCGGGTTATAGGCTTCAATGGTAATATTCTTGCCTTCTCTAGTCGCTACGCCCGCCGAATAAATCTTTATATTTCTTTTATTCAGCTCTCTTAGCCCTCGGCTAAGGTCGGCATCATCATTATCGCCGCCATCGCTGAACAAAAACATGACCTTATTATTTTTAAACCAGGCCATATTTAATAGCCTTGCTCTACTTTCAAAAAGTTCGTCCTTATCCGCGGCCACAGATAAATGCTCAACAACATTTGAGAGGCTGGTGTTCAATTGCGAGTCATCCTGATAAACCTGCGGATGAGAAATTTCTGCCAGCTGAGACTTTAAAATATTAAAATCTTCAGAAAATGGCATACGCCAAAAAGAATGGGTTCCAAAAACAAATAATGTTACGCGATCGCCGGCTTTTAGCGTGCCGCTGTCAATAAAATTGGTAATTACTGACTTCACAATATCCAATCTGGATCTATCACCGATATCATCTGTTTTCATAGAAAACGAATAATCCACTAGAAATCCAATGTCTATATTGCCGCCGGGAGTTAATTTCATGCCCTTGCTAACCTTAGGGCCAGCTAAGGCAACTGTTGATAAGGCGCAAATTGCCAACGCCGCTATCCAAACGGTATCTTCCCCAAAGAGTCTATATCGCGAGTATTTAGATTTTTTCGGACGATATATGAGCTTGAACGTCAGAACTGCAACCAGCACCGCGATCAATACCCATAAGAGATTTAAAAAAATAAAGTAAGTCGGTTCTGAGAAAAATAAATTTTCAAACCATTGTCTAATGCTGTCCATAACTAACCCTCTCTTTTGGCACCCGGGTTAGGACTTGGGCCTGGTTTATTGCCGCCTTTTTTATCCAGATCCAGAGTTCCTTTGCCTGGAGCATCGCCGTCGCGATCGCCTGGGTTGTTGCCTTTATTGCCGCCCTCGCCCAGTCTGGAGCGCACTTTTATAGGTTTTGGCGCAAGAGCTCGAGCTATCGCCGACGGGTCGGTAGACATGTCATAGTTCCACTTGGGCGGCAGCGTTAATCCGGAATCGTTTTTGATCGCCCGCTCATAATCGTCCTTGGTCATGACGATCATTTCTATTGCTTGTTTTTTCTCGTCCATTATTGTTTTTTTGTCCTTGCTCTTATTCAGCGAACCATCAAAGATCCCTTGCGCGAGCCGCCATTTGGCATTAGCACGCATATAAGGGGCCCAATAGCCCTCTTTTCCTTGCAGATCCTTTATAACTTTCTCATAATTGCCGGTCAGATAATCATAAGCTGATTGATAATTTTGCGCGTCTTTGAAAAAACTCTCGCTAATGATGCCATCCAATCCCAAAGGATGTAATTTTTTATTGAGTTCGTAAAAATACTGCAGATTTTGCAAATAATCTCTGGCGGCCAATTGGTCGCCGCGGGAGACTGCGCCGCTATAATCATTCAGGGTCTTATAAAACCATTTGCCATTGAAAAGTAAAATTTCCGCAGAACAAAAAATAGCTAAATATGCAGCTGCCAGAAGAACTCGGCGAATCGTAAACCTTTTCGCTTTTTCCATGATTACACTCCTATTGCAACTCTCAGTTGTAAAGGTCCTTTGCCGTCAGATTATAACTAAATTAAAAGGCTGTCTAGTGACAGCCGGACAATCAACTTACTGATTATATTTCAGACTATTCTGTGGAATTTCCAAAGTATTAATCTGGCTATGATCGCAAGGGCATAGAGTAAAAGCGATGCGACCAGCGGTAAACGGTATATGTGCTGCTCGGTGGTATAACTTTTGACTTCAACCACCGCGGCGTGTAGACGATCCAGCCGCTGGCGTATCTGGTCCAGTGATGAACTGTTGGTGGCAATAAAATACTCGCCGCCCGATTGCTTTACCTGTTTCAGCAGCTGCTCCGGCAGTTGTATTTGCGGCGAATTCTCGCCATGGATCTTTTTTTCCGATTCTTTATCGGGATCAACAAACACCAGATACGGAACGATTCCCCGCTTTTTCAATTCCTGAAACTGGGGCTCCGGATCACGGCTGGATGCTCCGTCTGTCGCGATTATCACCGACCTTCTCTTAACTGCGGGGTTGTTTTTTGCTTCTTTGGTAATTTTGGGTTCGCCTTTTTCGTCAAAAAGTTTAATAGCAGCTCCAAGCCCTAGAAAAAGATCAGATTCGCCGCCGAAGGGTTCTGCCATAAAACCATCAACAATAAAAATTCCTTTGTACATTTCTATCGTTGGGGTGTCGGGATCGGCAATGACCAATGGACCGTTATCCACGCTGAAAAGAAAACCTTTAGTATCCGTTGTAAAATCCGCAACACGATAGGGATTGGTAGCGTAAATTATGAAAGCGGACCTGTCATTTTTATCTCTGCGTTCAGCAATAAGTTTCAATATAAAATAACGCACTATTTCCGCCCTGCTTATCTGCTGGTTTCTGAACTTGAAACCCATTGAAGCCGAAGCGTCTTCAAGATAAATAATTTCTCGTGATTGGATGGACTTGTTTTGATGAGTTAGCAGAACAAAAGGATCGGCAATCGCAAGCAACAAGAAACATGATGCTAATACTGCGAGTGCTATCGGGACAAAACTAAACGTTTTATCCATCAAACCCGGTTTATTCTGTTTTTTAAACCGATATCCCGAATGCTCGTAATAACTTCTATCCCGTCTCCGCCACAATATTTTTAGCAAAAGAGCCGCTCCCAATAGTGTCGCGGCCCAGACTGTAAAACTTTGATGTTTGAATTGAACGACCGCCCAGTCGGTAC
>JACOZZ010000016.1 GCA_016181055.1 Candidatus Yanofskyibacteriota bacterium
GGGAAGTCATAAAATAACTGCCCGTGTTTTTGATCTGGCCGGTAATTTCAGCGATTCCAGCTTAGATATACTGGTTGCGGGGGGGGGGGAATTAAAAGACAAGGTATTAAATATTTTTGGAAATTTCTGGAATTTCTATAAATAAGCTCTAGAAACGGGCCATAGTAAAAACTAACTATTTTGGTTACTTAATGGTTTACTTAGTGGTTCAACCACTAAGTAAACCATTAAGTAACCTGTGTAAACTATGGTTTTTGCCGAGACACCTCGGCTTTTGTTTTCCACGCCCTTACTTAGTGGTTGAACCACTAAGTAAATTATGGTATGGGTAATTTATGAAAAAACCACAATTTGTAACCGGTGAGTTTTACCACATATACAATAGAGGCAACAACAAAAGGCCGATTTTTCTGAAACCGTTTAATATGCTGAGATTTTTGGAGGGCATGATTGAATTTAACGTCAGAGGTCCCATAGGCAGTATTTATGCTAAATCATTTGAAAAAGACGACCAACTTAGTGGTTCAACCACTAAGTTGGTGAAATTAGTTGATTTTATTTGCTATTGTTTAAACCCCAATCACTTTCATCTTTTAGTTAGACAGTTGGAAGATGGTGGAATTGTAGAGTTAATGCATAAAATTGGGACCGGATATACAAGATATTTCAACGAAAAATATAAGTTTAGTGGAGCATTATTCCAGGGCAGGTATAAGGCGATTCAGATTGATACAAATGATTACCTTTTGTACCTAAGCGCTTACATTAACTTGAATCCCGAAGCCCACCAACTTAGTGGTTCAACCACTAAGCTGTGGCTGTCGAGTTGGGATGAATACTCGGGTGATAAATTAAGTAGGAATAGATTGTGCAGTACCGAGTTCGTATTATCACAGTTTAAAACTCGGGAAGATTATAAAAAATTTGCCAAAGAAGCACTCGCGGTGATTAGAGAGAAAAAAGAGATGCAAGAATCCCTGAAACTTCTACTTAGTGGTTGAACCACTAAGTAGTTGAGAATTTGGCACTTGCTTAGCGTTTTAAATTTTGCTATTATTTTCAGCATGTCAGAAGTTAGTACAACAACCAATTTTTTGCCGGCTTATGAAGATATGGTTAAATCCGGAATGCATTTTGGGCGTAAAAAGACGATTTTTCATCCCAATATGAAGCCCTACGTCTATACGCTAAAGGATAATATCTACATTCTGGACTTGATCAAAACTGCCGACTCTCTTATAAAAGCCATAGATTTTTTGAAAAAATCAATTGCCGAAGGCAAGATGGTCTTGTTTGTAGGTTTGACCAAACAGTCAGCCGATGCAACTAAAACTGCCGCTGAAGCATTGAGCATGCCCTATGTTATAAATCGCTGGCTGGGTGGAACGCTAACCAACTTCAAAACAATAATTGGTCGGGTAAAGTATCTGGAGGACCTTGAAAAAAAACAAGCCGAGGGCGGTTTTGAAAAATTTACCAAAAAAGAGAAAGTATTAAAAGAAAGAGAGATTGCCGCCTTGCGGCTTAAATTCGACGGCATCCGCAAGCTGACTCGCGTCCCCGACGTCATATTTATCACTTCGCTCAAAGAGAGCCAGTTGCCTGTGCGTGAAGCCAAAATAGCAGGGATAAGGGTGGCGGGCATAGTGAATACGGATAGCAATCCCAAACAGATAGATTACCCGATTGCGGCGAATGATAATTCCAAAAAGTCAGTAGGGTTGATATTGGAGGCGATACAAAGGGGAATCGCAACCCAATAATTTAGCAAGAAATTTATGGACGCAGAACTAATCAAAGAAATAAGAGATACTACGGGCCTATCATTTAATGAGATAAAAAAAGCCCTGGATGAAGCAGGCGGGGATAAGGCGCGGGCGTTGGAGGTGTTGAAAGCGCACGGTGTTAAGGTGGCGGAGAAAAAAGCGTTGCGTACAACCGGGCAGGGCGTAGTGGAGGCATACATCCATTCAAATAAAAAAGTCGGAGTTTTAGTGGAGGTGCTTTGCGAGACTGACTTTGTGGCGCGCAATCCGCTGTTTGGAGAATTGGCTCATGAGTTAGCAATGCATATTGCGGCCATGGACCCGCAAGATGGAAAAGAGTTATTGAGTCAGCCGTACATAAGGGACCAGGACGTAACAATAGGGGAATTCGTTACTCAATATATTGCTAAATTGGGGGAGAATATAAAAATAGGTAAATTTTGCCGACTACAATTATAATGTTTTTTATTATTCCCTTCGGAATTTTTGCTATTTCGTTAGCCGCTATCTGCTGGATTATCAGCCGTAAGTTTGTTTATCTCAAAAAACTTGCACCGGAGGTGGTTGAAAATTCAGTTTCCGGCGAAGAGAGTTTTTGGGCGGAATTTTTTCCAGGATTAGCCGCGCGTTTTAACAGTTCAAATGTGCGCCAATTCCGGCTTAATCTCTTGGCGAAGTTTGAGAAATTTTTGCGCAAATTACGTCTTTTATCTCTCAAGCTTGATGTGGCGACTAACCATCTCATACGCAAAGTGCGTAAATCAGTAGTGCATCATGAGGGAATGTTAAGCGGCGAAGCAGCGGTGCGAGCAGGCGAAGATTTAGCGGCAGATGCCGTAAATGGACAAAATAGAGCCGACCCCAGAGAAGAAGAACAGCGTTTGATAATCGAAATTGCCAAAAATCCCAAGAATGGCCAGCTATACAAAAAACTTGGTAACATATATATGAAATTAGAAGAGTGGCATGACGCGGCGGAATCGTTTAAAAAGGTCTTGGAGCTGGAGCCGGAAGACGAAACAACGCGAAACAAATTGACGCGGCTATTAAAAAAAATAGAAAAATTGCCGACCTAGCGAAATGGGTTAAAATGCCCGATGGCATTTCAACGGGAAATTTAGCGAGCGTTAGTAAGCGTATTTGTCTGCGGCGATAGCCGCAGGTGACAAATTAAATTTTCCAGGGACGAGCAACGGTTTTGCGCCAGTCTTGCACCTTTTGCCGATGTATACCACATGTTGGCCAACATGTGGTATACTTTTGATATGGACGTGTGTATAGAATGCAAAAGACCAAAAAAGAGATATGCTAATAAATATTGCTCCAATCTTTGCCAAACCAACTATCAATACAAACAATATATATATTTTTGGCAGAAGGGAAGAGAAGATGGTAGTAGGGGCGTTAACGCAAAAAACATATCAAGACATCTGATTAGATTTTTATTAGAAAAATATGGCGAGAGGTGCTCACAGTGTGGCTGGGATAAGAAAAATCCAAACACTGGTAAGGTGCCAATAGAAGTTGACCATATTGATGGAATTGCTGATAATAACTCCGAGGATAATTTGAGGTTGCTTTGCCCTAATTGCCACGCCTTAACACCTAATTTTAGAAATCTTAACAAGGGAAAGGGTAGGGAGTGGCGAAATCGAAATTTGATAAAAAGAAAAGCTATGCAAATATTGCCGACCTAGCTCAATGGCAGAGCAACACTTTTGTAAAGTGAAGGTTCCGAGTTCGAATCTCGGGGTCGGCTCATCAGTCGGCCAAAATAGGGGGTGTACTCAAGCAGTCAACGAGGGCAGACTGTAAATCTGCTGGCCTTGTGCCTACGTAGGTGCAAATCCTACCGCCCCCACAATTAGAG
>JACOZZ010000017.1 GCA_016181055.1 Candidatus Yanofskyibacteriota bacterium
CAAATTAAATAAAATTAAAAAGCCCTTGTGGGGCTCATTTATGCCGGATTCGGCCTGCCACGGACAGCAAGATTTTTGCCATTGTATCTTGGATCGTCGGTAACCTCTTTGACTATCAATGACTTGAGCCAAAGAGGAAAATCTTTTTCGCTGAATTGTTTTGCAACATCCTCGCTTTTAAACTCTATTTCAGCGAGCACTAATCCTTTAAGATCACCCGGCCCCTTTAGCCGTTTTATTTCTAATTCCTTGCCAATTTGTAATTGAATCTTCCAGTATTCTTCAAGAATATGAGGAATATGAGACGATTTAAAAGGTCCAAAATAATAATTAAAGAGCTCTTCATTAGCTAATAGTTTTGGCGTCTCTTGCCTTATTAAACCTCGGCCTATCTTCATTACAACTGTAAATTTAATACGTCCCGAGAGATCTTGCCGTCTCCTAATACGAACTTCCAGTTCGGGATCGGCTAAAATGTAAACGGTTGTGATGTCGGCCCAGTCATCATGCAGTATCTTTAAAGTAGTAAAATTCGGCGGACCACTTAAAAGCCACCTTCTTTCAATCTCCAAATGCTTACCCTGTTGGGGCATAATTTATCCTTCCTGATTATAAAAAAACTACCCTATTAGGATAGCACGATACAATAAAATGTCAACCGTTAATTGGCGGCTAAGATATGTCCAAAATTTTGTATTTAACTGTCCCGGCCGGTGTTTTTACTTCTATATCTTCATTTTTCTTGCGCCCCAAAAAGGCGGTACCTAACGGCGATTCATTTGAGATAAAACCTTGAGCTGGATTGGATTCCGCCGCGCCGACAATGGTAAATTTTTGTTCACCATGTTCACTCGATTTGACCTTCACCGTAGAACCGACAACGGCAATCTCGGCCTTTTGATGCGGCCCTATCAGCACGGCATTTTTTATCATATCCTCAAGCTCTGCAATACGGCCCTCATTAAAGCCCTGCATTTCCTTAGCCTCAATATATTCAGCATTTTCCGAAAGGTCGCCCAATTCTTTGGCAGCTAAAATTTTCCGAGTAACCTCGGCCCTTACCTCTCCCTTACGCTCCTCCAGCTCTTTCTTTAATTTTTCCAGCCCCTCCGGACTGAAGTATTGAGTAGTCATAATAAACAAACAGGAATTATAACATAAATAAAAAGGCCATCCTTTTAATATGTGGATAACCTGCCCCTCATTCCCCATTGGAGCCGTTGTTTCTATCCCCAAAGTACCACGACAAGAAATCATTTGCAACTCTTACGGCCAATCCCTGGCTCTGATTTATGTTCTCAACCAATACTGTCATTACGATCTCGGGGTCATCATAAGGTCCGAATACCGTGAACAAGGAGTTAAGACCGCGTCCGGTAACCTGTGCCGTGCCTGTTTTAGCCGCCAAAGCAACCGGTATGCCCTGAAGCAATGTCGCGGTTCCCGATAAAACAGTCTGCCGCATTCCTTGCCTGACTATATTTAAAATATCTTGGTCAAATGGCATCTGGCCCAGTGTTTGACTATCAAAACTGGCAACTATGTTATCGTCTTGGCTTTTAATTTCTTTTACAATGCGCGGCTTCATCAAATTACCGCCATTAGCGATGGCTCCAATATAAGTATTGAGCCAGATCGGAGTTACGACCAAGTCGCCCTGCCCAATAGAAACATTATAGGTATCGCCGACATACCAAGATTCATCCTTTGTCTCTTTTTTCCATTCCTTGGAAGGCACTAAACCGATAGTTTCACCGGGCAGATCAATGCCGGTAATTTTATCAGCTCCGACACCCTTCAAATATCCGGAAATTCTATCAATTCCAAGACCCTTTATATTGCCATATCCTCCGCCTAGAGCGTAAAAATAAACGTCAACAGAATCGGCAATTGCTTTTTTGATATCGGTCCAGCCGTGAACCTTCCAATCGCGGAAAGTATAATAGACGCTCGAATCAACTTCGCTGCGCACTTTTATACCGCCATCGGCAAAAATTATAGTTGACGAGTTAACAACGCCTTCTTTCAATCCGGCTAAAGCCAGCAAGGGTTTAATGGTTGAACCCGGACTATAGCGTCCGGATACCGCCCTATTTAAAAGAGGCTTGCTAGTATCGTTTAAAACCCGGGATATTTTGGAAACACTGTCGGGCAAAGATGAATTCTCAAAAATATTATTGTCAAAAGTAGGCATACTGACCAAACCCAGCACCGCGCCGGTTTTTGGATTTTGGACTATGGCGGCACCGCGCCTGACTCCGGTTGAAGCAAAAACCGAAATTACGGATTTATATAGCTGATTTTGCATGGAAGAATCAATGTTTAAAAACAGGCTATTGCCTGCCCGTGCGGGTAAGCTGGTCATCCCGTCGGCTCCATTGCTCAAAAAATCCAAACTTCTATGCTCGCCGCGCATTAGGTTTTCATACTGCGCCTCCAATCCAAGCCGTCCCACCCGATCATTGATCATGAAATAATCATCGCTTTCAAGTTCTTCCGGCGTTACCTTGGCAGTATGCCCCAGAACATGAGCCGCAGCCGAACCATCCGGGTAATTCCGCTTGATATTGGCTACAACGAACAAGCCCGGTAGTGACATATTTTGTATTTCAGCCATTTTCTCTTTTGTAATATCACCCTTGATAAGAAAGATGGCTTGGTCATGATTGTCACTGAAAATTTTAGTAAGATATTCCGCGTCTTCATGGACCACTGGCGAGAGACGCCTGATCTCTTCTGCTAATTCGTCTGCTGACTTGGGTAAAAATGCATGAACGGCAACCAGATCAAAAACCGGCAAGTTTTCAGCCAAGAGCCGGCCATGCGAATCGTATATCAAGCCTCGCAGAGGCGATAGCTGGTAGCGCAGGGAGTTGCTTTGTTCGGCAGAAATAGCAAACCGTTCTCCATCAATTATCTGAAGTTGGAATGATTTAAAAAATAAAAAAACAAAAATTGATGCTGCTGCCAGATAAAAAACATTAAAAATATTTCGGCCGATTGGCGTTTCCATCGCAGGATGGACGCTCGAAACATCAGCCAAAGTTTCCTCCGGCTTAAGTTCATCGGTTTCAAAACGTGTTATTTTATATTTACTTATGTCTGGCATTGGCCAAATAATGATTAGATATAGAAAATACAATAAAAATTATAACGGATTCGCTGATTATAATCGGCCATCGTGAAATTGACGGCACCGACGATGACCAAACCGACATTAAAGTTATGAATCCCAAAATAAATATAAGGGAATAAATAAACATCAGAAAGAATGACTCGGCCTCAACTTTAACCCGGTTTTTAAACAGATGGATAAGCAAACAAATAGCCAATAATGAAATTATAAAAAATCCTAAATGAAACCCGGAAAAAATATCAAAGAATACGGCAGTGACAGTAATATAGGAAAGGTCGCGGACTTCATTCTCGCTGGATAGCATAAACAGGATAACAAAAAACGTAAAAATAAAAAGCGGCCAAGAGGTCAGAACAGGTAAAACCCGCTCCAGCACAAAAATCACAGCCGCTCCTATTATAAAAAAATGTATTCTGGACATGCTCAAATTATTGTCTAACAGACGAAAAATTACAAACCAAGCT
>JACOZZ010000018.1 GCA_016181055.1 Candidatus Yanofskyibacteriota bacterium
TAGCATGGACGTAAAGCATGTTGAGCAAGTTCGACTGGCAGAAATTACTAAGGAAAAGGAAGTTGTGGGTGCCGAGCAAAGTAAACAGACTACCATCATCACAGCTGATGGTACTCTAGAAGCTAAGCGCAAAGAAGCCGCAGGAATTGAAGCCATCGGTCTCGCGAAAGCCGAAGCCGAAAAAGCTATGAAACTGGCACCCGTCACAGCGCAAATTACTCTCGCCAAAGAAATCGGTGAGAATAACGGGTATCAGCAGTATCTCGCCATGATCGAGTCTATCAAGGCGTATATAGAGGTTGGCGGCAAACAGGCTGAAGCTCTACAGAAGGCCGACGTCAAAATTATTGCCAACAGCAACAATCCGACCACGGGAATGAAGAACGTTATGGACTTTTTTACATCCAAGGGCGGAACAGAGTTGTCTGCTATGATTGAAGCGTTTGCGCAGACACCGCTTGGCAAAGCAGTGCTAACTACCCTTGGTGTCAAAACCGAATCCACAACAGTCGGCACGCCGACGGACAAAGATACGACAGAAAAATAACTAGCCATCAATGGGGAGATAATCTCCCTTTTTAATTTGAAAAGGGTCGTTGTTAAAAATTTGCTATGTTGAGTAAACTAGTAATCAGGTTTTAACAAGGAGGAATCATAAATATCGGACTTAATGGTCGGGTTTTGTGAGTCGCTGTCCTGTCCTCACGCACGCTACTGTTCTTGCCATCGGCTACGTTCCGTCAAAGCGGCGTATCTTTTTGCCTGTCGCAATCCTTGTAGTTTGTTCAAAAGAAAAATAAGAATTGGCTCTGAAGATGAGCACAACGAAAATTGCCATAAGCCCATTTCAAAAAATATACCTAGCCCAAACTCATAACGGGCTTTTTGTTTGCCTACTCAATCCTTTAATAAGGGAAATATAAGAGATATAAGAGGGGTATCCTCTTAAGAGGATACCCCTCTTATTATTTTTATCAGTCCGCCCACCACCCTTGGCTGGAACATCTTGGAACGGCTGATTTTGAGGTGGCAAAGGGTATTTGGAAGTTTTGTGCCGAGTTTGGCAAATTAAAAAACGGTTTGATATTATCTCCCCGCCAAAGGTGACTGTGTAGATAGAGTTACCCAAATAGTACAATTATAACACACACGAAACCAACGCCAGCTCCACCTTCAAGTAATAATTTCATTGTTTCTGGCGGCTGATTAGTAAACATTGCCACAAGTACCACCAACACATATAAAGCAACAATTGCAGTGACTGTGGTCCAACGGTTGAAAGAGCTAAAAAGGTTAGCCATTTTGTCTCCTTTTCGCAGGGTTCACTATACCAAAACATTGTATCATTGTTTGATATGCCTGTCAAATAGTCCGCCCTGTAGGAATCGAACCTACGACCGTCTCCTTAAAAGGGAGCTGTCCCGATTTTGTTTACAAAATAGTGGATCCTCGATACAAAGTCCGTCCACCAGGAATCGAACCTGGAACCTTCTCCTTAAAAGGGAACTGCTCTACCAATTGAGCTATGGACGGACTTTGTATCGGGACTCTCCCGGGGAATTTTTTGATGGAAATCGAGACGATTTCCTAAAATTCCCGTCAAAGCCAAGCAGTTGGCCTTGACCCAATTGAGCTAAGGGCGGAATAAGTAAAACTCGCTACTGTCAGCGAGTTATATTTTAACATAAAAAATTTACATACTCAAATATTTACGATGAGTAACCAACGTATTTACTGACCAGATTAAACACTTCTTTCCATTTGGAATAGAGCGCTTCGCGGTGTTCGGGAACCACACAGACTCTCACGCATAGATACTTATCTAATTCTCTTTCCAAGAGTTCAAAATAGCTCGGGTCTTGTTGCTTTAATGAGTAGGTTTGCGGGCCGTCAAAAAGCGTGATGTCCTCTGGAATAAAACGGTTTTTCTCAACTATGTGGCTTACCGCCACCTTCCAACTTTCAACTCCCAGTAATTTGGCAATGGCCGTTTCTATTCTTTCCAAATCGGCCGCACTTGATTTAACAAAAAACTTATCAAAAAAGTCCTTGCCGGCTTCAATTACCTTAATTCGTTTGCCAGCACGCCGCTCCAGCCATTTATAGCCGGCCAAGCGTATAGAAAGAGCAGTTTTGGGAAAGTGCCGCACTCCGCGGTCAAAAATCGCTATGCCGTTTTTAACGGTTTCATCTTTGCATTTTTTTAAAGCGTGAATCAAATCACCGTCAACCATCTCCCATAGTTCGTCTTCGGTAATTCCTCCAATTTTTTTGGGAGTGTGCAATAACCTGTACATAAGTTTCTGCATAAAACGCTGTATTATGTAGGCGCTTTTTTCCAGATGGACGTTACGATAAAAATAAATATAGGCCCGCTGTATCTCAATGGCCGCGTCCAACGCTTTGAGGTCAACAAGAAGCTTGCCATCCCTGTATTCCAAGTGGTTAAAAACGCTCTCCACGCAACGGCGGATGTTGGGACCGAATTCAGTCGCTTCCTGGTCGCGGACAAGGTAATCCATTTTTTCCATGCCAAAATTTTTGTCGCTGACAATTTGCCAAGCGGGATTTTTTCTTTTCATGTAACTTTTTATCAATTTGATATCGCCGCCGCATTTCTTAATGTCATCGGCCATTCTATCCACGATCTTTAAGCCGTATTCTTTATGATTTATTTTGGTGAACGGCTCAATGATATGAGAAAACGGGCCATGGCCTATGTCATGTAAAAGAGCGTAAAGTCCCAGATTATGCGCTTCTTTTTTGGTCAAAAAACCACGCTTAACCATCCGCGCGGTAAATTCGCAAGTCTTGATGTAGGCACCCATTGAGTGCTGGCGACGGTCGTGAGTCGCCCCGGGAAAAACCAGATAACTGAAAGCAAGCTGGCGTTTGTCGCTTAAGCGGCGAAAAAAATGATTGTCCACTATCGGAGAGATGTCCCCCTTGTCCACCTGCCCGATTCCCGGCCAAGGAATCCATTTGTGAGTAGCCATTACCTTTGATTAAATATCAAAAAACACAAAAAATCAAATTGCTACGTCAAAAATTACCACTCGCCATAGTGCCTTTTGAAAATCCCGCTCAACCCCTATCACGAAATCAACATTCGGCTTTGACAAATATAACTCGCTCGCGACGCGGAATCCTTCCGAGCTTTCCTCCCCCTCCCCAGTTTTTTATTACAAAAACTGGGGAGGGGTGCGGTCTCGGCTTTCCGCTGCTCGCTCGCCTTATTTGTTACCAAAACCTGCCATGAATGATTTCTTAGACAGGGGTTTCGCTAAGGACTGATTTTCAAAAGTTGCGTAGCTTCACTCTGTTTTCCTAAAAACCTAAAAGCCAAGTTTTCTCGACAAAAATTTTCAAAAAAAGATGGCCCCGCCGCTAACGCGGACGGGGCCGAAGTCCAGTGACCTAGTAGTATTTGCCAGGTATGCCGCGGTCGCCACGGAATGGCCGACCATCGCCACCGAGTCCGATGCTAAGGCCGCAGTGGGGTTCCCAAGCTACTTGCGGGGAACTACGAGACGGCCATCAGAGAACCAGCCGTAGCCGAGCCAGCGGAAGCCCGGAGACCACCGGTCGCCGCGCCAG
>JACOZZ010000019.1 GCA_016181055.1 Candidatus Yanofskyibacteriota bacterium
AACTTACTTATTAATTTTTCAACAACATCGTACATTCTCTTAAAGTCTTTAGCATCTGCGCCAAACGGTACATTAAACAATTCGCCTCGTCTTCTTTCTAAAACCTGAATTTTCTCAGCATTTCTCTTTTTTTCTTTTAATTTTGCAGGAATATTAATTTTTTCTAAGAAACTCATTTTAATTTTTGTTCAAGTATTTGACTGACAACTTGCGGGTTTGCCTTGCCGCGAGTTGCCGCCATTACTTGACCGGTTAAAAATTTAATAGACTCGACCTTGCCCTTTTTGTAATCTTCTACTGCTTTGGTATTTTTTGCAATAACTTCATCCACAGCACTTTCAAGCTCTCCGGTATCTGAAACCTGACCGAGGCTATGTTCTTTTACTATCTGCTCCGGATGCAAACCGGTTTCAGCCATTTTTTTGAGCACGGTTTTTGCTCCGGTTGATGATAACTTTTCGTGGAAAATCATGACCATCAATTCGGCGAATGCTTCCGGTTCAATTTTTATGCCATCTATTTCATCTATTTCCAATCCCTGCATTTGAAATAATGGCGGGAACTCGGTGATTATATAATTTGCTGCAAGAGCATGCAGTTTAGTTGGCAGACGCTTTTCTCCAGCTGGAGAATCTTCTTTCAGTCCCTGGGTTGTATGCTCATCTTTTGCCGCAATATCCAATTCGCTTGCCACTCGTTCGTAATAATCACCTAGATGTTTAGCAATTGTAAAAACTTCAATCTGTGCATCGTTTAATCCGTATTCTTTAAACCTTATTTTTCTTTTAGCTGGGAGCTCGGGGAGCCCAAGGCGTATTTCTTCAATTTCATTTTTACTAAATCTTAGCGGAGGAAGGTCCGGTTCTGGGAAATAGCGATAATCGGCAGAGCCCTCTTTCAGACGTTGGCTGAAAGTTTTTTGTTTGTCTTCATCCCAGTGCCGCCGGATTCCAATAACTCAGTCTGTCTTTTTATTTCATAGTCGGTAGCTGCAGAGGCCGCCTTGATTGAATTAATATTTTTCAACTCTACTTTAGTGCCGAGTTTTTTTGACTCGGGTTTTTTGACGCTCACATTTACCTCAATACGCATTTGCGCTTTTTCCATGTCGGCATCAGAAGCAGCCAAGTAGCGCAAAATTAAACGCAACTCTTTGGCAAATTCCTCAATTTCCTCACCGGATTTAATATCCGGGTGAGTTACCAGTTCCATTAATGGTACTCCCGCGCGGTTGAAATCAACCAGCGAATAATCAGCGCCTTCGGGATGTAACAATCTGCCGGTATCTTCTTCAATGTGTATTCTTTCTATTCTAATTTTGTGACCCGTTATTTCCAGATGCCCATTGTTGCACAACGGCAGGTCATATTGGGATATCTGATATCCTTTTGGTAGGTCGGGATAAAAATAATTTTTACGGTCAAATTTGGAGAATTCAGCAATTCGGCAGTTAAGCGCAAGCCCTACCCTGATTAATTTTTGTATGGCCCCTTGATTGATGACCGGAAGCGTTCCAGGATGTCCCATACAAACAGGGCAGACATTAATATTGGGATGTTTTTCATCCGGATCGTTCAGCGAATCACAAAACATTTTAGTTCTGGTTTTCAGTTCTACGTGTATTTCTAACCCGATTGTCGGTTCGTAAGACATAAGCAAAATCTATCATGATTTTTGCAAATAAAAAAGCCCCTGTTAGGGCTTATTTCTTTTAATGAAGGGCGAATCGGCGTCAAAGATATTGCCCAAAAATTGCCACGCTACTTCCGGGAATGCTTCCTGGAACATCTCCCAAATAACTTTTGCATAATCCCGTATTTCTGTTTGGGCATGAATGTCAGCCCGCAGATTTAAAAAATTAAATAAACCGTGTATAGAATAGGTGCTTACTGTAGGTATATAGAAGCAATAGGGCAAGATCATGGCTGCCGTTTGCGCGGATACATTGTCGTTTCTGAGTCTAGCATATCTTTTTCTGGCATCGTCAATGTGTTGGTTGTACAGATCAAGTATCTGGTTATTCTCGCTATCGTCGCAATCCTCAAATTTATATTGCATTGCTTTGCCAACTTGTTTGCGGAAACGTTCTGGCACAAAAAATAATCTGTCGGAGACCACACTATCAAAATCAATAGTTAATTCAGTTATGGTGCCAAACCGATGGCGAACCCACTGCCTGAAAACGTGTATTGGCATGGTGGCTACAAAAGTCATTCCGCCGTGGCCGAATCCGACTATCGGTTTTGGGTAGTCGTCTAAACAGCCGAACATCAGCTCTTCTTTGCCGAATATTTCCAGCAGGCGTATTTCGCCTAGATTCAAAATCTTCTGAGATTTAAGGTAGGGCAATTCAAGCGGGCGTGGGTAGCGGCCAACTAATTCTCGAGCCCAATAAAAATTTATGTGGTGAGGATTGTTTTGCAGCGCCTCAAAAGACCATGGCGTCCAAGTCCGGATTATTTCTTCAAAAAGATATTTAATGTCTTCAAACTCTGTGGTTGAATATCGGTTCGGTATATTTTCCCATGTAAGAAACTCCATTATATGTCTCAATGATATGGTCATGTAGAATTTGGTATAGAAACGATACAAATGAACGAGCCGAGCCATTTCATTAGCTACCGCTAAGCCCTTGGGCGCGGGATCATTGAGCAGTGCATAGAGCTCTTGTGAATTTTTTTCTGCTTCTATGAATTCTTGCTGCTGTTTTGTGCTTAAGGTTGAGGGCGTGTAGTAGTCTCCGTCAATTCGCGAGTATCTGCCCGAAAATTCATTATGCGAACCGAATAGGCGGAACAGCGGCTGTGCATACATGATTGGCGTTTGTATCCTTAAGCGAAACACTACCCCGCCCTCGTATGGCGTAACGTGAGAGTCTCGCCAAAGCGCGTTAACAAGGCCTTGCGCCTTTTCATTTACAGCTTGAGCATCGCGGCCGGTTGAGACCCTGGCGCTTCTTATGATGCTTGGATCTTGCAATATATCAACAAAAGGAATGGTTATTGTTTTATTTTTTCTATCTACTATCCAATTCTCGCCCTCTTCCTCATTAGGTAAACGAACAAAAACGCCGTCAACCTCAACGGTAGTATGATGATTGGCAAATTTACGCCTGGGATTGAACCCATTTTCTAATGCCTCGAGCCCCATGCTGATACCCCTTTTTTATTATCAACGAACAATTTTTTGTAGGGTAACAAACTTATCGGCGTTGGTCAAAACTAAAAACTCGCGGATGCGAGTTCATGTAGTTGATCTTATCTTTGATTCAATAACTGGCAAAACAAGACTTTTTACTTTTTCAGAAACTTGTTCTTCCGATTCCTCGGCATTAATCATCCGGCAGTTAGGGTATATTCTGGCAAAATATTGATAACAGATTCTGACCTTTTTTAGAATCCCATGCTTTTCGTGTTCATCTAGGTCTCTATTTTTTTGCTTGAGCCGTTTGATCGCAGCATTTACGGGAAGGTCAAAAATTAAAATTAGGTCCGGCCAGATGAAATCTTCGCCGATTATTTGTCGGTTCATGTTCATTAGGTCTGGTATCTCGCCCAATGTCCTGGCACCGTAAACCATTGAGGGCCTGAATCTGTCACACAAGACGATGGAGCCCTGCTTCAGCGCGGGAATAATATTTTCACGCAGATTTTTCTTGCTGTCGCAAGCATACCAGGTTTGGAAACCGCGCGGGTCAATTTTATGCAGGGCAGCCGGATTTTTATCAGACAAATTGGCATAGATCTTTTTGCCAAAAAATCTTTCCTTACCCGGTTCTTTCATTTTCAAAACATCATAGTGTTTGATGATCTCCAGCGTTTGTGTCCAGCCGTAAACTCTGTTGAGTTGAGCTGTTTTTCCGCAGCCGTCTATGCCCTCAAAAACTATGAAAATTCCTGGGTAAGGATTTGGGATCATGGTGGCCTCCTTATTTCAAAAATACCGTTGATTTCGGCAATACCAATAGCATAATTTTTGTTTCTACCTGCTTTTTTAAATGTGCCATGCTTCCGGAATTATCTAATCTTACATCTGCCTTCCAGGCGATTTCGTCAATTTTGCTTTCCGCTTCAGCTTTTTGTTCGGCGATGAATTTTTCCCAGGTTTGTGCCGGGCGGTCGGTTCTTTTCTGGCCGAATTTAAAACGCTTTTCAAGCGGTGTATCAACGAAAACAAGATGAAAATTAGGCAAACCGCGTAATTTGACGACATCTTGCGGACGGCGGACTCCGTCCAGGCACACGATGTCGGCGCCATCAGCCTGCGCCCTCGCCATAATTACATCACCCAAAACATTTTCGCTGAAATTTTGCCGCAAGACGGTTGAAAGCTTTTGTTGATTGGGCCTGCCCTCCGGTCCGATTCTG
>JACOZZ010000041.1 GCA_016181055.1 Candidatus Yanofskyibacteriota bacterium
CGCCAGCTTTACTTTGCCGAGTTTATTTATTTTCTCAATCGTAGAATCCTTTTCCGCAGGTAGTGATTTTAGAATGAGGTCGCGTAATTCAAAAAAGGAGCCGAAGTCTGTGTTTAAAACATAGGTTGTTTTTTTGGTAGCTAGCTTAACTCTGGCCCTAATGATTCGGCTTTTGCGGCTTTTTGTTTTCTTTTTACCGCGAAGCTTAATTTTACGGTATGCCCTCCTAACCTTAATTCGGCCCCGTTTCTGTATTATGGGTTTATGTTGATTTTTTTTCTTCTTTGTTTTTCTTATAGCAACTTTTTTGGCTTTTTTCTTTTTCAACTTGGTTAACGTAGCCATAGTGCCTTTTGGGACTTCTGGGGTTGCCGCCAGCAGTCAGGCGAAGTTTCTTGTGGGCGGTGCTTTAGCCCGCCCATAGAATCTCCTCTGGTTTTGTCATAGGCCTCGCACCTTGACAAATGGCGGCAATCACAAAAGATAAAAAAATTTCGCTGGGATTTTTGAAGTTCCCAAAAGGTACTATGGCGAAGTTATTTCTTAATTTTGAGCAGCCCAACCTCTAAAAGGTTTTTTATTTCCTTATTAACCACTGATGGCGGTTCCTGTATCCGTATGGCTAATTCTTTGATGCTAAATGCCGAATTTTGATTACGAAACAAAAACTTGAGTATTCTTACTCTGGCCTTGGAACCGAACAATACTTCAAAAAAACTTCTCGGTTTTGACATGTTTATAATTAATAGACTAGAATAGGAGTAGATATTAACACTAGGTAGGGTAATAAATTAGTTTTATTATGTCAACGTGTTAACACGTTGATGGGACTTACACACTTGAGCCACGGTAAGCCCTACAATCCTTGGGCTTCGTGGTTCAAACGCATAAGTCATACATGGAAAAAATAACTCTTAAACCAAACGTCAAGGAACTCATCTATAAAGGCGGGGAGGACAATGTCCATTTTGACGTCCTGTCATATCAAGGAGCCAGCGGCCAGGAAAAAATGCTTGGCTCGCTTTTTATTCTTGGCCATATTAAATATTCTGAAGAAAATTTAGCTTACGCGGTTAGTCTGATATCATCTTTAGCGAAAAGAGAATATTACTCTGAGACATCGCTAAGGGAACAAAATGCAAAAAGTGCTTTTGAACGCACGCTTAAAAAACTCAATGAGGTTCTGGATGATTTTTTCCAAAACAAAAATTTCAAACTAAACATCGGCTTAGCCGTGATATCAGGCGAAAATATATACATATCACGGTTGGGCAAGTTCAAAATCGCTCTAGCTCGTGACGGCAAATATATAGATATCCTCAATAACATTGACCTATTCAGCAAAGACAGCGAGGGCGAAAAACAATTTTCTAATATTATCTCCGGCAAAATCCAAACGAATGACAAAATGTTCGCCTATTTCCCATCCCGCTCCATCACTTCCAGGGAAAAACAGATTAATGATATTTTCGTAAAAGAAGACCAGGATATATTTGGCCAAAAAATTGCCCATTTAGCTGCTAATGCCACTAATTTTTCCTGTTGCGGCGTTCACATAAATATGCAGGAAGTTAAAGAAATCCCCGTCTCAATGGCAGCTTATACCAAGCCCGTTTTTAAAACTCAGATGGCAAGCGTACAGACGCCAAGCGAAGAAAAAAAAGAAATAGAACCGGCAACTCCGCACAAACCGCTAGATACGGAACAACCGTCTCAGATCGAGCTGAATAATGAAGAGCACCAGGACATCCCAGATGACCAAACGCCTGAAACCAGCTCCGAAATGGAACAATCGCGCATTATACCCGCCGAATTTCAGATAAGTAAGCGTGGAACGATCCTAACTCCGATAGTTGGAGGCTTTCATAAATTGGTTTCAGCCGGCAGGCTGGGAGAACGCGCACGCAAGCGGGGCTTCATCATGATCTCAGCAGCCGTACTTTTGCCGATTTTAATTTTCGTTTTATTGAGAGCCGGGGGCGGGTCAACTGAAAACAAAAATGCCATAAAACAGGCCGATGAAAATCTCAGACTGGCACAATCGCAACTTAATCAAAGCGAATTTAAAAACGCCAGATCACTGCTTCAGGCTTCCTTGGCGAGTCTGATCGGTATTTCTGATAAAAAAGCCGAAAATACTAAACAGCAAATAAATCAAATTCTGGACGGCCTTGACCGTGTCAGCGATAAACAGCCGGTTCTTTTCTCAGACCCCGCGGTTCAAAACCAAAATTTCAAATCAAATTCAATCACGGCATTCGGCGATCGCGTCAATACGGCTGACACCGACGGCGCCGTGTCCACCGTTACTTCAAGCGAAGCCTCTCCATTAGATCAATTTAAACTAATCCCGCAATTTTTATTCAGCACTTCGTCATTTGTTGCCGTCTTTAACGGCTCCGATGCGTTCGGCGTTTATGATCTTGAGTCTAAAAAAATAAATTCTTTCTCTCTAAAAGATCCAGTGTCAGCCGCGGCTGATGCCGTTTTATACGAAAATAATTTATATGTCCTGTCTGGCGGCCGTATCTATAAATATGCCGATGCAACAACCGGCGGCACTAAACGCACCGATTGGGGCGGAGATGATACTGCCAACGATCAAATTTCCATCACCATTGACGGCAATGTCTATGCGCTTACCGACAAGGGCAGTTTAATTCAATATTTCAAAGGTAAGAAAACGGGTGAATTGGACTTACGTCTTACCCCCGCATCAGACAGCCGAATCTTCACCTTCAAAGATTCCGCTTTCATTTTCCTAGCTGATAAAACTAACAAGAGGATTTATATTTTTGACAAAACAACTGGCGAACTCAAGACAACATATAAATTAGACGCTGTCGGCGTCCCTAAGGATATTTCTATCGCCCCTGACGGTACTGCCTGGATACTTTCCACGGACAACAAAATTTGGACAATCAAATAGCTTTTTACCAACTCAAAAATTACTGTTCACCCTCGTCAAAAATTACAAACCCTCGCTCACCCCCTAATTTTTCTTCCTGTATCATGCCTTCATTACAAATTGCGGTCACTGGCTAAATTGTCGGACACAGACCAGTTCTCCGTTTGCCGCTTGAAAACTTCGCCTATCGGCTCGTTTTCTGCGCGTTTTCCGACTAGTCTTAGTGTTACCCGACAATT
>JACOZZ010000042.1 GCA_016181055.1 Candidatus Yanofskyibacteriota bacterium
TATTAGTAAGGGCAAAAAATAAAAGTGAGGCACTTTCAGAAACTGCAAAATTTTTTAGAAAAAAGAGGGTAGAGTTTTACACAAAAACATTAAACAATAAGGATGCGCCACGTGGACAAATATGTATTTTTCCAGATGATTTAAGACTTTCATTAGCTTAATTGAATTTCTCTAACACTCGACCACTTCCTCAACACCTTGGGCACAATAACCGTGCCTTTTTTTGTTTGGTAATTCTCCACTATATTGGCAATTATGCGCGGAGTGGCAAGGGCGGTGTTATTAAGCGAGTGGACGAAATGTATTTTGCCGCTGGCATCACGATAACGAATATTTAGCCGTCGTGTCTGAAAATCGTGGAAGTAAGAGGCAGAGTGGGTTTCGCGGTAGCGCCCCTGCGACGGCATCCAGGTTTCAATGTCATATTTTTTGACCTGCCCCAAGCCAAGATCGCCGGCGCAATTCACTACTACGCGATACGGCAATTTAAGCGCTTGGACTATTTCTTCGGAATTGCGGGTAATTTCTTCATGCCACTTCACCGATTCTTCGTGGTCTGCTTTGCAAAGTATCACCTGCTCTAATTTATAAAACTCGTGCACACGCATAATTCCCTTGGTATCTTTACCATAGGAACCGGCCTCGGAACGATAGCATGGGGAAAAAGCAATATATTTTCTGGGCAAGTCTTTTTCCTGCAAAATCTCATCGGCATGATAGCCCATTACTGAGATTTCCGACGTACCAACAAGAAATTCGTCATCCCCTATTTTATACATTTCATCACGGCCTTGCGGCAACCAGCCGGTACCGACAAAATTAGACTCGCGGGCAATGGCGGGGGCAATCAAGGGCTTATAACCCTTTTTGACGAATTTTTCTAAAACAAAGTTCCACAAGGCATGGCTTAGCAAAACAGCCCCGTTCTTTAGAAAATAACCGCGAAAACCAGAAACTTTAGCTCCGCGTTCAAGGTCAAGCATATCAAGAGTTTCCATCAACGCAATATTGTCTTTGACGGGAAAATTAAATTTGGGAATCTTGCCCCATTTTCTTATCTCAACATTATCAGCATCGGTCTTGCCCTCAGGCACAGACGAGTCAGGCACTTGAGGCACCCAAAGCATCAGTTCATTAAATTCCCGCTCCACATGCCCCATTTCTTCATCAAGCACCTTAATCTCCTCTTTCAGTTTTTTAAGTTCCTCCAACTCAGTAGGCGCCTTCGGTCCTCCACGCGAACCGGCATTTTGTTTAGCCCGCTTGTTTTCAAGTTCTTTTAATACGTGCCTGCGACGCTCATCTACCGCCAGCAATTGCTCAACATCAAACTTAACCCCCTTCTTGCGAGCCGCTTCTTTGATTAAATCCGGGTTGTCACGGATGAATTTTATGTCTAGCATAAAAACTAGAATCTAGAAGCTAGAAAATAGAATCTAGAATAATTTTTTCTATTTTCTAATTTCTACTTTCTATTTTCTGTGTCTTTGGGTTTCATGAGGGGAAACAAGATAACCTCCCTGACCGAATGCGAATCAGTGAGTAACGCTACCAGCCGGTCTATGCCGATGCCGACCCCGGCAGCTGGCGGCATGCCATATTCAAGTGCTTCTATATAATCTTCGTCCAACCGCTGGGCTTCTTCATTTCCTTTTTTGGCTACTTTTTCTTGCGCTTCAAAACGCTGACGCTGATCAATAGGGTCGTTAAGTTCCGAAAAAGCATTGACTATTTCCATGCCACCGACAATAAGCTGGAAGCGCGCAACGTGGTTCGGGTCAGCATCCAGTTTTTTGGCCAGTGGTGATATTTCAAGCGGGTGGTTAATTACAAATGTCGGCTGTATAATGTTTGGCCTGGCGACTTTTTTGTATATCTCGTCGCCGAGATTGCCTTTGTTCATGCTTTTTTCAATTTTAATATCCAGTTCTTTGGCTTTTTCTTTAAGGTCATCCTCGTCTGATTCATCATAATCAAGTCCGGAATATTTTTTAAACAAATCGTTAAATGTAACTCTCGGGTATGACCCGACAAAATGAATTTCTTTGCCTTGGTACTCAATTTTGGCAGTCCCAAACTTCTTTTCCACTATATGTTTTAACATTGACTCAATAAATTCCATGGCTTTTTCGTAATCCCAATATGCCGCGTAAAATTCCAGCATCGTGAATTCCGGGTTATGCTCTTTATCCATGCCTTCGTTGCGGAAATTACGGCCGATTTCAAAAACTTTTTCAAATCCTCCGACTAACAGCCGTTTTAGATAAAGCTCCGGCGCAATGCGAAGATACAGATCAAGGCCTAACGTGTTCAAATGAGTCTTGAATGGCTTAGCATTGGCGCCGCCATATAATGTTTGCAATATAGGCGTTTCCGCTTCCAAAAAACCGTTTGATAAAAGATATTGCCTGATATGCTCGGTTATCACGCTTCGAGCTTCCAGTTTAGTTCTGACTTCTTGATTAAAAATTAGGTCCAGATATCGCTTGCGGTAACGTTCCTCAACATCCTGTAAGCCGTGCCATTTTTCCGGCAAGGGCAATAGTGATTTTGCCAGTAATTTATACGCGTGCGCTTCTAATGTCCGCTCCTCTTGTTTAGTTTTAAAAAGCGTACCGCCAGCCTCAATAAAGTCACCAATATCCACGGTTTCCAGAAAAAAATTATACTCCTTATCGCCCACTACATCTTTTTTGAAAAAAAGCTGGATTTGTCCACTATCATCGCGCAAATCAAAAAACGCCGAGCCGCCGTGTTCGCGTTTAGCCATAACTCGTCCGGTTAAAATTACCTCTACCTCTTTGGCAGCAAGGTCATCAAAATCACCAATCGCCCGAACAATAGCATGCGTACGCGAAGACCGCGCCGGATACGCGTCTATACCGGCTTTCTGTAATTTTTCTAATTTTTCTAGCCGCGCTTGTTTTATATCATCCAAAGCCATACCCCGTAGTAGAAATTCGAGTATTAATAATTAACTGCTCCGTAGCGTCTCGAATTTTCACTACGGGGCATATCTAAAAGTATAACAAATTAAATAAAATTAAAAAGCCCTTGTGGGGCTCATTTATGCCGGATTCGGCCTGCCACGGACAGCAAGATTTTTGCCATTGTATCTTGGATCGTCG
>JACOZZ010000054.1 GCA_016181055.1 Candidatus Yanofskyibacteriota bacterium
AGGAGAAAAATATGGTCATCTCTGCCATGCAAAATAGGGGTTTTAGGGATTTAGTTACTGAAAAAGATTTCTTTACTTTTAGAAGCAAATTATTTTCACTTTTTTTAACTAAGAGTTACGCTTTTGTTTCTAAAAAGGCAGGCAGACTACGCCTTGTTTTGTGGGCTGGCAGAAACAACCAAATAACAAAACAATGGTTTCTTTGGTAATAATTCAAATACGCGGCAAAATTAGCCGCTTTTTGTTTTTCTAAAACAAATAAAATCAAAAAACAAAGCAAACTTTTAGTTTTTCCCAATTTTTGCTACACTTTTGAATAATGGCTGACTTTGATTTTCCCAAGATAGAGGAAAAAATCCTCCATTTTTGGAAAGACAGGAGAATTTTTGAAAGGTCCGTTGAAAACCGCAAGCACGCGCGGCGGTTTGTTTTTTTTGAAGGCCCGCCGACCGCCAACGGCAAGCCAGGCATGCACCATTTCCTTGGCCGCATCCTCAAAGACCTTTTCATACGCTATAAAACCATGCGCGGTTATCAGGTTACTCGCAAAGCTGGCTGGGACACGCATGGCTTGCCGGTTGAAATTGAGGTGGAAAAAGAACTGGGCTTAAAAAACAAAAAAGAAATAGAAAAATACGGTATAGCCAGATTCAACGCTAAGGCCAAGCAAAGCGTTTGGAGATACAAAGACGAGTGGGAAAGATTTACTCACCGCATTGGCTTCTGGCTGGATATGAGCGACCCATACATTACTTACGACTGGAAATATATGGAATCGCTTTGGAAGATTATTTCGGAAATAGATAAGCGCAAACTGCTCTATCAAGGACACAAAGTCCTGCCTTGGTGCCCCCGTTGCGGTACCGCGTTAGCCAGCCACGAAGTAGCTCAGGGCTACGAGGATGTAACCGAAACATCGGTCTATGTAAAATTTAAATTAAAGCCGGGGCAAAAAATCGGCAAGACTGTCGTAAATGATAAAACTTATATTTTGGCCTGGACAACCACTCCATGGACTTTACCGGGAAATGTTGCTCTGGCAGTTGGGAAAAGCATTAAGTATTCGGTATTAAGCATTAAGGGAATAGGAGGAGATTATATTTTAGCAAAAGATCTGGCAGAAAAAATACTAGATACGGAATACGAGATACTGGACACTATTTTGGGTAAAGATTTGGTTGGATTAGAATACGAGCCGCTCTTTGATATTCCTCATCTACAAACCAAAACCACCTATAAAGTTTATCCGGCAGATTTTGTTACCACAGACGAGGGCACCGGCATCGTGCACACTGCGGTAATGTATGGCGAGGATGATTATGAGCTGGGAACAAAATTGGGACTGCCCAAACACCATACCGTTGATGAGCAGGGGAAGTTTAGGGAGGAAGTTAAAGAATTCGCGGGCCAGTTTGTAAAAGACGCCGAGGCGGGAATCGTGGAACACTTAAAAACCCACGGCCTACTCTTTAAGCCGGAAAAATACACACACTCATATCCATTCTGCTGGCGCTGTAAAAATCCGCTAATTTATTATGCCCGCGACTCATGGTTTGTGGCGATGTCCAAACAACGCAGGCAGCTTATCAAAAACAACAGTAAAATAAATTGGGTACCGAAACATCTAAAACAAGGCCGTTTCGGCGAATTTCTAAAAGAAGCGAAAGACTGGGCCTTTTCACGGGAGCGTTACTGGGGCACACCCCTGCCTATCTGGCAGTGTGCGGATTGCAAAGAGCGGAGAGTAATCGGTTCGCTGGAAGAACTTGAAAAATACCGTTACCGGGGCAAGAACACATTTTATGTGTTGCGCCACGGGTTCAGTACCAAAAACGGAGTTGGAGGAAAAGGGATGATAACATCTTCCCGACTTGAACACGATAAATACGAATTGACTGCCGAGGGTAAAGAACAGGTACAAAAAGTTGCGGACAGCCTTGCTGCTGATGGCGGCGTGGATTTGATTTTTTCATCTCCGTTTTTGAGAACGCGGCAATCTGCTGAAATTGTAGCAAAAAAACTGGGCCGCAAAGTTAATATAGACGAAAGATTAAAGGAACTTGACCATGGTACGGCTTGCGAGGGTCAAACCCATATGGTCTGCATCCCGCCAGACACCGTTTTAACTTTTGACACCAAATACGGAGACGGCGAAAGCTGGCGGGATGTCAAAATTAGAATGTCCGATGCAATCCGCGAGTTAGACCAAAAATACGAAAATAAAAAAATATTGCTTGTCAGCCATGGCGACCCGATTTGGATACTAGAAGGATTTACCGAAAATTGGGCCGACGAAGAAATAATTAAACAAAGAAGCGCGGTTTATTTACCCGAGGGTCATCTAAAAAAAATTAATTTAAAAAACTTACCCTATAATGAACGGGCTGAACTTGATATGCACCGCCCCTATGTTGATGATGTACATTTAAAATGCGGCAAGTGCGGCGGCGAAATGACAAGAATAAAAGATATTGCCGACGTCTGGTTTGACTCCGGTTCTATGCCATATGCCCAGTGGCATTATCCTTTTGAAAATAAGAATGAGTTCGGCGCGAATTTCCCGGCTGATTTTATTTCCGAAGGCATAGACCAAACTCGCGGCTGGTTTTACACACTGCTTGCGGTTTCAACTCTGCTTGGCAAGAAAGCGCCATATAAAAACGTTGTTTCGTATAGCCATGTTCTGGATGAAAAAGGAAAAAAGATGTCCAAATCGCTTGGCAACGCAGTTGACCCTTGGGTTATCATCGAAAAATTCGGCGTGGATGCCGCAAGGTGGTACTTTTATACGGTAAATGATCCGGCTGACCCAAAGTTGTTTTCCGTAAATGATATCGGCAAAAAAATGAACGGCTTTATTATGACCATGCTTAACTCCTTAAGATTTTTTGAGTTATATGCCAAACCAAGCGGCAAAAAAATGAAAGCATCTCCGTTCGGTCAATTGGATTTTTGGATACTTTCGCGGTTGAATACCCTGGTGCATAATGCAGCCGGGTCGCTTGATAATTACGACCTGACAACAGCTGCTCGTGAAATAGAAAAATTTGTTGTGGACGATCTGTCCAATTGGTGGATTCGCCGTTCGCGCCAACGCTTTCAAAGACCGACCGGCAAAAATGAGCTTGAACAAGCAGTTGAATTACTGCGCTTTCTATTGGCAGAATTAAGCAAAATACTCGCACCATTTACACCCTTCCTCGCCGATCATATTTACAAAAAGTTGGATAATCGGAAAGAATCAGTACATCTGGAGGATTGGCCTAAAACCAAAAAGAAACTCCTCAATCCGGAACTTGAAGCACAAATGGCAGAATTGCGGGATGCTGTGGCGCATGGTTTGGCACAAAGAAAAGAGCGGGGGATAAAAGTACGCCAGCCGCTAGCCAGCATTACTCTCAAGAAAACGGAAAAATTTGAGTTGAATTTGGAACGATTACTGATGGATGAATTGAATATCAAGCGCGTATATTATGATACCAGCCAGCCGGACACCCTAAAACTGGATGGATGAAAAAGTTTACGCGGCATGGGATGCAGAGAATCCCGAAATCGTAGAAACATTAGAAAGACATGGAAAAGAAATCGTGGAGGATACGCTGCTTAAAGAATTCGCTCGCGGACACAATAAAAAAGAGGTTTTTGATATTGAAAAAGAGTTTGAACTTGCCCCGCAAACAAAAATTTGGCTGGGGGTCAGAAACAAGAATTAATGCTTACTCCATCAAAAATTACAACCCAACCTGTACCAAAGAGCTCGTGCCCAGCTGCGCGAGCTCTTTTTGTTCAATCCACCCGATTACGGGATTTTTCACAAAAAGCCTCGCCTCCGCTGGAATAACATCCTATCGGTATTGATTATCTTGGTGTCGATTCCTAAAGAATCGCCATCCGCCCGAAGCGGATGCTAAACGCACGCCCATCTGCTGATGGGCTTAGGTTTGTAATTTTTGAGAATTATTTTTCCAAAAAAAAGCACCGATACTACTGGTGCTTCAAATGCGGTCTCGCCCTGCCTTATTGGTAAAGTTTGGCTGGCAACTTCGTTTTTCGCGTTAGATGTGTTCCTCAATCCAGTCGAGCACTTCTTTGCTTTTTAGAACAACACACGCGTCGTGGCACTTATCTTCCTCTAGTCGCTTCCGAAACTCGACCAAAAAGGCCTCCACATCCAATCCGTTCTGCTTGAAAAGTTGCAGGGCTTCTCCCCAGAAACCATTTGGATTTTCATCTCGGATATCTCCGTATCCAGAAGGACAACCCAAACATTCATCAAGAACGTTGCGGGCCCACCCCGCCTTACGACTTGCATGAATTTGTTCTAGCCCCACGACGATTCTAAGGAAACGAAGTTTTTTGTCGGTCATCTTCACACCTCCACCTTTTCCTCGCAAGCCAAGCGAGGTTATCCCGTTTTTCTAGTGGTGGGGCTCCCACTTGGATTTTTAAGAACCTTAACGATTCTTCATCGTATGTCTTAATTATACACCCAAACTACATTAAAGTCAATAGTACGAAAAACCTTGAAAATAAAGACAAGGCAAGCCCCATCAAAAATTATCCAAAGGCGAGGCCGTTATGCCTTATAGCACCGTTGAAAGGGTGGATTGCATGGTCGCCGAGCAGTATAATGTTTGGGCGGTAGCCCACTGCGAGGCGAATCCACGCTTTCAACGGAATGACAAATTCTCGCTGGGAATTTAGAGTGGTGATAGAAGGCGTAATGGCGAGCGGATAATTTTTGAGGGGGTGAGCTTGGTTTGTAATTTCTTATATTTATTGCTAATTTTAAGCAATGGCTGACCTTATTTTCAATAATTTTACGACTGACAGGAAATACAACGGCATTTTTTTCAAGAAGATTTTGGAGGTCGGCGCGAAAGAAGCGGGTTTGGAATACAAAAAATTAGAACTGTCGGTAAATCTCGTGGGGGAGGGAAGGATTAAAGCACTGAACAAGAAATATCGTGACAAAAACCGAGCGACTGATGTTCTTTCTTTCCCGTTGCAAGAGAAGAAAGATGCAAAAACGAGAAATGATGATATAATAAGCTTGGGTGATATATTTATCTGTCTCCCCGTGGCCAAGAAATACGCGGTTCGCGAGAGCGTCAGTTTGGATTACAAGCTTGCGTTTTTAGCCATTCACACCGCAGAAAAAGATAAAATGTTCTCACTGCAAAATAAAGTAATAAATAAAATTGAACTCTAGCTTTTGGATTCTTGATTTTATTCTAGACTCTAAATTCTAGATACTAAATTCTGTTTTGGCCCGCCAAAACCTCATTACCGGCATAGATATAGGCAACCACGCCGTTAAAACAATCATCGCGGAATTGGACCGCGAAACTTTGCATCCTCAAATAATCGGCGTCGGCAGTTCTCCCTCCAACGGCTTGCGAAAGGGCGTGGTTTTTGACATGGAAGAAACCATTAATAACGTCAGGGAGTCGGTCAAAAAAGCAGAAACGATGGCCGGAGCCAAAGTAGGCAGAGCTTATGTTTCAGCCAACGGCCTTCATATCCGCACCCAGCCATCGCGAGGAGTAATTGTGGTATCGCGCGCCGACAATGAAATAACCCAGAATGACATTGACCGCGTGATCGACGCCGCTTCTACTATCAATCTTCCCCCTAACCGCGAAATAATTCATACCATCCCAAAGAATTTCACCATAGACGCGCAGGAACATGTAAAAAATCCCCTAGGCATGAAGGGGGTGCGGCTGGAAGCGGACGTCCTGCTCGTGGAAGGACTGTCTCCGTACATTCGTAATCTCGCCAAATGTATCAACGCTAATGATATTGAAGTGGCGGAATTTGTTTTCGCGCCATTGGCAGCATCAAAAGCAGTGCTTGATAAGCATCAGCGCGAGCACGGCGTATTGAGCATTGATTTCGGCGGCGGAGTTTCCTCAATAGCTCTTTTTCATGAGGGCGATTTGGTTCACACCGCAATTCTGCCAATCGGCTCCAGGCACATTACAAATGATCTGGCTGTTGCTTTCCGCACTTCTATGGACAGGGCCGAAGAGATCAAATGCCAGCACGGCCTTACCGACAATGAACAAAATAGCAAAAAGGACAAAGTTGACCTGTCTGAACTTCTGGGCGAAGAAAATTTTGTAGTCCCGCGCGCCCAAATAGCTAAAATAATTGATTCGCGCGTTGCCGAACTTTTTGACTTCATTTCCGATGAAATGAAAAAGCTCCAACGCGGCTATCTTCTGCCTGCAGGCGTAGTCTTGGCCGGTGGGGGAGCCAATCTCAGTGGCTTGCCCGTCTTCACCAAAAACCGCCTAAAACTGGCGGTACGCGTGGGCGGAGATTATTATTTGGAAGGCTTGTCAGATAAGATATCAGATCCGGCTTTTGCGGTTGCGGTTGGACTGGTACTCTGGGGATTTGAAAAAGAATATTCCGGCGGCAAATTGCCGCTATCCGCCAGATTTTCCTATGCCGGAACCGCCTCTAAAGTGGGCAGGTGGTTCAAGAATTTTCTACCATAAACATCTACGAGATAATTGAAATCTAAAAACGGCCGTAAAGCCGTTTTTAGATTCTTGCATTTTGCCTCCGATAGTACTAGCGTGAAGGCAGATTTTTAACATGACAACTTACGCAAGAAGCGGAGGCGTTATGGAAGGCAACAATTTGGTTTTTGATGAACGATATGAACGTCTGATAATTGAAAAACTGCCTAAATTCGGGGTTTCCGTTTTACTTTGCATTGACAGCACAGTTTTGGGTCCCGCACTTGGAGGAACGCGGTTTAAAATGTATGCAAATCTTGAAGAAGCGACGATTGACGCTATTCGTCTTGCGCGCGGCATGACCTACAAAGCCGCAAATCTCTGGGAAGACGGCTATCATTTGGGCGGGGGAAAAGCGGTAATTATGGGGGACCCGGAAACACAAAAAACCCCGGAGCTCCTTCAGGAATATGGCCGCATCGTCAACCGGCTGCTGGGAATGTATATTACTGCTGAAGACATGAACATAAACGTTAACGATATGGGCGTTGTGGCTGAAACCACCACTTACGTGGTCGGATGCAGCAAGGGTGACGGTTCTAGCGGTAATCCAGCTCCCTACACGGCCGAAGGATGTCTTGCTTCTATCCGTGCCGCACTGAATTTCAAATTTAATTCTACCGATGTGAAAGGACGCACATTTATATTCCAGGGTGCAGGCGAGGTTGGATTCAGGTTAGCCCGCCTTCTCAAAGAACTGGGTGCGCGTATTGTCGCCTGCGACGTTAACCCGCGCGCTATTGAAAGAATTCGGCATGAAGTTGGCGCCACTATCGTAAAACCTGAGGATATTTTTACCCACGCCGGCGACGCGCTTGTCCCGTGTGCGGGCGGCGGGGTTTTGAATGACGAAACAATTCCTTTGCTGCAGTGCCCAATCGTTGCGGGTCCGGCTAATAACCAGCTAGCAGACCCGGCGCGTCATGGCCAGATGCTGGCAGAACGCGGAATCGCGTATGTTGTTGATTTTATCGGCAACGCCGGAGGTCTGATTGCCGCCGCCGATGAACTCCTGGCTGGACGTCGTTTCAACGAAGAACGCGTAAGGCGCAATATACGACATATTGAACGCCGTGTTTCACGAAACTTGGAACGTTCCCATGCAACCGGTGTTCATCCGCATGAAATTGCCATACGAACAAGCGACCGTTTGCTTGATGGAATGCGTAAACTTAAGGAAGAATTAAAAGAAAACTAAACACAATCATCTAAGTTATCCACAGACTAGTAACAGGTGTGCATATTGCACGCCTTTTTGTTATATGATAAACAAAAGGATAATTAACACTATGGCGCAACTCAAACCTCCATTTGAAACCTTCGCCCGAATTAAGGTTGTCGGTGTCGGCGGCGGGGGCAATAAGGCAATACAGAGAATGATGACCACCAAAATCCACGGTGTGGAGTTTGTTGCCGTGAATTTAGACGCGCAAGACCTTAATGTCGCGAATGCTCCGACTAAAATTCTAATCGGTAAAAACCTTACTCGCGGTTTAGGCGCGGGGATGAATCCGGAAATCGGCAGACAAGCGGCAAGCGAAAGCAAAGATGAAATACAAGATGCCCTGAAGGGTTCCGATATGGTTTTTATTTGCGGCGGATTAGGCGGCGGGACTTGCTCGGGTGCTTCACCAGTAATTTCAGAAATTGCCAGGGATGTCGGCGCACTTACCGTCGGCGTTGTAACTAAGCCATTTTCTTTTGAGGGTGCCGCTCGTTCACGCATTGCCGAAGATGCCTGGCATCTTTTGAGAGAGAACGTTGACGCCCTGATAACGGTCCCCAATGACCGGCTTCTTTCAATAATTGACCGCAAAACCCCATTGCTTGAAGCATTTGCCAAGGTAGACGATGTTTTAAGGCAGGGCGTTCAGGGAATTTCAGATTTAATTACCATCCCCGGCCTCATCAATGTGGACTTCGCAGATGTGAGAGCTGTGATGTCAAATTCCGGTTCCGCCCTGATGGGTATTGGTTTTGCAAGCGGAGAGGATAGGGCAATAGACGCCGCTAAAACTGCCATCAGCTCGCCGCTTCTTGAAGTTTCCATAGACGGCGCCCACGGCGTGCTTTTCAATATTTCCGGAGGCACGGATTTGGCAATGGCTGAGATAAATGAAGCCGCTAAAATCATCACTGACAAAATAGACCCGGATGCCAAGGTAATATTCGGAGCCGTCCAAGATGACAAGTTAAAGAAGGGAGAGATAAAAGTTACCGTTATCGCAACCGGCTTTAATAATGGCATGCCTAAGTCAACTAAGCCGCAAGTTGGACCAACGCTATTTGAGGAAGCCACCGGCAATGGACAAATTAAAAACGGGGGAAACTCCCAATCAAACGGCCAGGTCAAAGAAGTGATTGACGCAACATTAGATGATACGGAATTTGATATTCCGGCGTTTATTCGCAGAAAAATGAAATAGCCGCTCGCCACTTCAAAAATTACAAATTTAATTATTAAAAGACTTGTGCCCAGCTGCGCGAGTCTTTTTGTTCAATCCACCCGATTACGGGATTTCTCACAAAAAGCCTCGCCTCCGCTGGAATAACATCCTCTCGGTATAGATTATCTTAGCGCCGACCCCAAAGGGTCGTCGTCCCGTCGAACGGGATGCTAAACGCACGCCCCTCCCCAGTTTATTAAACTGGGGAGGGGCTTAGGGTTTGTAATTTTGATGTGGCTCGCTCTAGCCAAAGAAATGCCATTGTTGACAAAATGGGTACCGTAGCATATTTATTAAAATAATTGCTCATTGAAATCTGGGAGATGCTGATATGACCAATAGGAAAGTTCAGGATATTTTTGCTGAAGAACTAACTGGAAAATCCGTAAGAGAAGCTCTCATGTCATCGCAAAATAGAATCGCCCTAGAAATTCTTGAAAAGTTAATACCCGCCCAGGCAGATGACCCAGCATGGAAATTACTCAAAGATATTGCTTGTGCTAAAAGCCGGCTTTGTATGTTTATGGGTTTTATTTCCGATTCTTTGGTTCGGGTGGATAATGGCGTTCTTGAAGAAGCAGTATTTTTGCACAGAATTTGGTTGCAAGCTGTAACTTTTTTGTATGAGAATTATGATAATCTGGACTCGGAAGAGTTTAGAAAAGGATGGGACAAAGAAACCACCCTTGAGGTAAAAAATGAGCTTGCCAAAAAATGCGAGGATTTAAGCCAGCAACTTGTGACAACCAAAACTCTCTCTATCCATCATCAAGATTTTCGCTTGATGGACCAAACATTTAATTGGACACTGTTAGCCGTATTGGGTAGCGAATTATTCAAGCAATTCATGGAGGAATTCAACAAAACCGGAGTTTTGTTAAGAAAATTCCAAACCGAGCTTCTTACACCATCAGCTTAAATTAAACCCTAGAAGGGTTTTTTATTAAGTAAAATTGCGTTTTTTGTAAAATTGGGTTATATTTTCAAACAGCGGGGTAGAGCAGTGGTCAGCTCGTTGGGCTCATAACCCAAAGGTCGGCGGTTCGAATCCGTCCCCCGCAACAGAGTTGACAATACGCCAGTTTTGGCGTATTGTTTTGTTATACTTTGAAACTTGAAAATTTGGAGGCAGAAATGGGTTGGCCACGACAATTAGTTTTAGTAAGGCACGCCGAATCTGAAGGCAATATAAGAACAGCTGATGAGAGAGCGCAATTTGATGTTGCAACACACGCCTATCCTTTGACGCCGCGTGGTCGTAGACAAGCAGTATTGTCCGGCACATATTTGCGAGATAGGTTTGGCAATTTTGATATTTTTTATGTTTCCTACTATCAACGTTCAAGAGAAACAATGAGTTTAATGTATCCTGACGCCAGAGTTTATGAAGACCCGCGACTGGCCGAGGGACAAAGAGGTGTTTATCACACCTTAACCCAAGAACAAATTGAGAAAATATTTCCGGGCGAGAATAGAAGAAAAGAGAGAGAGGGTCTTTATCACTTTCGCGCACTTGGCGGTGAAAACTGGCCGGATATAGAATTAAGAATTCATAGTTTTCTTGGCACTCTTGGGAGAGATTATGACGACCAGGATGTAATAATTGTTGTTCACGGACATTGGCTTATTCTTTTCCAACGGTTAATTCACCATTTTTCAATCGAAGAAGCTGTGAAGCGATACAAAGAAGGTGTTTTTGAAAATGCATCGGTAACTATTTACGAAAGCGTAGTTCATAATAATAAATCCAGGCTTTGCTTGATTGAAGAGAATATTGTTCCTTGGGCGGGGAAATTATAGGATTATAGGACGAGAACAACATGTGCGAAGTACACAAACCTCCTGAAAAAGCCGAAGAAATGATCAAATCTTTCTTCTTTGAAGCTATGAAAAGTGGCTGGGCAATGCCCGTTCCCAAAGTTCCAGTAGCCGATCTTCCCGGATCAAAAAGTATCCCGTTTAAGAAAGGCGCCCTTTCATTACTTGATTACTATTTCGTTTCTCCGGGATCAAATTCAAGTTATGGAACAACGGTTATCTGGATAGCGGAGAAACCTGTTTGGGTTATGCATTACGGCGGCTGGTATGATAAGAGAGCGATTCCATTTCTAAAACGAGCTTTGATGCGAAACTATAGCGAAAATGTATTTACGGGTGGAAGAGGCCCTGAAAGACTTGAGGACAATGACCATATATTACAATATCTAAATCGGGTTGAACAAAATGACTTCAGAGGTTTCCAAGGATACGAATATATTATCGCGACGTCTTACCATGCTGGTGTGCACTCTGGACAAAAGTTGGGCGAACATCACTACTTCGGTGGACTATTAGCATAAAACGTCATCGTAGCGGCACGATAATTCGACCGCTTTTTTTTACCACAATCTCACGAAATTAAACCTTGGATAATAATCCAGCCCCCTTAAATAAGCCCTGACATCTTCCAACCCCCCGCAACATGAAAAATAACCTAGCTTTTGCTGGGTTATTTTGTTCGAACAATATTGCGGGTTAGAACATTTTATGATATTTTGGTGCCAGCAAGTTTAAATTTGAAGAAGGAGCATTCATGGCCACTATTACGGCAATTCAACGCAAGCTCGATAAATTAAATGCCGACAAGTCAGAGGTTTTGAAGCAAAAACTGGAAGCAATTCAGCGGATTTTGGTAAAGTGCGTTAAGTGCCACAAGAAAAGCAGATTGGGCGCATGGTCTTTTGTCCAGGGCAGGTGGTACGTCGAGCCATATTCCTGTACTGGCGGAGATTATTGGAATTTTAATAAAACCGAAACTTGCCATATCACATGTCCTAAATGTGGTGATGAAAATTATATCTATAACCATCCGCAAAAAAACAAGATTGTTGAACTTGTGGATGGCCACCATTTTTCTACCGAAAAAATATTCAAAGGGGTTACTGAAAAATTCCGTAGATAAATTGCAAAAACGAGGCTTAAGGGCCTCTTTTATTTTTCTAAATAGAATCTAAAGATTTTTCCCACTAATTTCTTACTGGCAGAGTCGGTTCCAACGGGTGGCTGTCCCCGCAACAACATTGACATTATCACCGGAAAGTGATAATGTTGTATTACCTTGATTTTGCGAACAAGGGGGAGATGAAATGTTAAGTTACTTGAAAATACTCGATTTGGGGATTAGATCACGTCCATGGCTTTTTGACATAACCTCACTCGAGCGCAGAGCCGAGGCAACAAAGGTATTGGATGGTTGGCGAGAATCAGGATTTGACCTGATAAAATTTCGCGATAATACAGCACAATACATCGGAGTGGAACTCAATTGGAAAAAAACATATGCACGGAATCTGTCCAGGTATTCCTCATGCATTTGCGCAGTAAATGCAGATGGCCAGCATTTGCCATTTGCAAATGATACATTCAATCTCGTAATTCTATCTGAGATCATGTCAATTCCATCTTGTTCTTCACATTGCGAAAAAGGTTTCCTACCCATTTCTGACAGGGAAAAGCTTAATATTTTGAACGAAGCAATACGGACACTCAAGACCTCTGGCCTTCTTATTACGAGCGATGTTCAGACTGCCCAATTTGGAGAAGTGGGCTACAATAGATTGCGAGATCTTCATCGGCAGGGGGCTCTACAGCTTCGCTACATCGATCCTAATTTTCATCGAGGTGTTTTTGAAAAAATGCCCGTTGGACACTCTTCGAATAATCTCGACATTCTTAATCGGTGGTGGCCAGAAAGCGCTGGGGATGCCGACGTGTTTTGTTAGTTTGTCTACCGCCAATAATGGCGGTTTTAATTTACTAACTTCTAACAAAATTAAATCTTGGGTAATGGCTTACCGCCCCAAACAGGTTCTATCCTCGTCACCTCAAATATATGCTCCTTTTCGTGAATATTCCGCTACCTATTGGGCGGAACCAATACTCTTATTATCAGACCTTTTAGCTTGACTTATGTAGGAACTATGATATCATAAAGCTACTTCCGTTCGTTCACAAAGGAGAGGGCATGCACAAAAAAGACCTGATTGAGAGACTTCGTAAATACGTTGCCAGCTTTGGCAATAATGGAAATGTTACCTGGAAAGGTCAGAAAGCCTTCGCTCTTTATCTGATTGACTACCTTGAAGCACTGGTCATCCCAAGCGATGAAAAATATGATTTCTGGCATATCGAGCCATATCTCGCACAAATTCTTACGGATGCCTTTGAGCATCTCAGGACTGGGACAGATGAACTTGCCACCAAGTACAGGGCAATGTATGAACGAGATGCCGAGCATCCAGTTCCCAATATTCTCGATTTGGGAGCAAGTAACATTCTTGACCGAGCAGTTACAGTTCAAACCACCCTACAGTTCATGATGAAAGACGTAGTTGGTGAAGAATGGGTTGAACACGACATTGATTCATATTGCAATGCTCAGTCTCATGTCCTTCAGCATACTTTTGATAAGTTTGTCAGAAGTGTCTATCGGAACGGGATGTATGAGGCCATCGACAAGTGTAAATCTAGGGGCATGGCTGGAAAGTTCGGCAGAACCGAACTACGGAGTTATGTCATGGCTGGCAGAGTTATGTTCACCTTTGCTCGTAAGAGAAAGGGTAAGACAGTTTACTACGGCCCCGATAACAAGCCGTCCCATACGCTTCCTTACAGGGAAGACAGTGCTTCATTTGTTGCTGAGGATGGCGATCCACTGGCCCTAAGTGCTGGAATTCAGTCGGTTCAGGCCAACTTCAAAACATCTCTGGCCATGATTGAGGATGTTGTGAGGCATTGGCCAGATAATCCAAGAGAGCGGAAGATTGTCTTCAAGGCCTCTGATAGTGTTTCTCTCGGCTAAGCTGAGTCAAGCGGTGCGATAATATCAATCCGCTTTTTAATTGATAAAACTAAACCCATAAATCTCCCTGATACTGGGGATCAAAAGATGCCAACTACGTCCCAATTTTGCAACATGAAAAATAACCTAGAGAAATCTAGGTTATTTTAGTTGATAGGGTTGAGAATAAGAACAGGACATTGAATAAAAATAAATAACTGCTATTCTTTTGTCAGAACTTACTATTTACGGAGGAAGTAGATGAGAAAAGTAGTTGTAGAAAGTCCTTTTGCAGGTGATGTAGAGAGAAACCTTACCTACGCTCGTGCATGTTTGCATGACTGTCTCTTGCGAGGTGAGGCACCTATTGCAAGCCATCTGTTATATACTCAGCCTGGAGTATTAGATGACAATAAGCCAGAAGAGAGAAAACTTGGGATTGAAGCGGGGTTGATATGGGGAGCGTTGGCTGAAGCCACCATTGTCTACACTGATTATGGTTTTTCAAGAGGTATGAGGCTGGGCATTGAACGAGCGGAAAAAGAAGGTCGTTCAGTTGAATATAGAAGACTTTATCCAGATAAAGCGGAATAATTATTCTGCTTTTTTATTTTCTAAGTAATGCCGAAGAACTATCTTAACTAATCGTTGGGAATGAGTTCCAACGATTGATTGTCCCCGCAACAAATTATTGACGGCATTAAAAAGCTGTGCTACTATATGCACAGCTTTTTAAATCTCTGGAGGAAAAATGAAAAACTGGCCGTTCCCATTAGCCATAGCGATTTTGACCTCATTTCTTCTTTATTCCTTAATGACCGCCAAGCCAAGTAAATGTTTCAGTTGGCCAGATACCTTTGGACCAGATTCCATGGCGATGCAAACTATTTGTCGCTAAAACCCCTATTGGGGTTTTTATTTTAATATCAAAATTTATTTCTGCAACAATATCGAACCCACATTGACGGCAGCGCCGCATTTACTGATATTAACCGTATAGGGAACCTTGCTGTTAGAAAGCGGCAGAATCTTGTAACCATATCCCGGGAAATAATAAGAATTTCCTCCTATTACTATATAGCGGGCATCTCCGGAACGGTTGTCAAACATAACTGCAGTGCCATTTTTGAATGTTGAATAATTAGGAATCATCTGGCAATTCATGTCGAATTGAAAATGCTTTCCTTGATATTGGCTCACGAGCTCAGTATATTTTTTAGTAAGAGCGGCAGTGCCAGACCTAAGTTGGCTGGTCGTCGGACCGACTCCTTCGTTAACACTTCCCGATGGTGTCGGGTTCGCAGGCCAAAAACCATCTCGCTTATTCACGAGTACAAACACAATCAAAGCTATGGCAAGAATCAGAACGATCGACCATACTTTTTTTCTTTTTGTCATCATTTGACGACAAGAACGCTCCGGGGTAATCAATCAGCTATGAGTTGATCAATGACCAAGCAACGCCCTAAGTTATTAAAACAATTAATTATGGACTCTGCTTATTAAATATACCTCCTCCAGGAAAATTTTTTATCGCTCTAGTTCTAGTTTTGTATCAGTATAGAGCCGACATTGACCGCCGAACCGCAGTTAAGATTAAGTGTTTTCGGCAGAGTGGAGCTGGACAACGTCAAAATTTTATAACCGTAGCCCGGGAAACTATAAGAAACATCGCCAATCTTGATCGTACGGGCATCACCGGAACGGTTATCCAATAAAACCGCGGCTCCGTTCTTAAATGTTGTTTGCGTCGGTATTGCCTGACAATTAGCATCAAATTGGATATGCCTGCCGACATATTGTTTTACAACCTCGGAATATACCTGCGTTTGCTGGGCAGTATCGGAAACCGGCGGTTTTTTAGCAGTCATTTTGGCAGACGTCGGGGTCGGGGTCGGCATCGGACTCGTTGTCTGTTGGACGGCAAGCTGGTCACGACCGTTCATTAGTATAAGCACTGCTAACACCAACGCTAAAATTAATACCACCGTCCAGGTCAATTTTCGTTTAGCCATTCTTTTTTGAAAATAAGACACCTGCTGTCAACTAGTTGTAAGTTAACAACAGGCCGTCATTAATTCCTTTTATAGACCGGGTCTTACTTTAAATTATAAACTATTTTATATTTTGAGTTGTCAACAAATGTTAATCGCTGCACAAGACGGCTCGCCTAAGACACCGAGATGGTTTCAAAACCCCATTTCTGCTGCAATCTCTGATTTTTGAATAATACTTCGTCAGATTTCGTAAAATGTCCTCACCGTAGCCACTGCTACGTTTCCGGGCATTTTACTCATCTTCCTCGTCTTATTCAAAAATCATAAATTTCGCCACGAAAGGAGTTTTAAAACCATCTCATTGAAAATTGGCTGAAAAAATAGTAAAATGAATTAAGAATTATAAATGCCGGCGTAGTGAAACGGGTTGAAGTGCTTATCCAGCACTTCAACGGGAAATTTAGCAGACGCAAGTCTGCGTAGCCATCGGCGATAAAATCGCGGGTAATGGCTCAAATTTCCCAGGATAGAACTTGCCGAAGGCAAAAATGTCGGCGTAGCTCAGGGGCAGAGCATCGCACTCATAAGGCGAGGGTCGCTGGTTCGAATCCAGCCGCCGACACACGGAACAAATCAGTAGCTCATCGCCAGCTGGCGATGAGCTACTGATTTTAAACAGAAAAGCCCGCCGGCACTTGTTAAAAAAACATTTCCTTGATAGCTTTTCCCTAGCATATTTAAAAATTACAAGGAGAAACGGAAATGACGGAAAAGGACGCGGAAATATATACTTGGGCTCAATTTGACGAAGATGCTGAAAAAATCGCCCAATGGGCCAAAGATAAGAACTTTAAAAGCATATACGGCATACCGAAGGGCGGATTACCTCTGGCGGTAAAACTTGCCCACCTGCTGGATGTTTCGCTCATACTCAACAAGGACGATATGACCAGAGATACTTTAATCGTGGATGATATTGTTGACACCGGCGGAACCGTAGAGCGGCTTTTGTCTTCTCTCGGGCACGGATTCAGAGTCGCATCCATATTTTGCAACGAAGAATCGGTAAAACCAGATTTTTACGCGCGGAAGAAAACCAAATGGGTCCGCTTCCCATGGGAAACGGAAAAAACTTCGCGATACGACGGAACTGTTTGAATAAAACAGTTTTTTCATTTTTACTTGCTGGATGTTTCACTACCGGGTATACTGACCGAGACGCAACTGAAGCACATTAAAAAGGAGCCACATGAACCAAGAAATATCGGCCTACTTAGCGCGATTTAGAGGCAGGACTTATAGAGACATAATCTTACCGCCCCTGGGAGAAAATTTAGCTGATTCCAGAGATGCAATCACGCTAAATACGCATTTCTCAACCAATGTACCGCTGAAACAGCCCCTGGTTTCGGCCAACATGCTGGATGTTACCGAATCGAAAATGGCAATTGCCCAATCATTGGAAGGCGGAATCGGCATTATACATAGATTCTGTACTCCCGATCGCCAGGCACAGGAGATTGGTATAACCAAAAGAGCGCATAATTACCTGATTGAAAATCCTTATGCCGTAGAAGCGTCCGCCACGATTGGCGAAGCCAAAAATATGATGAGCCAGCATAAAGTTGGCAGTTTAGTGGTTAAAGATAGCAATGGAAGATTGTCTGGTCTTCTGACACAAAGGGATGTCCGGTTTGTAGATGAATGCGAATGCGTAAGTTTCCACATGACGCCCAGAAAGCCGGTTAAAGGAAAAAGGGGCTTGATAGCGGCAACTCTTGAAGAAGCGCTGTCTGTTAAACAAGTCATAGAAAAATTAAAACAGAATAAAATTAAAAAGTTACCCGTGGTTGACGTTCATGATAATATCGTCGGCCTGATTTCCGCCAAAGACATTGAGCGCCTGCAGAAATATCCTTTGGCAAATTTGGACCAACGGGGTAATCTTGTGGTTGGCGGAACTATCGGAGCAGTTGGCGATTTTATAGAGCGCGCTCAAGAGCTCAAGAAAAAGAACGCCGATGTGATCGTTATGGATGTGACTTCGGCCAATTCCACTTCGGTTAAAAATGCGATTCGCTCGTTTCGAAAACAACTGGGAGATTATGAACTTGTAATCGGCAATATAGGCACCGCGGAACAAGCCGTTGCTTTAATCCGTGAAGGCGTGCAGGGACTTAAAATAGGCATCGGCCCCGGCGGACCGTGCACCACACGCATCAGTACCGGCATCGGCGTACCGCAGCTGTTTGCTATTTTAGAAATATATTGGAATTTGATCGCAAAATATTGTTACAAGCCGGAACAAATCCCGCCCCTTTGCGCAGATGGCAATATCCGGGCTGGCTGTGATATTACCCACGCTCTTCTTGCTGGTGCCTCATCTGTTATGATCGGTACGCTCTTTGCCGGTACCGAAGAAACGCCGGGAGAAAGTTACGAAAAGCCGGACGGTTGGCATAAGCGTTACGCAGGAATGGCATCAATTGAGGCGGCGATAGAACGTTTTACAGCTATGGGCTACGAGGATCCGATTACTGAGGCATTAAAAAAAGCTCCCGAAGGAATTCCTTTAGAAGTTAAAATAAAGGGTTCGGCAAAAACTATAATCCACACTCTTCTTGGCGGGATAAGATCGGGCATAAGCCATCGCGGCGCCCTGTCGCTGGCTGATTTTAAAAAGCAAAACCCGTTTGACGAAGAAACCGGCTTTAACATACTTTCTTCGGCAGCGCAAAGAGAATCGTACAATAGATAGTGCTAACATAATTAAGCGGCAACAAACCGCTTTTCTTTTTGATAAAAATCGGGTAGAATAATCGTAAATTGCGGGCGTAGCTTAGTTGGATAAAGCGCCTCCCTGTCACGGAGGAGATCGAGGGTTCGAGTCCCTTCGCCCGCGCTATAAGAATATAAAAAGGCGTCCCCATGGATGCCTTTTTATATTCTTAATATCGCGTTGGCGAAAGAAGTGAACTGCTTCACTTCTGTAGGGACTCGAACGCCGGAGCATGTGATTTTCCGCATTCGGCGGAAAATCACGCGAGGTGGTGGTCAGCCCGAGCCGAGTGACTGACGAGGCTAGAGGCGAGACCGAGTCCCTTCGCCCATTTTTTGCGACGGCAAAATTTTAGTCAAAGCCGAGTCCCACCTACACAACCTTGACATCTAATTTTTTTCTTGTATTGTTATTGTATTCTTTGACAATCACAAGGAGCTGTTTATGCCCCCGAAATTCAGAGTAGGTATCATAGGTTGCGGTATTGCTGCACAATTTTTTCATGCTCCAGCGTATAGATTATTGCAAGACCTGATTGAGGTGATTGCCATAGCTGATCCTAATCCAGAAAATAGAAATTTAGTTCAAGCTATACTTCCAAATTTAGTTAAACAATATACTTCTCTGGAGACGATGTTTGAAACCGAACAAGTAGATATGGCGGACATTATGCTACCTCATAATTTATACGCAGACGTAATTCCTAGGGTAGCGCATTATTGCAGAAATATACTTGTAGAGAAACCTTTTGCAAGAACGCTGCAGGATGCCCAGAAAATTTTGGCCTCCACGTCTGGTTTGAATTTTTCTGTTGTCCATAATTATATTTACGGTCGGCGATATAAAAATGCATTAGAAGTAATCGCCTCTGGAAAAATCGGCACGCCCTTTATGGTTCGGCTTGAAAATCTAAATACTGGCATGGCATCCATTAACCCGTCACTGACAACCCCCTGGCGCAATCAGAGTGAAGGAGCCGGCCGAGGAACATTCCACGATCATGGCTTTCATCTTGTTTATCTTGCCAGAGCTTTGATGGGATCAGAAGTAATCGCAGTCTCGGCATCTATGGGCAATTATTATAAAGAGGGGGATGCGCTAGATACTGCCGTTGTGACATTGTTTCATGAAAATGGAGGCATGAGCATTTTATTAGATGGCAAATTAAACAACCAGGAGCCAGAAGAAGTAGAAGAAGTTCTGGGCACAAAAGGAACTTTAAAAATAAATCCCGTCACAGACACAATGGAAAAATTCAAGATTGACTTACAAAACTTACCAAGAAATGAAGTACTGAAAAACTCTCCATATGCTTCTTCCACCGCGGCTTGTATTATGGATTTTGTGAATTCCGTGTTGACTAGCAAAAAGTTACCCGTAACCGCTGATGAAGCATACAGGAATTTATACATAACTTTAGCGGCCTACGAATCGTACGACCAAAAGCGCGTAGTAGAAATCCCGAAAAACTTATTAATCTAAAATAAACATCTCCGAGGGGATGTTTTTGTTTGACCAGAGTGCCTCAAAATCACCCCCATTCGAGTGGCGCGCCACATAAAATAATCCACCTTGGTGGGGTTTATTTTATGCTGGTTTCGGGCGAAGCAAGCCAACTGCTTGGCTTGCGTAGGGACAAGAAGGGCGCAGCGTTGTTTTGCTCGCATACGGCGAGCAAAACCGCGAGCAGCGGCCTGCAAGAAAATTGTCGGGAGACAATTTTACTTGTAGGCGAGTCCCTTCGCCCACGCAAATTCTACAATTTTTTATTTGCCTAAAATCATTTTTTCTGCTAAAATCAACATATGCAGTGGCAAATTTATGGGGTCCGGGCGGCTTTAGTTAGCTCGCTTTTCGGGTTAGGTTTAATCATCTGGAAAATTGAGCCACAAACGGCTTCGCTACTTGTAAAAACATTGTTTTTTATTACGCTATTTATACTGGCCTGGAGCGCGGCAACTCTGGTTATTTTTTCCATTAAAAACCGCCTAGTCAAATCCCGGGCTCTGAGCAATATTGCCTACGAGCCGATATTTTATGACTCGTTTTTAATGGGCCTATTCTTTTCTATTATAATTTTGGTTGCCGTTTTAATTAGAAAGTTACTACTATGAGGGAACAAATAACCGCTCAATCACCGGAAGCGGATTCGTTACGAAAAATCCTTGGATCAAAAACCGACCCAGAGAATAAACGGCTCAAACGGTTTTTGGATATGCCGGATTTGTCCCGTACTCCCGGCAATCCAATTTATGAGCTAACCCAACGCATTGTTAATCTGCCTGATTTTAAGGATTTTGATGTTGTGGAAGCACCGGAAATAGTGCCGGCTGATATCAGTTTTGATCTGTTTGACTTTCCTCCAGACCATCCGGCACGTTCCAAGTCTGATACATATTACGTAGACGACAAAAACATTTTGCGCACTCACACCACGATAATGTGGTATTACTACCTTATGAATGAGGGCATTAAAAAACACGTTAAAAATAATGAGGCCGTCGGATCGCTTTCATACGGCAAAGTTTACCGCCGAGACGAAATAGACCGCCATCATATGAACGTGTTCCATCAGATGGATGGCTGGTATCTGTGCCTAAAGGAACAAAAAATAATAACTACCGAAGACTTGCAGGACGTTTTGATAAAAATCGCGCAAGCGGTTTTCGGCAAGGATGTGAGGTATCGCTTCAATGAAGATAAATTCCCGTACACCGACCCGAGTTTGGAGATGGAGATAGAAAGGAATGGAAAATGGGTAGAGGTACTGGGAAGCGGCGTGGTCAGGGGAAGCGTATTGGATAAACTGGGTGTTGATTCGTCCAAATACAACGGCTGGGCGTTCGGCTTCGGTTTAGAACGGCTTGCAATTGCCAGCATGGAACTGCCGGACATCCGCCTGCTTTGGTCAAACGATGAACGCGTCAAAAAACAGCTTGTCTTGGGCAATAAATTTAAGGAGGTTTCTAAATTCCCCCCGATCACTCGCGATATTTCATTTATCGTCAGCAAGGATTTCGTACCCAATGATTATTTTGACCTTATACGCGATTTGGGAGGGGACTTAGTGGAAGAAGTCAAATTACTTGACCATTATGACGACCCCGAGAAATTCGGCAAAGATAAAACAAGCTACACCTACCGAATCATATATAGGAGCAATGAACGCACCCTTAAGACCGACGAGATTGACCCGATTCAAGAGAGAATCGCTCGGGAAACAGCTAAACAATTCACCGCACAAATCCGGTAACTAAATTATGCCCGTATTAGAGAGACCACAAATAGATACCAAAAAGGAAAAAGAAATTCACCACGAAGCAATCGCCAAGCTGGAGCAACCTTTTGAAAAAATACTTGAAAGGATAGGGTCCGAAAATTTTGATTTGATAATCGGCGACGATGCCTCCGGCAGGATTCCAACATTGATTCTTTCAAAATTTTTCAAAGCCAAAGCCGAAAAAGAGGATAGAAAATCTCCACAAACAATTTTTATTGCCGGCGGCACCAGAAATCTCTTTAATGACGAAAGAAAAACTATAATAAAAGAGAGGAAAGCCCGGATAAATCAATTATTGGAAAAAATAATAGGAGGAACGGGTGACGAGATACGCCCGCGCGTATTGATAGTAACCGATACAATTTCGACCGGCGACACCCTGCAACCACTTATAGAAGCCCTGAAAGAACATGGGGTTTCAATTCAGGTAGCAGCTGTAACCGCAATAGTTGAGAGTGCTGCAGAACATTTACAAAAAAGATTTGGCATTAATATTGCATACGGCGGACTAAACTTGCCAGAGATTTGGGGAAAACATAATCTTGGCGGCATAGTAAGGCAAGAAAATAATTCAGAAATTCATTCTCGACCGATAAAAAAACCTATGCCCCCAACAGAGGAACCAACGCCGGAGGCGAGAAAGATCCAAAAAACTATTAACCTATCGAGAGAAGATGCCGATATTATTGCCGACAGATTAATAGAAAAATTTGAGGAAAATTGATCCTACTGGGCTTGTTTGACTCTCAAAAATTTGCTATAATATAAGAACAAATAACCAGTTGTGGACTACCCCAGAGTTGCTCAAGGCGGGTAGTCTGTTTAGTTAATAAAATGGCAAAGAAAGAGGAAAAAAATCAAAATCAAGGCTCATACACCGCCAAAGACATATATGTTTTGGAAGGGTTAGAGCCGGTGCGTAAAAGGCCGGGGATGTATATCGGTTCAACAGGCGTGGACGGTCTCCATCATTTGATATGGGAGGTTTTTGACAATTCTCTTGACGAGGCTATGGCTGGTTATGCCAAGAATATAGAGATAGACCTTCTACCTAATAATCGCGTCAGAGTTAAAGACGATGGCCGAGGCATTCCGGTGGAGAAACACAAGCAAACCGGGGTCTCAGCCTTAGAGACAGTCATGACCACCCTCCATGCTGGAGGTAAATTCGGCGGTGAATCGTACAAGGTTGCCGCCGGGCTTCACGGAGTCGGCGTATCAGTAGTCAACGCGCTTTCTATTTATCTCAAGGCTGAAGTGTGCCGCGACGGGGGATTATATGAGCAGGAGTATGTGCGCGGAGAAGTCAAAAAGGCCGTTAAAAAAGTCGGCACCTGCAAGGGTTCCGGCACAACTGTTACTTTTGAGCCGGATCCGGAGATATTCAAAGAAATACTATTTGACTGGCATCAGATACTTAATCATATTCGCCAGCAAGCATATTTAACAAAGGGAATTAGGATAAAAGTTTCGGATGAACGCGAACCGATTAAAATAGAAAAATCAGAAAAAGGGAAAGAGCATGAACACGTTCTTCATCCAAGCTATGGTTTTTTCTTTGAAGGCGGAATAACTTCTTATGTTAACTTCCTTAATCGCCACGAAGAAACAGTGCATCCGAATATTTTTTATACGGCCAAAGAACAAGACCAGATCTTCGTGGAAGTAGCGCTTCAGTATACCGGCGAGCTTCAGGGCAGGGAATTAAGTTTTGCCAATAACGTTCATACCATTGAGGGCGGGATGCACCTGACCGGTTTTCGTTCGGCCATCACCAGAACTCTTAATGACTATGCCCGTAAAAATGGCTCTCTAAAAGAAAAAGATGAAAATTTAACCGGCGAAGACATACGGGAAGGACTGACTGCGATAATTTCGGTAAAGATAGCTTCCAAGGCGTTGCAGTTTGAGGGGCAGACTAAAGCCAAACTGGGCAATACCGAAGCCAGAACAGCCGTTGAAAATATCGTAAATACGGAACTCGCCGACTGGCTTGAGCGTAATCCCTCCGATGCACGCTCCATCATGGGCAAAGTAATCCTTGCCTCCAAGGCCCGACTTGCCGCCAAAGCAGCCAAAGAAAACGTAATCCGCAAGGGTGCGCTTGAAGGCTTCACTTTACCGGGCAAATTAGCCGATTGCTCATCCAAAAACCCCGAGGAATCTGAATTGTTTATCGTGGAGGGCGATAGCGCTGGAGGCTCATCAAAGCAGGGTCGCAATAGGAAAACACAAGCAATCTTACCGCTTAAAGGCAAAATATTGAATGTGGAAAAAGCCAGAATAGATAAAATGCTGGCTTCCGAAGAGATCAGGGCGCTGGTCATCGCTATAGGCACCGCCATTTCCGAAGAATTTGACATGTCCAAGCTACGCTATCATAAAATTGTAATCATGACCGATGCCGATGTTGACGGCGCCCACATCCGTTCGCTACTTCTGACTTTATTTTACAGATATTTCCATCAGCTGATAGAGTCCGGCCATATTTATATCGCCCAACCTCCGCTTTATAGAATACAGAAGGGGAGCAACGTCCAATATGTTTATACTGATGCCGAGAAGGAGAAAGCACTCGGCGAATTGGCTAAAATATCAAAAGAAAAACCAAAAACCGCAGCTAAGAAAGAGGCTCAACTGACCGAAGGTTTTGTCGTATCAGAATTAGGCAACGGCGCCGACTTAGCGGCTGAGTCTCCAACCAGCGATGGCAGTGAGGAAATAAAAATTAGCGGAGTATCCATACAGCGCTACAAGGGCTTGGGCGAAATGAATCCGTCGCAGCTTTGGGAAACAACCATGGACCCGGAAAGCCGAGTTCTTCTTCAAGTTACTATTAAAGACGCTGAGGAGGCGAATAAGATTTTTGATGTCCTTATGGGCTCCGATGTACTGCCCCGCCGTAAATTCATACAGGCACACGCCAAAAATGTTAAAAACCTGGATATATAGTTGACGCACCTTGAGTCGTTTGCTATACTGGGACTTAGAATTAAATAAGCCCCTGCGGGGGTTTTAAAATGAGGCAAAATGACTAGATTGGTCGCATTTCTTCGCGACGTAAAGATAGAACTGGCTCGGGTCAGCTGGCCGACCAGAAAGCAAACAACCCAATACACATTGGCAGTTATTGTGATGAGTTTAGCGGTAGCGGCATTTCTGGGAATGTGGGATAGCATATTCGGCTATATATTAAATAATATTTTGTTAAGATAGATAAGCCACTAATAAATAATTTAAATTAATTTAATTGACATGCCGAAACAAGCAACAACTGGGGAGCGCAGGTGGTACGCAATTCACACCTATTCCGGCTATGAGGATAATGTTATGCGCAGTTTGAAACAGCGCATAGAATCGCTCGGCTACGAAGATAAGATCTTCAATGTTTTAGTTCCCAAAGAAAAGAAGATAAAGATCAAAGGCGGCAAACGTGATGTAGTGGAAGAAAAAATTTATCCGGGCTATGTCCTGGTTGAAATGATAGTATCGGACGATTCTTGGTATGTTGTCCGCAATACGCCCAATGTTACCGGTTTTATCGGCGCTGGCGTCATACCAGTCCCGCTTTCAAACGAGGAAATAGAATTGCTCATGAAACGCACCGGCGTGGAAGAACCGAAATATAAATTTGACATTACGGTAGGTGATAGTGTTAAGATAACCGACGGTCCGTTCAAGGATTTTGACGGCAGAGTATCGGAAATAGACGAAGAACGGGGCAGGATTAAGGTCCTGGTTACAATGTTCGGCAGAGAAACTCCGGTAGAATTAGATTTTCTTCAGGTGAAGAAAATCTAATCTATGGCTAACCCCGCACAAATTTTGCGGATATAACCATGGCGACACCCTCTCCCGCGAAACCACTATTCGTGGCCGGGTATCGCAAAAATTAGCAAAAGTTATATTAAAATTTGGCGTTAAAAGATTCTGGCACGGCAAAATTTGGGCGGGGCGCTCAATTTTGCAGCCAATCGCTAACGCTCTTGGGCAAAATTGGCGAAAAAAATAAAAATAATTCTAAAACTCCAGATTGAGGCGGGTAAAGCCACTCCGGCGCCGCCAGTGGGTACTGCTCTGGGACCGCATGGTCTTAATATCGGCGACTTCGTCAGGCAATTTAACGAAGCCACCAAGGATAAAACAGGGGAGGTTACACCCGTTGAAATAACCGTTTACGAAGACAGGTCGTTTAGCTTTGTTACTAAAACCCCGCCGGCCGCGTTTCTTCTTCGTAAAGCCGCTGGTATTGAAAAGGGTTCCGGCGAACCTAATAAAAACAAGGTTGGCAAAGTAACGCGCGACCAAGTCCGCCAGATCGCTGAAACCAAAATGCAGGACTTAAACGCCAATGACATTGATGGAGCAATGAAAATAGTAGAGGGCACCGCCCGCTCTATGGGGATTGAAGTGAAGTGAGCAACGGCGAACGGAATATTGACGTAGCAACGGAAGTGTAAAATAATAAAAATGAAACTCCGCGGGCTTACGCCCGTGGTATCTCTGGCGCCGAAGATGCCAGAGATACCCGCGCAGCGGCTATTCAGCCGCATCATTGCGACGCGGAGCTTGAAGCTTAAACCCCTCCGCTCAGCCGAGCTTTGCTCGGCTTCGCTCCAGGGCTTGGCTTCATCCCCGAGCTTACGCTCGGGGTATTCGCCTCAGGTTTAATAAGTTTTACTAGACAAAAACTACGCCAAATGGCGTAGTTTTTGTCTATATTGTATTTTGACCTTAATCTGTTAAATTCAAATAAATTTTGATCCTTAAAAATGTTTTAGGGGGTTACAATGAAAATCTATTTGGGAATTATAGGCAAATCTTTTGCCGGCAAGGAAACAGTTTATGGAATTACCAAAAAGCTTGCAAAATCTCACGGTCTAAAAACGTCCATACATCATTTCTCCGATCCATTGAATGAGATACTTGATATACTCAACTTATCCAGAATCGGACCGGAGGGCAGGCCCAATCAACAAAAGCTTTCAACCGTCTTGCGGCAAAATTTCAGCGAAAATGTTTTGGGTGATGTAATTATGGCGA
>JACOZZ010000013.1 GCA_016181055.1 Candidatus Yanofskyibacteriota bacterium
AAAAAGAAACAGAAAAACCGGAGAAAGAAGAAAAAGAAGAAAAACCTAAGAAAAAAACGCGCAAGAAAAAAGAATGAGATGGTTTCAAAACCTCTAATGACTTTTTCCACTAAAAATCTCAAAGATTCTCAAGTTGAATTGACAATAGACCTCAATAAGGAGGATTTGCTTTTGTATGCGGCGGAAACAGAAAAAAGATTAGCCAAGGAAATAAAAGTTGAAGGATTTCGACCGGGTAAGGCGCCTAAGGAAATAGCGCGTAAAAAAATAGGCGAGCAGGTGATTCGCGAGGAAGCTCTGAATTTGGCAGTCCAATCAAGTTTGGCCAAGGTACTAGACGAAAAGAAGCTGGATATAATGGAGCAATCAGACTTTAAGATAAAAGAAAATTCAGCCGGCAGATTAATATTCCAAATCATATTGTCCGTTTTTCCCGAGGTTAATCTGGGTGAATTTAAAGGTTTGACCGTAAAAAGAAACCCAATTTTAGTAAATGAAGCTGAGGTTAAAAATGTATTGGAAGAAATCGTTGCCTCTCGCGCAGTCCTAAAAGAAGTTAAACGTCCGGCCCGACTGGGGGATAGAGTTGAGATAGATTTTACCGTAAAAGATCAGGGCGTATTGATTGAAGGCGGAAAAAGCGAAAACCATCCTGTTATACTCGGAGAAAATAATTTTATTCCCGGTTTTGAATCGCAAATTGTCGGATTAGAAGCGGGAGAGAAAAAGAGCTTTGCGCTTAAAGTTCCGGCGGATTATTACCAAAAATCAATTGCCGGCAAAGAATTGGATTTCGAAGTTGCGCTTAAACGGGTAGAGGAAAAAACAGTACCCAAGCTGGACAATGATTTCGCTAAAAGTTTGGGACGTCACGAGTCGCTTAAAGAACTGGAGGGAAGTATAAAACAAGGATTGATGCTGGAAAAGGAGGCAAAAGAAAAGGAACGCGTCCGGCTGGCAATTTTGAAGGAGATTGCTGACAAGACCGGAGTAGAAACGCCGGTACCGTTGATTGAAAAACGACTGGACTCCATGATTCAGGGGCTTGATAACGAATTGCATGAGAAAGGCATGGAATTAGGACTATATCTCGCGCATATTAAAAAAACACAGGATGATCTGCGGCGCGAATGGCGTGACAAGGCGGAGGAGCAGACAAAAATGGGTTTGGTAGCTAGGGCTGTTGCAAAAAAGGAACGCATCAAGGTAAATAGCGAGGAAATTAACAGGGAGCTGGAACTTGTGCTCCAGCAGTACATGACAAGAGGAGGACCGGACGGCGGCCCGGGCGGACCGGAAATGCTGCAAAACCTTGACCCGCAGCAGATGAAAAATAAAATTCACGATGTACTGTTGAACGAAAAAGTGTTTGAGTTTTTGGAAAAACACACGAAATTTATTTAAACTAAAACCCCGTCCTTAAGCGGGGTTTTAGTTTACAAAACTTCGTGGTTACCAGAGGAACGGTTAGACCGCGGGGTTACCCACAGTTTTTCCCTTGCAGTAGAAATAAGGCCGCTTTATTATAATAAATAGGTCTTACAAGCGTCCCGCTATGCGGGACGCAGAAGTTACCGCAAGGCCACGCTTACCCAGTAGCCATTATCATAATTATACACTTATTTTAAGGTATTGTCAAGGCAGTCATGTTCACATCCTCCAGGTACTCATATTTAGCTTTGAGATTAGGTTTAGCCGCTGTTTTTTTATGGTTCGGTATAGACAAAATGTTCCATCCGTCTTATTGGCTAAACGCTTGGGTTCCACAAGGAATCCAGTCATTGATCAAAGGGTTTAGCCTGACCGGCCTGCAATTTATTTATATTAATGGTATTTTTGAAATTTTGGTCGGTTTAAGTTTAGTGACCGGGGTTTTCACTAAGTTTTTCTCAGTGCTGGCCGTACTTTTTCTAGCAGGAATTTTGGTTTTCGTCGGTATAAGCGAGGTAACCGTCCGAGATTTTGGACTAATCGGAGGATTCTTGGCGGTAATATTGTGGCCGAATGGTAACCGTAGATTTTAGTTTAATCATATGCTACAATAATTATAAGAGGTTGGTCGGTCTCTTGTCGTTATTTTTTTATTTTTATAAACTATGAAACAACTTGACCCAAAAGCAGTTTGGCTATTCTTTTTTAGTTTTCTTTTTCGTTGGCTTTCCGTATTGGTGGTCTTAGGTTTTTTATTCTTTGGCGCTTGGTATGATGTCATGAAAACGGGCGGTGTGGCATCATTTAATTTCATAAATTGGATAAATAATTGGTTATGGGTAGTTATTCCAGCTTTGCTGGTTTTATTGATATTCATTTGGGCGAAATTAACTTACCACTTTTACCACTACGAATTGACTGACAACGGTTTTCGTAAGGAACTTGGTGTGATTTATAAACAGTATGTAACCATTCCCTACGACCGCGTTCAAAATGTTGATATTTACCGTGGTATTTTAGCTCGCTTGCTTGGTTTATCTGACCTACAAGTCCAAACGGCGGGCGTAAGTGGTAGGATAACTTCAGAAGGACGACTTCCGGGTCTTTCACGAGAGGTAGCCGAACAACTGCGAGATGAAATCATCCAGCGGGCTCTCCAATTGAGAGGGAATCAAGGACTATGAATAAAATAGAAGACCAGAATTTGGACCAGAATACCGCAACCGAAGAAATTATCGGAAGTACGGATGTGGATGTGCGCCAAACCCAAGATAATAAGCTGATTTTTACCCAATTTCTCTTGCCTGGGGCGATTTTATTTGCGGCGCTGATAGTTTCGGGAACGCTACTTTATACCCGCGGTGGCAACGGTGCAGCTCAAATTGGCGGTTCCGGAGCTAATCAGCCGGCGGAAAAAGTTGATATAAAAATCAATTCTGACGATCATGTGTTGGGCAACAAAAACGCAAAAATTACCATTGTTGAGTTCAGCGATTTTCAGTGTC
>JACOZZ010000055.1 GCA_016181055.1 Candidatus Yanofskyibacteriota bacterium
TTCTTATTTTCCGTCCTCCACTTTCGTTTGATTTACTCGCCGGAAATCTGTGGTGGCTGTTGCTTACTTCTATCGGAATGACTATTGTCACGAACCTTATTTTTTATCGTGCTCTTGATGATGACCGTCTGGGAGAAATTCAGACGCTTGATCTTTTACACAATATCCCCATTATTATTTTTTCGAGTTTTATTTTTACTGACGAACGAAATTTTGCTGTGATAATCCCCGCATTTATCGCTTCTATCGCAGTTTTTTGGTCTCACTGGGAACATCATCATTTCAAGATTGCAAAACACACTTTGCCTTTTCTTGTTTGGTCCGTATCGACCGCCTCGGTTGGTGCTTCAATTTCAAAAATCCTTCTCGCAAGTTGGAATCCTATATCCCTTGAGTTGGTCCGTTCCGGCGCAATGGCATTGATTCTAGGTTCATTGTTTTTTAAATATGCCGGTAAAATTTCGTTTAAATCATTTTTGCTTTTTCTGGCTACCAATATACTAACTTCGATTGCTTGGACCGTTGCTTGTCTATATCGCCTCAGTTTTCTTTTTGAAAGAACCCATTCAATGGAAGAAAGTTATGGCTTTTGCTATTGTGTTATTATCAATCGGAGTTGCGCAGATTATTGGATAGTCGCCAAAGAAAAACTTAAAATTGTTAGTGCGTGCGGCGAGGAGCGAATTCCGTTCGAGCTAATTCAAGAATACACCGCCATGGCATATATTTTTGTTTTATTGGCCTCGCTTCTGTGGGGCTCTACAGCTGCAGTCGCAAAACTGCTCTTGGCAGACCTAACCAGTTTGCAGGTTTTATTTTTTAATATCCTATTCGCATTTCTCGGCTTACTGGCCGTTGTTTTATTTCAAAAAAAGACCGTTGTAATCCGCGATTACACAAAAAAAGATTATCTTACATTTGCCCGGATGGGATTACTGGGCATTTTTTTGTATACGTTTTTTCTACTCGGGGCATTGGAGCGTCTTTTGGCGCAGGAAGCGTTCATTATAAATTATCTTTGGCCTATAATGGCCGTGTTGTTTGCCATCTTAATCTTAAAAGAAAAAGCGACTCCTAGAAAAGTGTTGGGAATCGTTTGCTCATTCGCAGGCGTTGCCCTCGTCGTTGCTAAGGGTGATTTGTCGGTTTTGCAATTTGGGAATGTAATCGGAGTTTTATTTGCCGTTGCCGGGGCCGTTGCATACGGCTTATTCTCGGTGCTTGGCAAAAAACAGAATCACGAAAGATATACCAGCATGATGTTTTATTATCTTTTCGCTCTGCTTTATGTTTTTGTTACCGTTATATTGTTTTCAGAAATTCCGCAGCTTTCGTTTTATCAGTTTGCGGGATTGTTTTGGCTGGGTGTTTTTACAAGCGGCATTGCTTTTGTATTTTGGTTTCTTGCTCTCAAATACGGCGATACGGTAAAAATGTCCAATATAATTCTGCTTACACCATTCATCTCGCTGGTTTATATTTTTTTCCTGGTTGGAGAAAAAATCTTGTGGTCATCAATTATCGGTTTGGCGGTCATTGTTATGGGAATTATAATTCAGTCAATAAAAAAACCGGTTTGATTTTTCGGCGCACAGAGATATAATTGACTGAATGGCAGGTATTGTAGACCAAATCAAAGAGAGGGTTGACATAGTCGACCTGATTTCGAGTTATTTGAAGCTGCAGAAGTCGGGAATCAACTATAAGGCCCGCTGTCCTTTTCACAACGAGAAATCCGGCTCGTTTTTTGTTTCTCCGGAAAGGCAGATCTGGCACTGTTTCGGCTGTTCGGCCGGTGGGGACGCCTTTGGTTTTGTAAAACAAATTGAGGGCGTAGAGTTTCCCGAGGCGCTGCGGATACTTGCTAACCGTGCCGGCGTTAAGCTGGAAAGACAAAGCCCAGAGTATCAGGAGTTCCAAAGCGCCAAGACGCAGCTTTATGAGATTTGCGAACTGGCGATGAGGTTTTTTGAAAAACAATTGCACGAGTCGGCAATTGGTAAGAATGCCCTGACTTATTTGCACGAAAGGGGATTAACCGATGAATCAATTAAGGAGTTTCATCTTGGCTATGCGCCGGAATCATGGAGCGCGCTTTATGATTTTCTCGGGCGGAATTATGATAACAACGAAATTTTGAATGCCGGACTGATAGTTAAAAAAGATAATGGCGGTTATTTTGACCGCTTTCGTTCGCGGATAATGTTTCCTATCTTTGATATCAACGGCCAGACGGTCGGATTCACGGGCAGAGTTTTCGGCGAGCTTGCCAAACAAGAGGATGTCGGGAAGTATGTTAACTCGCCTCAAACTCCGATCTATGACAAAAGCCGTATTCTTTACGGGCTGGACAAGGCGAAACTTGATATAAGGAGGGCTAGCCGTTGTCTGGTAGTGGAGGGCAATATGGATGTTATTATGTCGCATCAGGCTGGCGCAAAAAACGTGGTGGCATCTTCGGGGACGGCGTTGACCGATGGCCATCTAAAGATAATCAAGCGATACACCGATAATCTTGACCTTTGTTTTGATTCCGACAGTGCTGGTGCTATGGCAACTGACAGGGGGGTGGATTTAGCCCTTGCCAAAGGATTTAATGTTGGTATAATTACCATAAATGAGCTAGATCTCAAGGACCCAGCCGATTACGTTAAAAAGTACGGCATAAAATGGTCCGAATACGCACAAAAATCCAAACCGTTCATGGATTTTTATTTTGAAACAGCCAGGAAAACATTTGATATTACAACGGCATTGGGCAAGAAATTATTGGCGCAAAAGCTTTTGCCTCTGCTCGCATCTATGGCAAACAAAGTAGAGCAGTCGCACTGGATTGGTGAAATTGCATTGGTATTGAAAACTAAAGAAGAGGTTTTGTATAAGGAGCTGGCGGCGGCTAAACCCAGGGGTTTAGAATCATCAGAAGAAAGTGGCAGTTTTCCGTCACAGCGGGCAGGCTATGCGGCGGCAAGTTTGGATCCGACCGAGGAAACGCTTTTGTCGCTGATAGTCAAAAAACCTGACCTTGCCCAAAAGATTAATCCCGAGGACAAGAAGTTTTTTTCAGAACATTTCTGGGATCTGGCGGCAAAATTAAAACCTTTGGCCGACACGGCGGGGGCTAAACCCGCAGAAAAAGAGATGCCGGCGGCCCTGCTTGCGCAGGCAAGCCAGCTTGCATCATCGGTGGAGCCGGCACTAGCGATGAGCTTGGAATTTACATATTTAAAATCGCAGGAGTTGTGGAAGGATTTCAAGGAAGGGGAACTGGACACGGAATTTCAAAAATCAATAGCCCAAATAAAAAAGCGCAGGATCTCTGCGCGGTTGGCGAATTTAGAGTATGATATTAAAGCGGCCGAGAAGGGCGGTGAAAAAGAGAAGCTCGCCGCACTCGTGAATGAATTTTCTAAAATTTCAAAAGAGCTTGCAAATTAGTTTATCAATTAAATGTTTTTTCAAAATTGCCAGTACAGTACAGGTTACCCGAATCTTTCAAATACCTCTGTTTTTCCATTCGGATGCCTGATGGTTATTCTGCCTCCAAGCGGAATGGAAAACACAGCGTTATTCTCCACTTGGATTGCAAAAGTATAGTTCCCATCATCCCAGAGCAAACCATTCGGGTTCACGCTTGTTAAAAACCCATTGTTCTTGACCGTCAGTTTTAAATTATTTTTATCAAATTCAATTTCCCCGGCCTTTATAAAAATCACCGGATCCTTATATTCTCGTATGGATACCTCAATTTTTACTAGATAATCCGTTTCTTTTGTTGTCTCATATGCTTTTCTACTATCAACCTTTCCGCAGGATGTTAGGAATAATACTCCAACCATAAAAATAGCTACAAAACCCATTCTTTTCATTGTCTTTCTCCCGGATTGTTAATGTGCTTCCCCGTGTGCCTTATATATTAGGATAGCTAAGAAATTATGTCAAGAAAATCTAAAAAAACTAAAAAATCTACCAAAAAGAAAACCTCAAAAAAGAAGGCCAAGTTTAAGTTGCACAAAAAGATTAAACGTCCAAGCAAGCCAAAGCCAAAAAAGAAGAAGCTGGAGAAAAAAGCGCCGAGGATAGCTAAAGCGGTTATAAGCGAGGACGCGATTTTGCGGCTGATAGAAAAGGGACGTCACCGCGGTTTCATTACCGAGGCGGAAATACTTAATACTTTTCCCAATGTTGAAAAAGACATTGAAGGGTTGGAACGGCTTTATGAACGGCTGGAAGCGGCCAATATCAACGTAATGGATACCGGCAAAGTTTTTGCCGAGGAGCGGACTAAAGAGCAGGAGGAGAAAAAGAAACTTGAGGAAGAGCAGATTGAGGCTGGCTCGGATTCGGTGCAGATGTATCTGCGCGAAATCGGGCAGTATCCTCTTTTGCGTGGAGAGGAAGAAGCAGAATTGGCTAAGAAAATTGAAAAAGGCGATGAAGCGGCGCGCCAGCGGCTGATGGTGTCTAACCTGCGCCTTGTAGTTTCAATCGCCAAAAAATACGTCGGCCGTTCGGCCAATCTGACCATGCTGGATTTGATACAGGAGGGAAATATCGGTTTGTCCCGTGCGGTGGAGAAGTTTGATTATAAGCGCGGCTACAAGTTTTCAACTTATGCTACCTGGTGGATAAGGCAGGCGATTACTCGGGCGCTGGCTGACCAGGCGCGCACTATCCGCATACCGGTGCATATGATTGAGACTATCAACAAATACCAGCAAGTCGTAAGGCGGCTGGTGCAGGACCTTGGCCGCGAGCCTCTGCCTGAAGAAACTGCCGCCGAGATGGGCGTGGATGTGGACAAGATCCACCACATCATGAAAATATCTCAAGACACTGTTTCGCTTGAGGCCCCGGTCGGCAATGACGACGATGAGGGGTCGCTATTGGCTGACTTCATTGCCGATGAGGAATCAGTAACTCCGGAAACGATGGCGGGCCGTAGAATTTTGCGCGACCACCTGCAGGAAATAATCAGCGAGCTTTCCCAGCGCGAACAAAAAATTCTTGAAATGCGTTTCGGACTCAAGGACGGCGTAACCCATACGCTTGAAGAAGTGGGCAAAGTATTCGGCGTAACCCGCGAGCGTATTAGGCAGATAGAAGCCAAGGCGCTGGAGAAGATACGCCAGCATCACTCGGTAGGGAAGCTGAAGGGATATTAATTTAGGACTTACGCGCTTGAGTCACTAAGCCCGGGGACATTGGGGCTTAGCGTGACTCAAGCCGCAAGGGTTTGCCCAATTTCTTCGTTAAAAGACTCGGATTATTACTCACCATACTTCAGTATGGCTCGCAAAATCCTCGCCTTTTGCCTTGAACTTGGGCAAACGCGTAAGTCCCATAACCATCAATATCTATGAAATTTTCTGCGGAAAAACCTAAATTTGCCGAAGGCGTAATTGAGTTTGACGAGATAACTTGTTGCGCTTTAGGACGTGCTTTTTTAGAAAACAAAGAAACGGTTCAACAACTGAAAGAAGTTGTCGGCTCCGATGTGTTAAGAAAAATGGCCGAAGACATGTCGCCCATAACTAAAAATACGGCTTTTGCGCCCACAGCAGATGAAAAAATTGCCTATAGTCAGATTGCCAAAAAAGAATTGGAGCAGCTAGAAGGCGGCGATTCCCCAAATTTTAATTGTAAGCACCCTCCCGCTCAACACATAGCGGCTCTGCGTTCCATTATAAAAGAAATTCAACCGCGGTTGAATTAATTGCCTTTGTTCAATAAAAAAACCGCTCCTAATGGAGCGGGAGTTTACTTGCTCTTACGAAACATACCCGGCATCGGGCGCAATATATGTTTTCGTCGCCGACTTCAATTTGTCTTCCGGAGCCGCCTATTTTTTGTGTGAAAATTGCCGGCTGTTTGTTGCCTTGGCATGAAGTACAAATGGCTGTCAGCAGCAGTATTTCATCGGCTCTTGCCATCAAATCCGGCATTATTCCGAATGGTCTTGCATCGGCATCCATATTTAAGCCGGAAACTATAATTGTAAAATCATTGTTTTTGTTTTCTTCAAGCAAATTCAGGATAAGATCAAGAAATTCAAAAAGCAAGAACTGCGCTTCGTCAATGGCGAGAATGTTGGGAGTGTAATTAGTTTGCGGGTCTTGCAGCTCCTGCGAAGAATTTACCAGCGCCATTATCAATTTATCATAATTTTTAAGTTTTTGATCCTTTTTTATCAGATCAAAAATATTCCTCGTTTTTCTGTTATCTGTGCCCGGCCTGACAAGCAGTATGGTTTTTTCTGCAAAGGCCGCTCTGCGCAGTCTTCTAGCCAGTTCCTCGCTCTTTCCCGAAAACATCGGCCCCGTAATAACTTCCAATCTTGCCATGTTTTGTTCCCCTGATTGTAAAACAGCATGCTCAAACGTATTGGTAGTATACAAAATCATCGCGTTATATCAAGCTTGAATACAAGATAAAATTTTGTTACAATATTCCTGCTATGGGATCAAAAGAATTTCTAGAATCAATAGAGAAGTTGGTTGAACTTAATGAGCTGGACGCTTGTGCTTTAGTTCACGGTTTCAGCAAGAATCGCTCTGCCATCAAAGAATTAAAGGATGTGGCCGGCATAGAAAAACTCAAAACATCTGCTTATGCGTTACTAAGAACGGAAGGGATGAGATTTAGGCCCACTGAAGAAATGAAAATCATATACAGCCAGATTGCCGAGATTGAATTAAAAAGATTGGCCGAGGCGGGGGAGAGCGGATTCCGCTGCGGGCGCGGACATTCTTTGGAACAGCACAAGAAATCCCTTGAAGAAGTATTATCCAAATTAAAACCGGTAGTTAATTAAAAATTTATTCCGCGGTAGCACAATGGTAGTGCGGCGCCCTGTTAAGGCGAAGGTTGTAGGTTCGAATCCTACCCGCGGAGCTTAGTAGTTTGGTTCAAAGGCGACCGTGTCGCGTCCTAAAAAACACCGAAATATCGGTGTTTTTTAGTTTCGAGTCCTGGCACTGTCATTCGGTCGGTTCCAGTCCAGTTTCCGTCAAAATCACTTTTCCTGGTTTTAAGCCGCTATTTTGGTTCGAATCCTAATTCTAAATTACCCAATAAAGTACGTATATACCAGAGTTATTAACAGAATGTCAACAAAGATTTTCTAGGTTAATGCAGATAGAAATGCCATAAAAACAAGGGAAATATGAGCTTATTAGTCATGAGTTAATACTAGTTTAACCATTTCAATCTATGTTATACCCATTGACTTTTTAAATTGATTTTGCTAGAATTAGATTATGGATGACAAAAAAGAAGAAAAAGATATGAGATATGGCGAAGATATGAAAAGGGCTAACTTTAAAAGGCTCGCCACTAAGCGAACCCAGATTATTCTGGAAAGACTTAGAATTTTGGGAAATCTTTCCAGTAAAACCCTGTATAGCTATGGTGATGGTGACGTAGATAAAATATTTACTGCCATTGAAGATAGGCTCGTGGAAGTAAAATCAAGATTTACAAAAAACAGAAAAAAGATTTTTGAATTATAAGCACACAAAAAGGCACTACTAATGCCTTTTTGTTGAGGGGACAATTTGTGTATCTTCCTAGGGATATGGGTCGTTTTGTCCTTATTATTAATTATAGTAGTAGAATGATTTAAGAGCAAATGGTAACAAGATTAAATTGGATAAAACCCGAAGATGGTAGGCATGGTTTTAATCTTATGACTTTAGATGTAGCCGGCCAACATTTTGACGATATGGTCGGCATTTACGTCATATGGCATGGAGGAAGCTATCCGTGGACTGTTAGGGTCGGCCAAGGTGTTGTTAGGGATAGGTTGGGCAAGCATAGGATAGATCCGGACATATTGAAATATAAGGACCTTGGATTGAACGTAAGTTGGGTCAAGGTTGGTAGCCAAGACGAAAGAGATAATATTGAGGCTTATTTGGCCAATGTATTAGATCCAAAGGTTGGCAAACGCTTTCCAGATAAATCTGGTAAGCCTGTAAATGCACCCTGGAATTAAAATCAGGTAATAAAATAAAAGAGCTCGTACGCGCTCTTTTATTTTATTTCAATTTTCCCATCTTTAATAAATATCTCATCCTTCAGATAGGATAGCAATTCTCTTTTTTCTTCTCGGGCTCCTTCCCTCAGAATATATTTGGCGTAGCTTTTGATATTCACTTCCTTAGCCTTTGTTTAGATGTCGCGAGCCGCTTGATTTGTAATTAATATCCTAAACCCAGTATCCGTCGGTTATTATTTTATTCTAGCACCTTAGCCAAGATAGGTTTATACATATCCGGGCGTGGCTGATGTTGAATTTTGTCGCCTTCTTTCTCGAAGAACGCAAGTGCTTTCTCCCAGTTAAACCTTTCATCTTGCCATAATATCTTAAATGCAAGGGCAAAACTTCGTTTCTTGTATTCTGGGTAGAATTTACCGACCGTGAGTAGCTTATCGCATAGATTTGCTGACTTATCTTCATCCTCAACCGCGAATTTCCCATCCTTAAAGTCCACAGAAGATATGGGATTATTCATTCCAAGGTATGACAAAAGTACGTCATGGTTTAACTTGTAACGTTTTTTAAAATCGAGATAAATCTCGTAATTTTCGTTACCAAGCGTGGAATAAGATAGGGCATAGTCATTTGGTGACCACGACTTTGAAGACGAGTTAAGCATCTGAGCCGTTTTTATGGTTGCCTTGGGATTAATTAAGTAATAAACAGGAATTTGTACGCCAAACTCATCGTTTATTTGTTTTACTGCTTCAATACGGTGTTGGCCGTCAATAATTTCATATCGGTTATTAACTACTATGGGCGTATATTGTAGACCCTTGGGGTCGTCCTTTATTAACGTCCTGAGTTTCCGAATATGAGACTTATTATGAATTCTGTTGCCTTTGAGTGTTTTAAACAGGGTATAATCTGTTGTAGACTCAATTACCGGCATTGATTCTGTATTGCTCATGTGTAATTAGTGACGGATACTGGGTTTGGGATATTAAATTGTCAAAATACTCATCCCCTTTAATTACGAGACCTTAGCAAAATATAAATACTTGTCAAGTTTACTATGAAAAAATACATTCGTGACGGCCGGGCCCCCATACCAAGGAAGCTGAGTACTTCTAAGGTAATGAGTGCCAATAAAAAAAGTAATACCGGACCAGAGATTATTTTAAAAAAATACATAAGAAAGGCTGGGCTAAGAGGCTATCGCTTAAGTCCTAAAAATATTCCTGGCCGGCCGGATATTTCCTTTACCAAGAAAAAAATAGCCATTTTTGTTCATGGCTGTTTTTGGCATCGATGTCCTGAATGTTCTTTTCCTTTGCCTAGAGATAATAAAAACTTTTGGTCGGAAAAATTTAAAAGAAATAAAGCGCGAGACCAAAAGAAAAAGAAAGAATTACAAAAACTATGGTGGAAAGTTTTGACTATTTGGGAGCATCAGATAAAAGATAACCCGGAAAGAGCAGCTAGGTTCGTTGCCCAAAGTCTTTTGAGGCGTCACGATGTTGCTTAAGAAGGGATCTTCCTAATTTTTCTATTACCCCCACAACGAGAGCATTACCCATAAAGAAGGCTCGCTTTTGGTCGCCAATACCGGGTAGCTCGGTATGCCGGTCTGGGAACATGCTGAGTCTTTCCAGCTCAATAGGCATCAATCTTCTATAACGACCAGATTTCGTAAGTACTACGTGTTTATGTCGAGCCGGTGTTGAGCCGCCTTCGCCTGTTATAATTGTACGGGAGGGTTTATCTGGTGAATCTGGAAACGCAACCGGGCCCTCTTTATATTCGTATTCGAAACCATTTTTTGCAGTTCGTTTGTCTCTTTTTGCGCCCTTAAGATAGTGCCAACGTTTCATGTCTTTTTCTGGGATAAAATATTCTTCCAGAACTTCATTTTCGGCAAGAAGTTTCGAACCTAGGGTATTTAGCTTTTCTTGGATAGGAATCGTTTTTATGGTGATAAAAGAATGGCCAACCATTAAGCCGGTATTTTCAAATGGATACTGAAATTTATCTGATGTATCCGTCAACTCATACCCCAACTCTTCTTTGAAACGAATCCTATTTTCTTTATATGAAACTGGAAAACCCTTAGCGATAACTCCGTCCTTTGTTAGCCATGCAATATCTGATCTGCGTTTTACAAGTTGCCTATATATGGGCGAGTTATTTTTATAAGCAAGAATGAATGTTCGGCGTCGTCTTTGCGGCATTCCATAGTCAGCTGCATTTATGACCCGCCATTCAACCGCATACTCTAGATTGGCTAGCGATGCCAATATAATGCCAAAGTCACGGCCTCTTTGTTTGGCAGGGGACTTGAGCAAGCGGTCAACGTTTTCGAGCATTAAATATTCTGGAGAATGTGTACCCTTGCGTTCTAGGATTTTGTGGATGGCCCACCAAAGGATGCCTTTTTTACCCTCAATACCGGCTGCATGACTGAGCGTCCTGGCGACCGAATAATCTTGGCAAGGGAAACCGCCAACTAATAAGTTATGGTTTGGAATTGGCAGTTTTGTGAGGTTCACAACCTTATTTATATCTTCGTTGAAAAAAGCGTTAGGTTCTTTTCCACCGTGAAAACACGCACGGTATATATCAGCGGCATGCTGTTTTTGAGTAGAAGGTTCCCACTGATTGGCCCAGACCACACTATATCCGTTAAGGGGTCTTTTTTTTGTTCCGCATAGACCGAGCCGAAAGCCACCAACCCCAGCAAAGAGTTCTACGACCCTAAGTTTGCCGTCTTGATAATCCTCGCTTTTTGTTGTAGAGTTTTTCATGTTACTTATCATCTGTTGCAATCCTATCAGAAGATGAATATTTGATCAAGATCGAGTTATCAACAGCGTGTAATTAATGTCTAATAAAGACCTAAAAAAAGTGCTCTTAATTGAGCCTGCCGCCCTAAAGATAGCGAGAGGGCTACGAGAAAAGAGTATTGATGACGCCATTGCCTTAAAAGGCGGCCGCTCAAATGACGCAAGAATATTCCATACCCTTTGGAGGTTAGGCAAATTTGAGGTCGGTGTCGGTAAACCGGGCAAGGAGGTTGGACGTAAGGGGGACCAGGCAAATTCCAACGACATGTGGCCGTATATTCGGGAGAACGGTTCATTTAAGACCGAGAGTGCGACATTCCGGGATGTTTTTCGTGATCTTCAACACACTGCAAACAAAAGTCGTAGGGCTTTGGAGTTGCTGGGGTGTTTATTTGTTAGGTCTGCTTTTATGCTGGACCACGAAATAAAAGACAACAAAGTCACATATTCTCCACCCGTGAATATATTGGAAGAAATAGAGAAAGATGTAGTAAGTCTTTACGGGGTACCGCTGGATGTTTTCCTGCAATATGTGGAAATGATAGCCCTTAATGAAGAGGTGAAATATTATACCAAGGGTAAGGCAAGGGGTAAGCCATACGGTGCCGGAGCCGGCAGAAAGAACAATTTACTAACATGCGCTCATCTCATCGCGGTTTTACTTGGAAGGGCAGAATTGATTGATTTTGCCTATGGATTTTCAATGATGCGCGGTGTTTCTCCGATGACTACAAAAAAAGCCAAGATTTTTTTTCCGATGCTAGGAGAAGATGGGCTAGGGGAAATAAAATAAACAGATCGGCAATGTGGTGGCTTTTTTATAAAATAAATTTATGAACATAATTTATTTAGTTATAGGTATCTGTATCGGGGTGGGGGTTGTTTTGTGGTTGAAAAGAAAGAAGAGTAATAAAAGCATTATTAAAACGCAGGCCGAAGAGAAGAAGCGGAACAAGGAGCAGATTTTGGGCTTGCTGGAAACACAGCATCCGCTGACCAATAATCACGTTGAGCAGTTGTTGGGAATCTCCGATGCCACGGCCACGCGGTATCTAGAGGAATTGGAGCGGGAGGGGAAGGTCCGTCAGGTGGGTGATGTCGGAAGCGGGGTCTTTTATGAAAAAGTAAGCTAGTAGGGGCGTTTTTAATCAAACGGCTCAACGGCATACGCCGTTGAGCCGTTTGGGGTTTTCAGGTTTAAAAATGCTATAATATGACTGATGAAAGAAAAATATCAAATCGCGGTTTTTGGGGGAGGGTGTTTTTGGTGCACGGAGGCGGTTTTTAAAATGTTAAGGGGTGTCGTTTCTGTTGTGCCCGGGTATGCCGGGGGCACTAAGCCGAACCCTTCTTATGATGAAGTATCTGCCGGTAAAACGGGGCATGCGGAAGTCAGTAGAATTGAGTTTGACCCAAAGCTGATTAATTATAACGACCTTTTGACCGTATTTTTTGCAACACATGACCCAACCACATTGAACCGGCAGGGAAATGATGTTGGTACGCAATACCGTTCCACAATTCTTTACACCGATGAACTGCAAAAAGACGAAGCCAAGCGTTTTATAAAAGAAATAAACGACTTGCACCCGGAAGGCGCGCCGGTGGTGACGGAAATAAAACCGCTGGATAAATTTTATGAGGCCGAGGAATACCATCATGATTATTACGCGAAAAATCCCAATCAGGCCTATTGTCAGGTAGTAATTAACCCGAAGCTTGATAAAGTTAGGGAAAAATTCTCGGAGTTACTAAAAAATAATGCCGGATAAAAAACCAATGCTAAAAACCGAAAAGGAATGGAAGGAAAATCTGACACCCGAGCAATATAAAGTTATGCGTGAGAAAGGAACCGAGTCGCCGTTCAGCGGCAAGCTTTTACATGAAAAAAGCGAGGGTGTATACCGCTGTGCCGCTTGCGGAAACCCGCTTTTTCCGTCCGACGCGAAATTTGAATCGGGTACCGGCTGGCCGAGTTTTGACAAAGCCCTGCCTGGAGCCGTAGAACTTCGTCTGGATAAAAGCGGAGGGATGGAGCGCACCGAGGTCTTATGCTCGCATTGCGGCTCGCACCTGGGGCATGTTTTTGACGATGGTCCCACGCCAACCGGCAAACGTTACTGTATGAACTCGGTGTGTCTTGAATTGGAGAAGAAATAAAATTGCTAAAATGCGCGTCAATAATCTTTTTAAATTAATTATTTCAATCGGGGTATCGGAATTGGCCGGAGTGATCGGTTCGGTTTTTACTATCTCGGCGATTCCAAATTGGTATGCAGGACTTGCAAGGCCGGCGTTGAATCCTCCAGCGTGGGTTTTCGGGCCGGTGTGGACGGCGCTTTACGCGCTGATGGGTATTGCGGCGTTTTTGATATGGCGTATGGATTGGGAACGGAAAGAGGTAAAAATGGCGCTGGGAATATTCGGCACTCAGCTTTTCTTGAATGCCATTTGGTCAATCATATTCTTCGGTCTGCAAAATCCTGGCTGGGCTCTGGTTGATATCGTTCTTCTCTGGCTTGCCATTCTCGCCACGATCGTTGCGTTTTATAAAATCTCTAAACCGGCCGCATGGCTCTTGGTGCCGTACATTCTTTGGGTCAGCTTTGCTGGATATCTTAACTACTCGATTTGGCAATTAAATTCGGCCGGTTCCGGGCAGGTTGCATGCACACAGGAAGCCAAGCTTTGTCCGGACGGCTCGTATGTCGGCCGTACGGGACCCAAGTGCGAATTCACCGCATGCCCGAGTAATGATCTCTGGAAGACCACAACTAGCAACGGCGTAACGTTCCAGTATCCGGAAACATTGCTCACTACATACATCAACACGCAGGACTGGCCTCCGCGGATTCAAGTTTTGAATGAGCCGTTCAGTTGTACCGAGGCCGGATTAGAAACCGCCCGGGCTGGCAAAACAGAGAAGAGATTGGTTGATAACCGCGAATATTGCCGCACGAGTATCGTGGAAGGTGCGGCTGGCAGTATCTATACTCAATATGCCTATGCGTTTCCGAAAGACAATAAGACTATTATTTTCACCTTTACCACTCGCGTTACACAATGCGGTAATTATGACGAGATCCAACGCAAAGCGTGCGAGGGAGAACGCGAGACATTCGATCTCGACAGTGTCGTGGACCGTATGGCGAGAAGCATAATTATTAGATAACCAAAAACAATTATGAACTACAAAGGAGTCATTATTGAGGAGAGTTTGGAAAAAGCTGACGTTTTGAAGGATGTTGTTGTAGTTGAGACTAAAGTTGAATCGGTTACCGAAGAACACAAAACCCCATGGATTAAGCAGTGGACTTTGCACACCGTTGAGATTCTGGAAGAAAGGGCTGATCAGGTAGCTGAAAAATTGAGTGTGGATTTAGATAAAGAGCACGAGTGGTACGCAGATTATAAAAACGACCAATACCACTACATCATCTATCGAGGCAAAGTATTCAAGGTGGATTTAAAGAATCCTGTGCTTTATAAAGACGCTAAACAGTACGGTATCTCCATAGGCATTCCCGAATATCAAGTCGATTTCGCTCCCGACGATAAAATTTGGGAAAGATAATTATGGCAAAATATGAAGCAACAACAAAAGACAATAAATGTATTTTTTGCGAGATTTCCGCTGGAAATATCAAAACAGCAGGGTTGTTTTGGGAGGATAAAGAATTTATGGCTTGGCTCGCCATTGACCCAAATACAAAGGGTTTTTCATGCGTTATCCCAAAACAACATTTTGGAAGCGATGTTTTGAAAATGCCTGATGATGTTTTACAAAGATTTATAATCGCTTCCAAGAAAGTTGCGAATATACTGGAAAATGAAGAGATTTTAAA
>JACOZZ010000056.1 GCA_016181055.1 Candidatus Yanofskyibacteriota bacterium
GAGAACCTTGGTGGCTGCCGTATAACGACCTGACGAATTTAACGCTCAAAGCTTTTCTTAGGGGATTTTAATACCTTGTCCGTCCCTCCCCAGTTTTACTAAAACTGGGGAGGGACGGTTTTTTAATAAAAAAACCGTCCTATGGGACGGTTGTTCGGTTAATTTCATCGACTGCCTGTCTTAAAATCTTAACTGACGGCAGGGGGTCATGATAGTAATCTTCTATGACGATAGGACCGGAAAATCCTACTTGCTTGAGCGGCAGTAAAACATCTTTTTTAAGATCTAGCGAGCCTTCGCCAAGCGGTTTGTGGTCCTGAAAAACCGGTTCCTTAAACCCCGACGGGTAATGTGTGACGGCAATTTTACGAATATCATGAAGATGCACTTGGGCGATTTTTTGCCCGTGTTTCAAGATGAATTTTCTGGAATGGCCGAAGCCGTTTCTGATAACGTCGTGCCCGACATCAAAACAGATATGAACGTCAGTTTTTTTTGTAACAACGTCGGCCATTATATCAAAGTCGCTATATTCAAGATTTTCCAAGCAGATTTTTGCGGTGGGAATTATCTTTTTTAGTTCTGCCATGGCTTCTAAAACAGAAGGGATAACGATAGTGCTGTTCGCGTGGTGTTGAGTCCACCAAACTAAGACCTGAATGAATTTACGCAGGCCGTATTTTTTAAGCGGCGAGCGGGGAAATATCTTGTCCAGTTCCTGTCTCAAAACCGGGTCAATGGCGTGCGTGTTCAAATAGCGGAAAAACCTGTCGCCGCCCAGATGCAGAACATAGTTAAGCGGTTCCAGCGGTTCAAAAAGTTTGACCATTCTGCCTATTGCTTGTACTGAGGCTCGCCTAATCTCGGGGATGAAAGAATCTACCTGCAATCCGCCGAATTGCGACAGGTGTTCGCTAAAGGTAACACCCTCTTCTCTCAGACGTTTCAAATATGGTATTTTATCCTGCCACCAGCGTGCTATCTCCGGTCTTAGGAAAATTATATCATCATCAAATTCAAAATGTTCAGCGCCGGCGTTTCTTAGCTCCTCAATCTGGTTTTCAAGGTTAAACATTGAGAGTAACTTTTCCGGCGGCACTTGCGGTCCATGATAGATTCCGCTCAAGCACCGCCCGCCGAGTTTAAGCATCACATTGCCCATACGCCGGCGTAATCGCTGGTGATGCAGATGAGGATCTAAAATTAGCGTATCTTGCAGGATTTTCGGTATCAATTTGAAGGTATTTAAAAGAGTTCCTACACGCATGCCGTTATTCATGGTGATAATCCCTCTATTTTGTAAAAGACCTTTACAAAAAGCATATACCCAAGAAGTTTTTTTATCAACATTGGACTTTTATTTTCAGATTGCTATAATTCCAACCACTTGTTCGTTAACAAAGTGGAGGCAAAATGAGTGAACAAAACAAGGGCCTTTCGTGGCCTCGTTTATTTGGTGAAGGCGATCCATATGATTCTATAAACTGGGAAAAAAGAACTGCGAAAATTACCAAGGCAAATGGCGAAGTGGTTTTTGAACAAAATGACGTAGAGGTGCCTGTATCTTGGAGTCAAACTGCGACTGATATCGTAGCATCCAAATATTTTCGCGGCCGTTTCGGAACGTCGGAAAGAGAATGCAGTGCCAGGCAAATGGTTGACCGTGTTGCTAATTCCATCACTGCCTGGGGCCTAAAAGGCGGTTATTTTGCAACCGAACTGGATGCTGAACATTTCAGGCAGGACCTAAAATTCTTATTGATAAACCAATGGGCGGCCTTCAATAGCCCCGTTTGGTTTAATGTCGGAGTTTATGATAAACCCCAATGTTCTGCTTGTTTCATTCTCTCAGTAGAAGACAATATGGCCTCAATTTTAGAGTGGTTTGTTACGGAGGGCTGGATATTTAAGGGCGGTTCCGGCAGCGGCACCAATCTTTCAAAACTCCGTTCGTCTTTTGAAGACCTGTCTCGCGGCGGGAAATCTTCCGGTCCTGTTTCTTTTATGAAAGGTTCGGATGGCGTGGCTAACAGTATTCGTTCAGGCGGGACAACTCGGAGAGCCGCTAAAATGGTTGTCCTAAATGCCGACCACCCAGATATTAAAGATTTTATTTTGTGCAAGGTGATTACCGAGGATTACACCAGGATTCTGGAGGCAAGCGGCAAAAAGGCGTCCATTGAAGGCGAACTCTTTAATCCCTACACTCTATTACCTTATCAAAACGCCAATAATTCCGTGCGCGTGACAGATGAGTTTATGCGGCGGGTTGAGGCCGATGAAGACTGGGAACTCAAGGCAGTAACTACCGGAAAAACACTCAAGACTGTAAAGGCAAGAGAGGTGATGAACTGGATTACCGATGCCGCTTGGCGTTCTGCCGATCCGGGCATGCAGTTTGACACTACTATCAACAACTGGCATACCTGCCCACGAAGCGGCAGAATTAACGCCTCAAATCCCTGCAGTGAATATATGCATTTAGATGACAGCGCCTGTAATCTGGCCTCGCTTAATCTGATTAAGTTTTTGAATGAAGACGGTACCTTTGATGTCGCTGACTTCGAAAGAGCTATAGGCACCATAATCCTTGCTCAGGAAATCATTGTCGGCAATTCTTCTTATCCTACGGAAAAAATAACGGCAAATGCTCATGCTTTTCGCGAGCTTGGGCTTGGTTATGCCAATCTTGGAAGTTTGTTGATGAATATGGGCCTTGCTTACGATTCTGATTCCGGTCGAGCAACGGCAGCTGCTATTACCTCAATAATGTGCGGTATCGCTTATCTGACGTCTGCAAGAATTGCAGCTAGAACTGAACCATTTGGCGGATATAATTTAAACAGCCAACCAATGCTGGAAGTAATTAAAAAGCATAGCCAAGCAGCAGAAACACTGTCTCACGATATTGGTCCGGTGAACTATTTGATGGAAGTGTCAAAGAAAGCTTGGAAGACGGCATTAGAATTGGGTCATAAATTCGGCTATCGCAACTCCCAGGTGACAGTTTTGGCCCCGACAGGTACTATCGCATTTCTAATGGATTGCGATACGACCGGTATTGAGCCGGAACTAGCACTGGTTAAATATAAAAAGCTGGTTGGCGGCGGGACGTTGAAACTAGTAAACAATCAAGTGGCCGGAGCTCTTAAAAAACTTGGTTATAACGGACACCAGATTGACTCAATTAAAAATTATATTTTAGAAAAGGAAACCATAGAGGGAGCGCCGCATCTTAAAGAAGAACATTTGTCCGTTTTTGATTGTTCTTTTAAGGCGCGGAACGGCGTCAGAAGCATCAGTTATATGGGTCACATCAAAATGATGGGTGCCGTACAGCCGTTTATATCGGGTGCGATTTCCAAAACTGTTAATTTACCAAATGACGCTACCGCGAAGGATATCCGCGAGGCTTTTATCCAATCCTGGAAGCTTGGCTTGAAGGCAGTAGCGGTTTATCGCGATGGCTGTAAGAGCGTTCAGCCGCTTAATGTTTCTGCCGAAGAAGTTACAAGAAAGGACGGAGTAGAAAAAGAGGGCAGATACGTAAGAATAAAACTCCCACGCGATAGAGACGCGAAGACTCATAAATTTTCAGTCGGAGGACACGAAGGATATTTAACCGTAGGCCTTTATCCCGACGGGACGCCGGGGGAAACCTTTATTGTTATAGCCAAAGAGGGCAGTACCGTCTCTGGTTTATTTGATACCATTGCGACATTGACCTCGGTTTGCCTGCAATCCGGGGTGCCATTGAAAGTTTTGGTTAAAAAATTCAAAGATATGAGGTTTGAACCGGCGGGCATAACTGAGAACCCGGAAATTCGTTTTGCCAGCTCCGTAGTTGACTATATATTCAGGTGGCTCGGTAAGAAATTTCTTTCAAAAGAAGACCAGGAAGAAATTTTTGGTCCGCCAATACAAAACCCGACGCCAGTTGGCAGTAATGAAAAAATAATTACCGGCGGCAGTACCAGTACGGATGCGCCGACATGTGATCGGTGCGGTACAATTATGAACAGGGCCGGCTCTTGTTATGCATGTCCGAATTGTGCGAATACAACCGGTGCGTGCAATTGATATTCTTTATACCCGCTTATTAGCGGGTTTTGTTTTGCGATTTTTTACAATTGATGTATAATTGAGTCATATGAATTCATGGCTATCAATTTTACTGATCGCGGGTTTTCTGGGCATAGCCATTTTTGGTTTTATGGGAATGGATGCCAGCGGACACGGCCATATGGATTGCATTGCTACGGCAGTGCAGGGCAAAGTATGCCCCGAAGCGCTTGGTGCCGCCGGTTTTATTAATTTTCATTTTAATGCTGCCAGGTTTTTCTCAACAGCGGTTTTCGGGTCTTTAGTGATAGCGGTTTTGGCAATGCTTTTAACGCTGGCTTTAATAACTTTATTTTTAAGCCGATGGCGCGATTTGCCGCTGATTGCAAAATATCGCCTGCCGCAATTTTTATTGGCACCTGCTTCTCTACCCAAAGACTCTCTCAATTATTGGTTATTGCTTCACGAAAAACGCGACCCCTCTTACTTTTTTAGCTTCCGGCCGATTTAATTAGAGCTTGTCCGCTTTAATTGTCGTTGGAAGCTTTTAGCCGCCCATAAGCGGTTTTTATTTTTGAGCAATCTTTGATCCATAACATGAACAATAAAAATATAAAAAGTACGCTCATTTCCGTGGCTACGATCATTGTTCTTTTTGGGGGTTTAATTTGGCTGTCGCGAAACGAAACCGGAAACGGCGAGGCCAATATAAGCCAGTCCGGCGGCGGAACTCTTTCTGCTGAAGAAATAAGTTTTGATTTTGGCGCTATCTCAATGGCAAACGGCAAAGTCTCGCATATATTCAAAATAAAAAACGAAAGCGGTGAGCCGGCAATGATATCTAAGATTTACACTTCTTGCATGTGTACTGAAGCGACTTTGACGCGCGGCGATAAAAAATCTGGTCCGTTTGGTATGCCAGGGCATAGCGGAATCCCCAAAATTAATGAGACTATAAACCCTGGAGAATCGGTTGACGTTGAAGCAGTTTTTGACCCGGCAGCCCACGGACCGTCGGGTGTTGGCTTGGCTGATAGGGTCGTTTTTGTTGAAGACGGCGCTGGCCAGCAATTGCAGCTGAAGTTTAAAGCGATGGTTACCCCGTAACGTACATCCCCCCGTAACGCATACGCACGTACGTTACGGGGTCCGTATGCGTTACGGGGTTAATCCCTAGTTTTCACCACTATGCAGAAAAAATTAATTATTTTAATTATCGCCGGTATCGTATTATTGTCGGTGATTTTGCTGTTTCGTTTTAGCTTAGGAACTACGACGCTATGGAGATTGTCTGATGGGGGAAAATGGCTCTTTCCGCTTGTTACTGTTGCCGCCTTGGTTGATAGCATTAATCCTTGCGCCTTCTCAATACTGCTTTTGACCATTGCCTTTTTGTTCAGCGTGGGGCGGCTGCGTTCCAATATTCTCAAGATAGGCGGTGTTTATATTCTCGGCATATTTCTGGCCTATCTTCTGATCGGCTTAGGTTTGCTGCAGGCACTGTATATTTTCAATACCCCGCATTTTATGGCAAAAATCGGGGCGGTGCTGCTGGTTGTCTTCGGATTGCTTAACGTTTTTGAAGTTATCTGGCCAAGATTTCCCATAAAATTACACATTCCCCACTCCGCTCACCACAAAATGGCGGGCCTGATAGACCGGGCGAGCATACCCACGGCATTTATGCTCGGCGCGTTGGTCGGCGTTTGCGAGTTTCCCTGTACTGGAGGACCCTACTTGGCAGTACTCGGCTTGCTCCATGATTCAGTTACATATTTGAAGGGGTTTGGCTACCTGGTCTTCTATAATGCCGTATTTGTCTTGCCGTTAGTTATAATTCTCTCCATCGCGTCTAACCAGAGCGTGTTGGAAAAAGTCCAAGCCTGGCAAAATCAAGAACGCAAACAAGAACGTCTGATTGCCGGCGTTTTGATGGCAGCACTCGGGGCCCTAATATTCCTGCTATGATTACTGCAATAATTTTAATCGCAATAATTTCCGGGACCTTTATCATATTGAATTGGTTTTTGCCGTTCAAAATTTGTCCAATTTGCGCCGGTGTAAGCGGGAGCTGGCTGATACTGACCGCAGGTATCGTGTTTGGCCAATGGCCGGGGGATTATAAATTACCTATCGCAATGCTGATGGGCGGGACAGTAGTAGGGATTGCCTTTCAGGGCGAAGCGAAGTTTGGCTGGGCAAAAAAAAGCATCTATACGTGGAAAGCGCCGGTTATTATCTTTGGCATGCCTGTAGCATTTTGGTTGTTAAAAAATATGAGCCCGACAATATTCGTGGCAGAAGTAATCTCGTCGGTATTATTAATTTATGTATTTTTCATCAAATCATCACGCTCGGGCGATCGTGTTGACAGCGGGCACGTTACCGAACTGGAAAAAAAGATGAAAAATTGTTGTTAATATGTTTGATAATATTCTCAGAAAAGAATTTATGAAGAAAATAATGACCCGAATAATAGGCGCGGTAAAGACGCAGGAATTTTTGGGTGCATTGAGCATAGCTTTGGCGGTGGGGATTGCCGTTTATGCCCTTGTTGATTTAGATGTAACCGTGGGACGCGGGCCGATTTTATCCAAGCTTTTCGGTACCGCTGAAGAGAGGCAAGAGCGGTTGGCTCAAAAACAACTTGCTTTGCTTGAAGCAGCGGTTCTGCCGCAAGGCGGGGCGGTATTACCGGTTATTTGGAGCGATTTAGGGAGACAGCTGGCGGAGTCGGGCGTCATTGATGCCGGTAAGTTTGAAAAACTTTATGAGTCTCGCGGCGGCCTGAACGAAGAAGACAAAAAACTATTGTACGGCGCCGGCAATGGGAACCTTAGGATAACCGAACAAAATTCAGGCTTACTGTTAAATTTGTTATGGGCTTTGGGTTTGGGCAATAAAAACGAAATTTTGGAAAAGGGCCCGATGATGGATAAAAGTTTTGGCGGGGCAGACAGATTTGCTTCTACTGGTGGCTGGTCGCTGGCCGAAGGTAATATTATGCAGCACTACAGTATGCATCGTTTTCTGAACCTGACACCGGAACAGCAGGAATTAGTCCAGCGAGTAAGCTTGAATATTTTTCGCCCATGCTGCAATAACCCGACCTATTTTCCTGATTGTAATCACGGCATGGCTATGTTGGGATTTTTGGAGCTGATGGCTTCGCAGGGAGTTGGCGAGGAAGAGATGTATAAATCCGCGCTTGCGGTTAACGCATTTTGGTTTCCCGACAATTATCTGACAATTGCTAAATATCTGGAATCTAAGGGTTTAAACTGGGGTAAAACGGAACCGAAAGCGCTTCTCGGGGCCAATTTTTCAAGTGCCAGCGGTTATAAGCAGATATTGACGCAAGTTAGTCCGCCCACTCAGCAAAGCGGCGGCAGTTGCGGAATATAAAATTAGGTTTTAGTTTTTAGGTGTTAGGTTTTGGGTTTGAAAATTAAGAAGGGGGTGATAGAATCGGAGTATGCCATTTGAACGTCCACAATCGGAGGCGAAAATTGAACGCGAGAAGGAACATTCGTTTTTTGAGCAAATCGGCAGGCCGGAACTGAAAGAAAAACTAACACCCAAAACACCCTGGGCGTATTTCACGATGGAAATATACGGGAATGGAATAAGGGGTGGCGGTGGTTTGGGAATCCTTGCGGCGGATACGTTGGAAACTATGAGAAAGCTCGAAATACCCTCGGTTTTTATAACGCCGTTTTATACAAAAGAAAGAGCGCAGGGGTTTGAGGGATTTGAACAGAGAATTAAATTTACTAGCGTCAAGCCGGAAAAACGTGGATTTAAACCAACCGGCTCATCAGTTACCGTAAGAGAGGTTGTAAACGGAAAGCCGGATTCAACGGAACTTCAGGTATACCAGAAACAAGAAGGAAGCGCTGTCTTGCTTACAATAACTGAAAAAAACTTTGGCGCGCTTTATCAGGGCGAGAACAACAGTGACCACCGGCTTTATCAGGAAATCTCGCTTGGATTTGGCGGTTGGCAGGCAATGAGGAAGTTAGAAATGGAGCCGCCGGTTCAGCAGTTAAACGAGGCGGCTACGGTATTTTCAGCGATTGCCGCTCTTGATGAAAAAACACAAGAACTCGGCGATTTCAAACGGGCGCTTCATGAGATAAGCGAGTGCGCCATTTATACAAATCATACATTAGTCCAAGCTGCCGAGGCCAATTTCTCTATTGACCAGTTTGAGCGGTTTGTAATGCCTAATATACAAAGCGATGCCGTAAAGGTTTGGCTTCGCGAACTGTTCAACAATGATAGTATCAAGTTGAGTACCTTAGCTATAGAACTTGCCGGCAAAAAGAACGGGGTCAGTCAGATTCACGCGCGCGAATCCAGTAAAACCTACAAAGATCATCAGGGAAAAAATGTGGAATTTGAGGGAATCACCAATGGCATTGCTTTAGACCGTTGGGGGAATCCGGAGCTTCTTGCATATTATCGCGAGCAGGGCATTCTTGATGAATTTGACTTGCCATCGCCGGACTTTGAGAAAAAAATACAATCTCTGGACCTGGAAAAATTAGAAGAAATAAAAGAGCGTGCCCGCACAATCACGCGCGATGTTTTGAAAAAACACAAAAACCAATACGGCCAGTCAGTAAATATACCCCTGGAATCAAAAATATACGATTGGAAACGGAGAATAGCGGAATACAAACGGCCGGGTATGATTTTTGAACATTCTGATGAACTGGCAAAAATTCTTGAAGAACGCGACGCATATTTGGTGATGGCGGGTGAAGCACATTCGGCCGATAAACCAATGCAGGAAGAATTGAAAAGGATATTCAAGATTATTGATGCCAACCCGATTCTCAAAAAACGCGTGCATTTTGTTAAAAACTATAATGAGGTATTGGCCAAAACTTTGGCGCAAGGAGCTGATGTATCGCTCAATACGCCGCGCGTCAGAAACGAGAAGGGGGAGCGTATCAGCACTGAGGCCTGCGGTACCTCATGGGAAAAGGACATTCTTGGCAATACAATCTTGATTTCTACGCCTGATGGCGGGGCGGCCGACTTGGAAGTGCGCGCGGGAGGCAAGGAAACCGGAGAGACACCGCCATTTTTGGAAATAAGCGGCAAAAATTACAACGAAGAAGTCGTTTCGCTCTATGGACAAATGCGCCAAGCGGCGGATTTACTGGACGATAAAGAAAAAAAGGCGGAATATCTTAAGCGTCAGCTGGCGAGTTATCTGCCTATTATCTCCGGCGCCCGCATGGAAGAGGATTACTTAAATCTCGGCTTCCCGCCGGAAAATTAAATGTTAATAAATAAAATTTATACCTGTCCGATGCATCCGGAGGTACAGAAAACCGAGCCCGGCAAATGCCCGGGGTGCGGGATGGACCTTATTCTTAAGGAAGTTGGCGGAGGCGTAACGGACTATGATGTTTCGGAGTTGAGCCATAGGGAGCACGAAGCGGCAATGACAAATCCGCAGATGGCTAAGAAAATGGAACAGGATATGCGCCGAAGATTTTGGGTTTCGTTTCTGCTTTCAATCCCCATTTTTCTATATTCCCCGGTCGGAATTAATTTTTTCAAGCTCAATCTTCCAACGCCAATCCCGATAAACTGGCTGCTTTTAATTTTAACGACCCCGATAGTATTTTGGACCGGCTCAATTTTTATTACGGGGACTTATTATTCGCTCAAGGCGCGCAAGCTTAATATGTCGGTTCTTATCGCTACTGGTGTTTTAGCGGCATATCTTTTCAGTATTTTGCTGACCCTAGCGCGGCCAGAGTCGGAAACATTCTACGAAGCGGCAGCTTTGTTGGTTACCTTTGTACTCTTTGGCCATTGGATGGAAATGAAATCCCGACGCGGCACATCAGACGCGCTTCGCGCGCTCTTTGACCTTGTTCCGCCGCAGGCGAAGGTTATTCGTAATGGAAAAGAAATTACAATTCCAAGCGCCGAAATCATACACGACGATATCGTGGTTCTGCGTCCAGGCGACAAAGTTCCGGTGGATGGCGTTGCGATGGAAGGGGAGAGCGCAATTGACGAATCGTTGGTTACAGGCGAGTCAATTCCGGTTGTTAAAAAAATAGGCGATAAAGTTATAGGCGGTTCGGTAAATCAAACGGGTACGATTAAATTTAAGGCAACCCAAGTTGGCTCGGAAACTGTGCTGGCTCACATAATCAAGCTCGTTGAAACGGCGCAAAATTCCAAAGCGCCGGGTCAGCGCATTGCCGACAAAGCGGCAGGTTGGCTGGTGATAGTCGCGATTAGTTCGGGACTGGCAGCATTTTTTGGCTGGTATTTCGGCGCCGGGAGCGGGCTTATCGTGTCGCTTACTTTTGCTGTTTCAACGGTGGTAATTGCCTGTCCGGACGCGCTTGGGCTTGCTACTCCTACGGCAGTCGCCGTAGGCACGGGTATTGGCGCTAAATACAACATTCTTATAAAAGATGCGGCAACGCTTGAAAATACTTCGCGGATAAATGCCATTATTTTGGATAAAACTGGAACGCTAACCGAGGGAAAGCCGAAGGTTACCGATGTTGTGGCGTTCAACAACTTTAGCGAACAGGAATTGCTCAAATATGAAGCCAGTCTCGAGGCCGGTTCCAATCACCCGCTTGCCAAAGCTATCCTAGAAGAGACCAAAAGACGCGATGCTCTGCCGCTTAAGCCAATGGAAAATTTTGAATCTGTCGCTGGCCGCGGGCTTAAGGCGAAAATCAGCGGCAAGATTGTTTTAGCCGGTAATGAAAAATTGCTCCGAGACAATGGCATTGCCACCGAGCCGATGAAAGATACTCTTGACCGGCTTGCCGGCGAGGGGAAGACATTGAGCTTATTGGCAATTGATGGAATCTTTGCCGGGGTTGTTGCTGCGGCCGACCCGTCCAGAACTAATTCCAAAAAAACCGTTACCGCTCTCAAGAATCTGAATATGGAAGTGGTAATGATTACTGGTGATCATACGAAAGTGGCGGAAGGCATCGGAAGAGAACTGGGCATTGATCGCGTGTTTGCCGAAGTGCCTCCCGAAAATAAGGCAAAATATGTCAAAAAATTGCAGGACGAGGGCAAGTTTGTGGCGATGGTGGGGGACGGCATCAACGACGCGCCGGCGATGGCCCAGGCCAATATCGGCATCGCCATCGGTGCCGGCACCGATGTCGCTATTGAAACCGGCAATATCGTGCTTATGAAATCTGACCCGTACGATATTGTGGCGGCGATTCGCTTAAGCAAGGCCACGGTTGTAAAAATGAAACAAAATCTTTTTTGGGCAGCAATATACAATATGCTGGCTATTCCGGTTGCCGCCGGAGCATTCTACACTTCGCTTGGTTGGTCGTTGCGTCCAGAGATCTCCGCGCTACTGATGTCGGCATCGTCAATTATCGTTGCTACTAATGCTATATTATTAAAACGGGTTGAGCCCAAGCTTAAAGTATGATGTTGATATTTATTAATTTATAGATTTAATTTCTGGTATAATAAGACTATGATGGGATACGGGGGAAACTGGGGCATGATGCAGGGGGCATACGGATTTGGCGTCATCACATGGCTTGTGGTGATGGTGGATCTTGTGCTTTTGGGCATTTGGCTCTGGAAACAAATTAAGAAATAGGCTAAAGCGTTTCAACTAAGATGATTTCGCAATTCTTAACTTATAAACCGGTACTAATAGGGTTGCATTTGGGTTTTGCGATTGTCGGTATAGACGCTTTTTTGTGGTATTTGGGGGAACTGGCCGGCAAGTCACAGAATCACACCAGGATTAGATGGGCTTCCATAATCGGCGTAACCGGTTTTGCTTTAAGCTGGCTAGCCGGCGGATATTATTACGTTGTTAATTATGGCAAATTAGTCAAGCCGATTATTCTTAAGGGCACGGCACCGTGGGCTCATGCCATTGCGATGGAGGCAAAAGAGCACATCTTTCTGTTCATAATTCCGTTAGCATTGACCGCGGTTTTTTTGACGTTTCTAGGTAAAGAAGATTTTGAGAAAAATAACTTACGCCGAGTCACAATGGTTTTAGCTGGACTAATCGCGGGTCTGGGGCTGGCGATTGGGGCGATGGGATTCATAATTTCAGCCGCCGCTAGGTGGGGCTAGCAACCTCGCTGGGGTTGCAAATGGTGATAGAGGGCATTATTCGCCAAGTCTATAAGCAAATGAAGAACTTGAAACTAACTTTTTCATCTTCAATAGCCGCTTCACTATCAGTAATTACAATTACTGTGATTACCATTTGGGGCGAGCTTTCGTCTCCATTTAAGGCATGGCTGGCCGGTTTTACCGGCCATCACTGGCTAACCAAAAGCGTACTGTCGCTTATAGTTTATTTCGGGGGGCTGGCTGTGTTTTATTTACTGCCAAAAAACATGGGTCCCAAGACTATTCGCAGGGGATTGATATTTTTAATTATAATTACATTAGCCGGCTCGCTGGCGGTGTTTTTATTTTTCGTCTGGCACTATGTGGTATAGAAACATACCCGTTTCATATGTTCGCAGTTTTGCTTTTGGCGTAGAGGATAGTTTGGTGTCAACTGTGGGGCTGCTTTCCGGCATTGCGATTGTGGGCATGGGATCAGCCGCCATATTCATAACCGGTATGGTGTTAATTTTTGTTGAGGCGTTCTCAATGGCCGTGGGAAGTTTTTTATCAGAACATTTAGCTGAAGATTACGCGAAGCAAGCGGAGATGCCGCTTCGGCACTCTTTGTTTAGCGGCGTGGTCATGTTTTTATCTTATTTTATTTCCGGTTTTATTCCGCTGTTTCCGTATGCTGTCATGCCCGTTGCCTCGGCTCTCTGGACTTCAATACTGCTGTCCCTTGCTGCTCTTTTTCTTCTCGGCGTCATCGGAGCAAAGATGTCGCATATTGGTATTATTAGAAACAGCTTACGGACATTAACCATTGGCGGAATCGCTATCATTATTGGTGTCATCGTGGGCAGGACTATCAGTGTTTTAATTTAGATAGGGACGGCTTTTATGGACATAATCCAATTATTTATTTTGAGTATTTTAGAGGGTTTCACGGAGTTTTTGCCTATCTCATCAACGGCCCATCTTATTTTAGCGTCCCGGTTATTTCAATTGGGTGAGTCAGAATTTTTAAAAAGTTTTATGATCGCCATTCAGTTCGGCGCGATATTGGCTGTTATTTTTCTTTATGCGCGGCGGCTGGCAAAAGATTGGGAGATCGGCAAAAAAATACTTGTGGCCTTTTAGCCGACGGCAGTGATAGGTTTTTTGCTGTATAAAATAATCAGGGGAGTTTTATTTGAAAGCCCCCTAGTAATTATTGCAGCATTGTTGATTGGTGGTGTTGCATTAATAATTTTTGAGATGCTGTTCAAGGAAAAAGAAACCCACGTTGCTGATATGAGAGATATTACTTATGCCCAGGCGTTTGCAGTCGGTTGTGCCCAGTCATTGGCGGTTATACCCGGCGTATCGCGTGCAGCGGCAACTATCATAGGTGGGATGTTCGTCGGCATAAAACGGGTGGCGATAGTTGAATTTTCTTTTGTTTTGGCCGTTCCGACAATGGCCGCGGCGGCCGGTTATGACCTTTTTAAAAATGCGGGCGGATTTACGCCCAGCCAATTTTATTTGTTAGCGGCAGGGTTTGTTATTTCCTTTTTCGCCGCTTTGCTTGGCGTAAAATTTCTGCTTAATTTGATAAGACATCATTCATTCACGGGATTTGGAGTTTACCGGATAGTTGTAGCTCTTATATGTTTGACTTAAAAGGCAAGGTCGCGCTTGTCACTGGCGGCAGGCGGGGAATGGGTAGGGCCCATGCTTTAGCATTAGCATCGCAAGGCGCTAAAGTAGCTGTAACTGATGTTGATGCGACTGAGTGTGCTGCCGTGGTTGAGGAAATAAAATCAAAGGGCGGCGAAGCCGCATGTTTCAAGTTGGATGTTACCAGCAAGGAAGAAGTCAATCGGGTTTTTGACGGGGTAATTAAGCAGTTTGGCCGGCTGGATATTTTGGTCAACAACGCTGGCATTTTTTCACCTAAACCGGCGCTTGAACTTAGCGAAGAAGAGTGGGACAGAATGCTGGGTATTAATTTAAAAGGACAGTTTCTCTGCGCCCAGCGTGCGGCTAAAGAAATGGCAAAGAACAAGTGGGGGCGGATAATAAATATCTCATCCATAGCTTCAGGCGGGGTTGGCGTCGGGTTTGAGGGAGCAGCGCATTACGCCGCTTCAAAGGGCGGTATAATAGGAATGGGTGAAACCCTAGCTGTGGAATGGGCGCCCCTGGGAATAACTGTGAATATGGTTGCTCCGGGCGCTATTGATACCCCGATGATTCAAGCGGCGCAGATGCCAGAAGAGGCGATGAAAGCAATGCTGGCTCAAGTTCCGCTAAAAAGAATCGGCAGGCCGGAAGAGGTATCCGCCATGGTCGTATTTTTAGCTTCAGAAGAAGCAAGCTATGTAACCGGAGCTACCTTTTACGTAGATGGCGGCTGGTTAGCTAGTTAAAACTTCCGCGCTTTTCGCCGTGAAACCCAGAAATTTTATGGGCTTATCACGGCTCAAAGCCACAAGGGTTTGTCCAATTTCTTCGTTAAGCACTCCGGTGCTCCCTCACCATACTTCTAGTATGGCTCAGTTCGCTCCTCGTGCTTGCCTTGAACTTGGACAAACGCGTAAGTTCTAAAAAAACTATGACAAAATTTCAAAATATTTCATTATTTATTCCCCGTATTTCAATTGGCTGGATGTTTTTTTGGGCAGGAATTACGAAGGTTCTTGACCCGACGTGGTCTGCGGCCGGATATTTGCAGGGAGCCAAAACGTTTAGCGGTTTCTACCGCTGGCTTACGACTCCCGGCCTATTGCCGCTCACTAATTTTGTTAATGAATGGGGTCTTACGCTGTTGGGCCTAGCTCTTATTCTTGGAATTTTTGTTCGATTGAGTTCGGTCTTGGGGGCAGTGCTCATGTTTCTATATTACCTTCCGATTTTGCAGTTCCCATATCCCAACGCGCATTCATTTATAGTTGACGAGCATATAATTTACATTTCAATATTATTATTTTTTGCCGCAATCCGCGCTGGCCGTGTTTGGGGACTGGAAAACTGGTGCTCGGGTTTGCCGATTTGCTCCAAATTTCCGCGATTACGCAACTGGCTGGGATAATTATATCGGCATATAAAAAAAGCGCGTTAGCGCTTTTTTTGCAGCTATTTCCCGAATTTTCTTTCACGTTTGCCGTACTCTTCCACGATTTTTTTAAACTCTTGTTCCGAAAAATTGGGCCACAAGGTTTTGGAGTAACGGGTTTCCGAATCTGTGGCGTGGAGCATCATAAAACCGGAACTATTGTGTGACCAGTTTTCCTGCGTTTCCCCAGTCCTTATCACGATATCAACCGGCGGTAATTCGCTTGTCCAAGCCGCTTGTCTGATTGTTTCAAAATCAAGCGGTTGGGATGGTTCCCCTGTGAGCTTGAGAAACCAGAAATAAAGATTTTTCTGAACCGCTTCAACCAGTTCGGTTGTACCGTTATACCCCAATAAAATAGTGAGATTGTGTTTGTCAAAAAGACGGGTTTTATTTTCTAGGTCATCAATAATATGAGCAAGACAATCAAAATTACTTTTATTTTTCCACCCTCCCAAAACCCTTAATCGTATCTGGTTTTTTAGAAGATCGTCTGCCATAGGGCCGCATAAACTTTCTTGCATAAGGGAAATTAAGCCGTTTATTTCAGCGGAAGCCCTTTTGCTTAAATTGTCTTCAGACATAGCCCAAAATGTGAAATAGGGAATGCCAAGATCAAACGCAAATTTGCTGATTTCATGAAATCTTTCTCTCCCTTTCAAATGGCCCGTAAAGGAAGTAAGACCGAAGTGTTTTGCCCAACGCCTATTTCCATCGGGTATGACAGCGATATGTCTCGGTAGTTTTTGCTCCATCGCTACCCCGCTTATTAAAGAACTTTAAAAAATACGTCGTGGCTATTTTATAGTATAATAATTATATGAAGTCAATTAGAAAACATATTTTTCCAAATTTAAGCAAGCGGGAGCTTAATCTGTTTCGCCGACTGAATACGCCCAAAAAAATACAGAATTTTCTGGAGAAAGTGCCTATCAATTTTGACCATCATAGGGATACCTGCGTGTCGCCTCGGGTCATGCTCAAGAAAAATAAAGCGCACTGCATTGAAGCGGCGTTTTTTGCGGCGGCGGTATTATGGTTCCATGGGTACAAACCACTGCTTTTGGATTTGCAGGCCACAGATGACGATTATGACCACGTGGTGGCGTTATTTCACCGTAATGGCTGTTGGGGTGCGATTAGCAAGACGAACCACGCCGTTTTGCGCTATAGGGAGCCAGTTTATAGAAACATCCGTGAATTGGCAATGTCATATTTTCACGAATATTTTGACGATAATGGCAAAAAAAACATGCGCGCCTACTCTCAGCCGTTTAATCTTGCCCGCCTTGGCAAGAAATGGATTATTTCGGAAAAAGACCTTTGGCATGTTGCCCAAGCACTGGACGACTCCCCGCATCATAAAATATTAACCAAAGTTATGATCGCCGGCCTTCGCCGTGCGGATAAAGTTGAGATTAGGGCCGGAAAGATAGTGCAGTGGAAAAAATAAACGTCTCGTTCCAGCGAGCCGTTTATTTTTTGACTGCCAATAACCACTGCGTGGCTTCTTCATCCCACCAGTTTTTGAGGAAATATTTAATGGCGTAACTGTGATTGGTGCCGAACCAAGTGTCGTGGAAGAAAATTCTCTTGGCCGTAATTTTTTTGACTATAGAGTAATGGCTTTCTTTATGCGAGGGAATCCAGTAGGCGACAACAACCCAATGGTTTTTTAAATATTTCTTGAGGTCCTTGGCTGCGGCATTTTCTTTGACACGGAATTTAACCCCGTTTTTTCCTAAGAGCCGCAATAAGTTGATGTTGCCGGTGCCCCTTCGAGGAGTAGCCCGCAGTTTCTTGACGATTTCCCTTATATCCATTCTAGTATCATAATAATGCAACAAAATCCTTGCTACTGCCGGTCCGCAAGTCCAGCCATTAGGTTGTTTGTAGGAGTAACTTAAAAGTCTCATGTTGAGGCCAAGGTAAAGGAAGGCAGGACTTAAGTCAAATAAGTTTTCCACATTGCAATTATGCGTCGTTTTTGCTATATCTTAAAACAGTTTGTCTTCGCTGGGTCGTGGCGAGGCAGCAATATAAGAAGGCATTGAGTGTAAAAATATAAATAATAATTGCAGTTTTCTTCGGCTGGGTTAGCAGGGGTAAACTGCTCATTTAAGACATATGAATTTAAAAAAGAATTCGGTAATTTATTCTACAATTTTAGCCCTTGCTGTTTTTGGAATGCTTGGGTGGTCCTTGGCAATAAATAGGGGCGGAGAGGTAAGAGCTGACGATGAAAACAATACGACAGTTGACGAGGAAACATTGGAAGATCTCTATGAGTCCGTTTTCCATCGGCCGGCTGACGCTAGCGGCAAGGCATTTCACCGCGGCCGTAAGTTGAAAGACGTCCTAAGGGATTTCAAGAATTCCCAAGAGATGAGATATTACGGAGCTTTGTTCAAGGCAGTAAAATCATACGAAGAAGCTCAGCGCGCGCCGGGCACTTTAACCGAAACAGAAAAACAAAGCTACCTAGACCTTATAGATTCGGCTTTGTCTAATTTACTGGCTTGGGTCGCGACATTGCCAGATCAAGATGCCTGTAAGGGCACAGTCGGTGCTATTGAGGCTAGAGATGCTATTCAAGCTGCTTATGACGGTATGAGTCCGGTTGCAAGAGCTGCCGCGGAAAAGGGGATTTTCAAGGCTCTCAAGGAACTGGGCAAACCAAGAAATCTCGCCGTACATCCAAAATGCTTGAGAATGCCAACTCCATCTGTGTCGCCGTCCGCATCACCAACCGCCATTCCGACCGCCACTCCTACTGCTACTCCGACTCCTACAGCCACGCCGACGCCGACAGCTACTCCTTAATGTAAGTTATGGTGCAAATAAAACTAAAACCCCGCTGTTGAGGCGGGGTTTTAGTTTTATTTGATTAATTTTCTGATTATAACCAGTTTTTGTAATTTTTAACCATTTTTTCAAAATTGCCATCATTAATCGTGTCTCTGATTTTTTTCATAAGATTTAAGTAAAATCGCAGGTTATGTTCGGTGAGGAGGCGGATGCCGAGAATTTCACCGGATTTGAAAAGGTGGTTAAGATAAGCTTTAGAGTGATTTTGACAGCCGTAGCAATCACAAGCCGGGTCTAGCGGTGAGAAGTCTTCACGAAACTCTGGTTTGAGAATATTAAGCGTTTGATAACCATCGCCATGCGAAACATAGGCCTTGCCGTGGCGGGCTTCGCGGGTAGGAATGACGCAGTCAAAGCTGTCGCAACCGCGG
>JACOZZ010000057.1 GCA_016181055.1 Candidatus Yanofskyibacteriota bacterium
ATAAATGGTTCTAATTTTTAATAAAACCTAAGCTAACTTTTTGATTTAGTAGGTATTTTAAATGTGCCGGCTGAGTCCGGTTTTTTGTTACAATGGCGTTCTTATTGGGCAAAAAAATTGGAATGACCCAGGTTTTCAATGAAGACGGAGTGGTTACGCCGGTAACTTTGATTCAAGCCGGACCGATTATGGTTACGCAAGTGAAAACCAAAGAAAAAGATGGCTATGAAGCGGTGCAAGTCGGCTATGGCAATGATAAGAAACCAAATAAACCTAAGGCCGGACACTTGAAGGGCTTAAAGCCATCCGGGATATTAAAAGAAACAAAGATGCTGGGTGATAAGAAAAGAGGCGAAGAGCTGGACGTCTCAGTGTTCAATGTCGGTGATGTGGTAAAAGTAAGTGGAATTTCCAAGGCAAAGGGATTCCAGGGCGTTGTTAAGCGCCACGGATTCCACGGTATGCCGGCCAGCCACGGCCATCACCACGTTTTACGCCATGGCGGTTCTATCGGCCAGCGATTTCCACAGCACACGCTCAAGGGTATGCGCATGCCCGGCCGCATGGGCGGCAAGCGAGTAACCACGAGAGGATTAAAAATTGTGAGCATTGATAAAGAAAATAATTTGTTAGCCTTGAAGGGCGCTATACCGGGCCGAAGGGGTACGCTGTTGGAAATACAAAAAATATAAATTACAAACTTTAAATTATAAAAAGTGAAAACAAAACTTTTCAATCAATCAGGCGAAATTATTGGCGACGTCGATTTACCTGACAAAATTTTTAGCGTGGCGATGAATATTGAACTGGTTAAGCAAGTGATTGATGCCCAGACGGCCAATTCTCGGCAGGTTATCGCTCATACCAAGGACCGCAGCGAGGTGCGTGGCGGCGGGCGGAAGCCCTGGCGCCAGAAAGGAACCGGCAGAGCCAGACACGCCTCAATACGTTCACCGATATGGAGACATGGCGGCGTGGCGTTCGGGCCGACCAAGGAAAGAAATTTTGAGAAGAAAATAAATAAGAAAACAAAACGCAAAGCGCTGTTCATGGCCTTATCCAGCAAAGTAAAGGATAGGGAATTGCTGGTGCTTGATGCGCTAAATTTTGAAACACCCAAAACCAAGGTTGCCGCTAATGCACTGAGGGCGCTGTCGTCGAAGCTGGACGGATACAGAGAAAGCAAGAAAAAGCGCGATTCAATTTTGTTGGTAACCCCAGGTCAAGATAAAATCGTCTTCCAAGCCGTGAATAATTTGCCGTTTGCGGAAATACTGCCGGCAAACAGTTTGAACATCAGGGACGTGCTGGCAAAGAAATATATGATTTTATTAAAAGACGCGATACCCATGATCGAAAAAACATTCCGCCTGCACGATTAAAATATGAAATTGTTTAATAAAAAAACTAAAGAAAAAAACAAGCCGGATATTAAATCTGATGTTAAAGAAGAAAGACCGATCGAAGGACAGGCGGTTTTGCCGACTGCTCCGTCTTTGCCCAAAGGCGGGGACGCACATTCCTACCGAGTGGTTTTATCACCGCACATTGCTGAAAAAGGAACGGTCTTAGGCGAACAGAATAAATATATTTTCAAAATAAACGAAAATGCGAATAAAACCGAGATCAAGAAAGCGGTCGGGAATTTGTACGGGGTAGAAGTTGCCAAGGTCAGCGTTCTGCATATGCCGTCCAAATATAGGCAAGTCGGGAGACACGAAGGAAAAAAATCGGGATTTAAAAAAGCGATAGTCACGTTAAAGGAGGGGAGCAAGATAGATATAGCGAGCTAAAATGTCCAAGACCTACAAACCCACAACTCCAGGACGCAGACAGATGCTGGGATATGATTTCTCTAATTTGTCGCGGGTAGAACCGTTAAAGTCATTGACGACTGGTTTTCAGCGTGCCGTAGGCAGGAACAATCAAGGCAGGGTTACATCGCGCCATCGGGGGGCTGGGGTTAAGCGTCTATATCGCGTCGTTGATTTTAAGCAGGATAAAATTAATATACCGGCTAAAGTTTTTTCAATTGAGTATGATCCAAATCGGACAGTCAGAATCGCGCGATTGCATTACATTGACGGGGACAGGAGATACATATTGGCCCCGGAGGGATTAAGGGCTGGCGGCAATGTAACTGTTGCTGAAAAAACAGCGCTTGAACCTGGCAACAGGATGAAACTTAAAAATATCCCGCAGGGCACAATAATTCATAATATTGAACTACAGCCGGGAAGGGGCGGGCAGGTTGTCAGGTCGGCCGGTGGCGGGGCTACAGTATTGGCGCATGAAGGCGAGTACGTGCAAGTGGTCATGCCCTCTTCCGAGGTTCGCAGGTTTCACGGCGAAGTGATGGCATCAATCGGCCAGTTATCAAACGCGGAGCACAGTTCAATAGTGCTAGGCAAGGCAGGAAGGGCGAGGTATCTTGGAAGGCGGCCGAAGGTGCGTGGCACGGCCATGAACCCGGTTGACCATCCGCATGGCGGCGGCGAAGGCAGACAGCCGATAGGTATGCCGCATCCCAAAACTCCGTGGGGCAAACCTGCATTAGGCGTCAAAACTCGCAACAAGAAAAAGAAATCAAGTAAATTTATAGTACGAAGAAGGAAAAAATAAATTATGAGCAGATCAATTAAAAAAGGCGTATATGTGGATGAAAAGTTGCTGAAGAAACTCGGTCGGCTTAAGGTTGGGGATAAAACAATTATCAAGACTTGGGCGCGCGCTTCAACGATTACTCCGCAGATGGTCGGATTTACCTTCGGCGTGCATAATGGCAAGATGCATTTACCGGTTTTTGTGACGGAAGA
>JACOZZ010000040.1 GCA_016181055.1 Candidatus Yanofskyibacteriota bacterium
TGATAAACAGCGGCAAAAAATTTTCATTTCTCTTGCTGAAAAAATCCAAATTGATAAAGGGCTTGTCTTTGCCAAAGGTAAACGCCTTTTCCTCGCCGAATCTGGCAAACATTACCCATTGGAAAATTTTCCCGGCAACCGGCTTAGCTCGAAAGGCCAAGCGGCTGAACAAAACTTCCGGACCGCGAAACCAAGGTATAAAATTTATTACGGCCTCTGAATCTGTCCTGATATCGCCTTTGATTGCCGCTGGATAATATATCCTCCAGCAATAGACATTGCGAAAGATGAGATGCTCATTGTTTCCATAAAGCTCCCTGTCAACATCCAGCTCTTTGTCAGAATTGGGATCAAGCGTTGATTCAAGAGCAACGGATAATTCTTTGCCGAAAACTGGATGGAATTTGTTGTTTGAAACGGTCGGCGGCGTAGTTTCTGTGGTTGTGGCTTCTTCAATTTGGTTCACAGCTCTACCTCCTTGCCCTCCAGGGCTTTTATCCTTTGCTTCTTGTCTTGATGGCTGGCGATATATCTATCAATCTCATCATTTTCACCGTGAGTGTAAATAATCGTATCGGGATTAAGCCGCTCTTCAAGAGCTTCGCCTTCAGGCCCATCCATATGGGCCGACTTATTAAAGTCCTTTCTTTCACATCTTACCTGGACTATCCCATCGTTCCATTTGATAAATTTGCCATCCGGAGCGGTTTTTAGCAAAAAGCCCTGGCCGTCCGGTTCCTGGTAGTTAACGATAAAGATTGCGTCGTTTTTCTGATAAAGCAGATTCTCCGCCCAGAATGCGGAAAGCGTATTAGGATAAATCATACCCGACGAGGCAATGATCACGCTCGGTTGGCGGCTTTTCAGAAATTGCATGCGTTCCCGTTCATTTCTGAATCGCAATGCCTTGCCAAGTGATGACGCCCTGCCGTCAAGATAATGAAGATAGATCTCGGTTGGTTTCCGGGCGCCGTCAATATAGATCGGCCACAAACCGGATTCGTAGAGATCACCGAAAACATCCTGTATCCGGTCAATGCTTAATCCCGGAACTAATAGTCTGCCACGGCGTTCAATAACCTTTGCGGCCGCAGCAATAAACTGCTGCTTCGTGGCCTCCCTATCACCAACATCTTTGTTTATATAGGTAGACTCCCTGATAAGCAACCGGCATCTTTCAAACCGGAAAGAAGGAGCCCCGTCAATAAGGTATCGGCTATGGAAACAAATGTCGTTGGTGAAAAAATAATATTCTTCTTGATAGCTGACTAAGAATGAGACCGCACCTAAAATGTGGCCGGCCGGCAAAGGAAAAACTGAGATCTCATCGTTGAGCTTTAGCTCTTCGTTGACCCGGAAAAGCCGAATCATACTAAGCGTTCTTTCTACGTCATACCCGTCGAATGGCGGATTTTGCTTAAGACCAAGGGCCTTTTTAATGGTCTGCCGCCAATTCAAAATGGAAAGGTCTCTTGTCGGCGCAGTAGCAAAAATTTTCAATTCAGGGTACCTGTGATGTAATTTGGCAACCATGGTGGCGTGGTCATGATGGCCGTGAGAAATTAATAACGCATCAAGCGGCCCGTCATATTGGGGTTCATCATAAATTGAGCCGTATCCTCCGCCCCAATCAACGCCGAGATGATAATCGCCCAGCTTAAGCCGGTAGAAGCTTCGGCCGATGGAATTGGCTCCGCCGCCGGCAACAAATGATACTTTGCTCATACTGCCTCCAGTGTTTTTTTCTCTTCTGGTTTTTCTTGCACCATAACTTTTACCGCTAGGTCATCGCGGCCTAAAACTTTCAAAGCCCTGATTATTCTCCGCACGTGAGAATGATATGTATCCCAGGGCAGGCTGCATGTATCAAACCAATCGCAGCCATCTGTCTCTATGCTTCTTTTGCTGATGTTACCAGCAATTACCTGTCCCAACGCCACAATCACTTTGTGATTATGATTGAATGAGTTGCCATCCTCAAACAAAATTCTCGTTGGGCGGATAAGAAGACCGGTTTCTTCAATTCCCTCTGTTATTGCCGTTAGGAAAAGTTTTAATTCCACTTCGGCATCCCAGGGCATTTCCCTAAAAAATATTTCGTCTATCCTGTAAACGGGAAGCAGGGATCTCAGAATACGCTCATAGAGGATCTCCTCCGATTTATTTTCATCAACGCCGCCGCCAGGCAAACCTGAACCGGCCGGCTTTTTCCCCTTGGTACCCAGTTCCTTAGTGCCCGCTTTTTCGTCGCCTTTTTCGTGAACCAGAAGAACTTTCTGGCTGTCAGGGTCAAAAGTAAAAAGTTGGATCGTTCTCGCGCAACCCGTAATATCTTGGATTGGCGTTAAAATATTCGGCATGATTCTCATCTTTTTCTCCTTATCTCATCTCAGCTTTGACAATTCTTCGTTATCTTCTCCAAGAATCTCCAAGAAATTGTAAATGTTCTTACTTGTGATTTTAACTTATTATATTGACTTTGTCAAATATATCTGCTATTATTTATTGGGGAGGCAAAATATATGCCTTCACTTTAAGGGGGGCCTTGAAATGCCCGCGAAACGACACTTACCGCTCAAAGATTTCTTCTTGTTGCTTTGTTCCTTGTTGTTAATTTAGTTTTGTTTGCTCTGAAGATAATAAGCGAAATACTCTTCTGGGTTATAATAATTGCTGCAGCT
>JACOZZ010000047.1 GCA_016181055.1 Candidatus Yanofskyibacteriota bacterium
AAATAAAAAAAAGCCGTAACTGACTCCGGCCATGAAATTATTTTTGACCCCGACAAAAAACCGGCAATATCCAATCTGATTACTATCTATCACTTATTGTCTGGGTCAATAGTCAATGGTCAATGGTCAGTGGTCAGTATTAAAGAAATTGAGAAAAAATATGGTGGCAAGAGTTATGTTGAATTCAAGAATGACCTCGCCGAAGTTGTAGTTAATTTCCTCCAACCGTTTCAAGAAAAACGCAAGGAGCTGGAAAACGATTTAACTTATGTTGAGGATGTATTGACAGAAAGCGAAGAAAAGGCTAAAATTATTGCCAGTCGTACCTTAACAGAAGTCAAACAAAAAATGGGCCTGCTCTGAGCCCGTCGAAGAGGTTATAGGAGGAAAAACAATGAAAACGGCATTAGTAATTTTGTTTATTTGGTTAGTTATATCTATTCCGATAAGCGTAGCAGTAGGAAAACTTCTTGCCAAAAACCAAAAATACTACCCGCCGGTAAAAAAGTAATCCTTACAATAGCCCCCTTATTTCCGCGACCTTCTCATCTAGAAGGTTTTTATTTTTTGCTTCAACCACTAACCGCAAAACTGCTTCGGTATTTGACGACCTTAAATTAAACCACCAATCAGGGTATTCAACCATTATTCCGTCAAGCTCATCAATTTTACCCTCTCTGTACTTTTCTTTCAGTTTTCTAAAAACCTGTTCCATGTTCAGCGTTTCGTGTTTCGCGATATTAATCTCTCCCGAATTGAACCAGCTCCTAAACGGCTCAATCAATTCATTTATATTTTTTCCGCTTTTTTTGATTATCTTTAACAGCCGCAACATAACCATAAAAGGCATTTCGTTATAGTTCGCCTCTTTGAAATAAATATGTCCTGATAATTCTGCGCCTAAGTCGGCATCGTATTTTGCCATGTTTTCCCGCATGAAAGCTCGGCCATTTTTTGAACGGATCGCCTTGGTCCCCCGCTCCTTAAATTTTTCAAGCACTCCCCTTGAAAATCTCCAATCATATACAACCTTCGGTTTGGTCCAGAATTTAACACTTTCTTGCGCTAATAAACCCGTAATGTATTCCGAAGAAATTTGCTCTGCCGTAGGATTAAAAATATAAATTCGGTCGGCATCGTCATCAAAGCAAAAAGATATATCGTATTGCTCATTTATAATTTTTATTCCTGTTTTTTTTAGCAACGTTTCAAGCTCGTCGGCGATAGTGGCTTGGGGTTCTATTTTTACTCTTACGGCATTTGAGTCGCGAACATTCCAGGATGATTTTTTAATTATAAAATCAGTATAGGAGTCAATAAGTTTTTGCCGGTCTTGCTTAATTAACTTGCCGCCGTACCTGGATACTTCAAAGTTTTTATTTTCAGTTAAAATAACTTTTATTTTTTCCAAACCGGAATCCAACCCCACGATAACACCATTTTCGCCGAAAACTTTAAATCCGCCGTATTGCTGGCCGAGATGTGAGGCCGTCAGCATAACTCCGCCATTAACACCAAGTTTTTTAAGGGCAAAATTAAAAAGCGGGGTTGAGGTTAATCCGATAAATTCAACATCTGCGCCAACGCTTGTAATGCCCTTGGCCAGCACTTGGGCCAGCTCTTCTGAAAATTGGCGGTTATCATGGCCGACGAGAAACCTCCGTTTATTGATATATTTAACCAGTGTCTGGCCAAGCTTAAATGCAAAATCTTCATCAAAATCCTTACCATAAATACCGCGAATATCATAGGCCTTAAAAATTTCTGGATTTAAGATCATCGGTTTGTTATATTAAGAAAATATTGGAACTATCGGATAAAATTAAGCGGGTGCATATGATCGGCATCAAGGGCACCGGAATGTCCGCCTTAGCGGTCAATTTCAAGCATATGGGTATCGGAGTTACCGGTTCTGACCATGCTGAATCTTTTTTTACTGATACCCTATTGAAATATCAAGGCATAAAAGTTTTCTCGCCGTTTTCTCCCAAAAATATCCCAGCTGATACTGAGCTGGTTGTTGTCTCTACTGCTTATAATAACAAAAATATTGAGGTTCAAGAAGCGAAACGGCGTAATTTAACCCTGCTTACCTATCCCCAAGCATTGGGTCTTTTAACAAAACAACTACCGTCGGTTGCAATATGCGGCAGCCATGGTAAAACCACCACTTCCGGCGCCTTGGGATTTATGCTTAGTAAAACTGCCTACCGCCCAATCGTAAATGTCGGCTCCATCGTGCCTCAATTGCTTAGATATAAGGCGCGGAAACCAAAACTTCTGATTTTTGAAGCTGATGAATATCAGAATAAGTTTGAATATTTTTATCCCAAGATTGTATTAATGACAAACATTGATTACGACCATCCTGATTTCTTTTCCGATCCGGCCCATTATAAAAATGCTTTCCGTAATTTTATTAAAAGAATTCCCCGAGATGGACTATTAATTTATTGCGCTGATGATAAGAATTGCCGAGATGTTGCCCGATATGCCAAATGCAAAAAAACTAGTTACGGGTTTTCCAAATATGCCGATCATCAAATAGGAAAGTTGGATATCAAAATAAACAAAATGAAATTCAATGTGGCGCCATCGCAAGACCCGCAGCATCTTGCAATGGCCAAGAATTGGGTTTTTATATCCAAACTTATCGGCCGGCACAACACTCTTAATTTGACCGCAACAGTGCTTTGCGCTGCTGCTCTGGATATATCTGCCGCACACATTAAAAAAGCCATTGCGAGTTTTACCGGTACTAAACGCCGATTGGAAAAAATGAAAGAAACCAGAATTAACGGGCATCACTGCATTGTAATTGATGACTTCGGCCATCATCCCACGGAAATTAAAGCCACAATTGCCACACTTAAAACCGCCTACCCAGACAGAACTCTTTGGACGGTCTTCCAGCCGCATACATTCAGCCGCACCGAAGCATTATTTGACGATTTTGCTAAATGTTTTGAGCAATCTAATAAAACGATTATTCTTGATATATACGCATCCAAACGCGAGACCACTGGCCCGCCAAAATTTTCCTACGGAAAACCTAGACGGGTAAACAAAATACATTCGCGTGATCTGGTTAAAAAAATAAATTCGCCGGATGTTATTTATAAACCAGATATCATGACTGCTGCAAAATTACTTAAAACCAAAATAAAAACTCCAAGCATTATTTTAACGCTCGGAGCCAGCGAAGTATGGCGGTTGGTCGAATTTTTATAGAAATTAAAAAGAGGTAAAATACCTCTAGTCGGAAAATGCCTGAACGGCATTTATAAAATACTTCTGAGCCTTTTTGATGTTAAAATCGTCATTGCCGTAGCCTTCGCCGACCTTGTCACGCAAGCCACCCTCTGCATCAATAGAGAAATTATTCATGCCTAACTTATTGCGAAGTTCGCCAACAATTTTAGCGACGTTATCGCCTCTCAAACCTCCGGCGAATCCAACCGCAATAGGCGTTTGGTTAATAATTTGCTTGGCAAGAAACGCACCAGCACTTACATCCATCTCCTCACCTCGCCCGCCAGATGGGTCAATTAACACATAATCTATTAATGTCTCCATTTCTTTTAGGTGAGTTACGATATCCGTAATCGGCATCGTATCCAGAACTTTTCTATGAAGTTGCAAAATCAACTTTAATCGGGGGTATTTTGATCTAATGCTGGCCAATGCCTCTGGGGCTATTTTACCAAATGCGCCATTAAGCTGCAGCCCGAAATCGTGTTGGGCAAGATATCCATTACTAAGTTGGAGAATCTTATCAACAAACTGTGGTATTTTCTCATGTTCTCTCGTGGTAAAGTGAACCACCGGAAAAACGTTCGCCTTTATTGAAACAGCGGCTTTGAAAATTTCTGGAATTTCACTGACAATAGGATTGCGACGGCTTTCGGTAATCTCGCCATGTAAGGTCCGGGTCGTGACCTGTACGCCTACTTGGGCCAGATGTGTATCTGGTCTTCCGGACATGGCCTCGCGCAACATATCTGCAACTTGAAAAGCCTCTTTAATATTTTTCACACCCACAACACCAATATACGGTTTGCTCATATACACCCTCACTTGTTAAAGAATTAGCTATACAATAACATAGTTTTTAAGTTTGTCTATTCCGTACGGCATAATCCACGAATATATTCATTATAAAAGACCTGAAAATTCTTGAAGAGTATTATTTTTTATTGCATACTAAGCGCATGCTATCAATCGGTATAGTCAGAACGCAATACGACACGGCTATGACAATATGCCGATAAAACTGATACCTTTTAATTTCAAAATAAAACTACCACCCCCGGATTGGCGAACTGTGGCAAGGATGCGTCCATCATGATATCCAAACTCAAACATGGGAAGCGAGACAAATACTATGCGAAATGCTAAAAACCTTTATTTTCTAGTGGTTTTTCGGGTAAATTTGTTGGGGTATTGATATTTATGCACAATTGCTATAGAGTTTTGGGAATCACTTGATATAATTATTATGAGACATGAATCAGACGGCTCCATTTTGTTTGATTGTGGCAAAAATGTTTTTAAATTTGAAGCAGATAACTATAAAAAACACGTATCTTATCATAAAGAAATAGCCACTCCGCAAGGATTAGCATCGATTGAACTTACCCTAAAAGATCCGCATTGTATAACAATTACCCCAAATAATGGAAGGGCACGGTATAGGGTATTTAAAAAGATAAAACAAAAAGGTGATAGATTTTTTGTTATCTATTGGAAGGTTATTTCTTTTGAGAGTAAGCAGCCATATCTGAGGAGTATAGCTACCGCCTTTTCTGATAGCAGTTATAACGACAAAATAGTAAATAAATTAGAAAAAATAATATGGAAAAAACGAGTTTCTTCAACTTAATAAACGAGATAGGTAGAACTGCAAAGCAAGAAAAGTGGGCCGCTGTTTATGACAAACAAACGGATTACTTTTATTGGAAAAAGCCAAAACTTTCTAAAGACTCGAGATTATTGAGGATATCAAATGAAACATCCGTATATTTGAATCCCAGAAATAAAAAGGCCGAAGGTATTATGATAGAATACTTGGCAGATAATTTTATGGAACATAATGAAGGTTTCAGCGAATTTACTAACTTATTCACTAAAAAGCTGGACGGCACTGTTTACGGGATACCGAGTAGCGAGAAGAAGACCGGCAGTTATTTAGAAAAACTTTCTCAAACTCTACGAGCAGATGTCTATGAGGATTCTATAAAAAACAATCTTTCAGAAAAAGATTTGAACGATTTAATGTCTTTTGCTTTAAAATAAGAAACGCTCCTTTTTAATTTAAATCTGGGAATTAAAAAAACCACTAAAGAGACAAAAAACACCCATTAAACCGGGTGTTTTTTGTTGGCTAATTTTGCTTAAGAAACGGAAGCTCTTTTTATTTTTTATGACTTACTTATGTAGTAGGTTGTAAAGCCAATATAGACTAGGGAAAAAGCTGTTAGAATAAACATTCCTGGGAGCAGGCACTTAGAGTACCCGGCCAAGTTATCAGTCCAAACCAGCATAAAAATTGAGGCCAAGATAGATATTAATGAAAACGTCAGTGGCAAAATCATGGACCGGATTACCTCCTCTTTATTTGAAATAAACTTTTCCAACAAACTTAGCGTTTGTTCGTTAACTGTAAATCTTCCTTTTTCACTGCCCACAGTCGTAATGCCAGCGTTGTTTTTTAGGGATACTCTTGCTTTTATTACGAAGTCCCTGTCTGACAGTTGAACTATTTCGTGGCCATCTTCTTGTATGGCATGGAGTATTATTTTTCTGAATGAGTTAATTAGATTATTAATTTTATCTATCTTGAAAATTACAAAGACAGCAAAAAAACCGGCAATCCCAGCCATTGTTTGAGATATGGTACTCAAACTGTAAAACCAGACATTGTTCATAAAAATTTACTATTTTAAATGCTTTTTTAAATAAACTTCTATTTGTTCTACTGCTTTTTTTATCTCTTTATTAAACTCATCATCTTCTCCCATGTCGTAGATTATATCTATATCTTCGGGCTTCATCCCCTCGCCTCCTCTTAAAAACCAGTTGAGTCTTGAATATAATTTTCTCCAACATTTATTAAAATCTTCTGCTATCGTAGCCACCTCTTTTCCCCAGGAGACCTCTGCATCAATCTGCTCTAATTCCAAAACAGATAAGGTTTCTGTAAGTTTCTTCCACCTTCTTGAGTAAACTGCTTGGTCAGACTTTTTACGATCCGCATAATCTGATTCATCATAGCCGGATTCTTTGAGAGCGGTAATAATCTCCCCGGATGCTATAAAAGGAGCCCTCACGTAACGTATTGCGTCTCTGGCTTTATAGACTGCCCCAAGATATCTTCTGGCAAGTTCATAATACGTTTTGCCTTTTAGCTGCTTTTTCCACGCGCTAAGGCCCAATACAGCGACCACAGAGGCAGTTATTGCTGCGATCATGGTAACTAAATCTTTTAACACTTGGATTATATCCATATAAATTATAGATAACAAAAACTAGCCGAAATAGCCAGTTTGGTTTAAAAAAATGAAATAAGTTATAGCCCCACTGGTAATCCTACAACTTTAATATTGTTAGTTGTTCCTACTCCCACAATTCTAACAGGTAGCCCAGAAAGTTCTGTGTAACCACAGCTAGAGCCTGATTCGGGACTTCCGTAGCCCGGCATCTCAGCTCCAAAAACAAACTTCAATTTTAAGTCATTCTCGTAATTAAATATCCAGGGCGGATTAAAAGTATATGAGTAATCTCTGGTTCCAAAATACTGATTTATTGGTATGTCAATACTAGCTAGTGTGGGGTCTTCGTTTATTTCTAATATTTTTATGCCAACAAATTTGAATTTATCACCACATGAGGCATACTTGTCTTGGTATTCCGGTACAGATGGGTCTGCACTTACTATTTTAAAAGTCATATTAGTTATAGCAGTTTCAACCAAATGGTCACCGTAATCAGCGACACCCAACCGAATACATTCTCCATAACCACAACTTCCCGACCATTGTTCAAATTCTAAGAACGGCGTTGGATAAGGCGTAGGACTTAGTTTGGGGGTAGGTGTCGGTGTGGGATTAGTCGATGGCGTCGGGATTTGTGATGATGTGGAGGTCGGAGTAATGGTAGATACCGGGATGGGCGTAGGCGTAACATAAATAATTATTGGGGTAGGAACCGGGGCATAAACTATTTGCGGCGTTGGCGTAAAGTTTGGCGTAGGACTTGGCGTTGATGGCAGGCTGGATATTTGTACGCCCGCAACTACCCCACGAGCATATTTGGGAATTTGGAGGACCGAAGTATACTGTAGACCCGAACCATATAACTGCAGTTCTTTATTGTTTATGCAGAATACTTTTTTAAAGAAATCGGAATCATCTGTCACAGCTTGATCCCCTGTTGTATTTACCCAACGCAAATTAGCTACATCATCGTTTACAACATCAAGTCCATAAACTTTTTCATCGTTACTCTCACAGTTGCGAAATAAACCCGAAGTAATAAAAGTATCCCTAATTTCTGGGGTGATTTTTTTTATTTTATCCCAGCCAAGATGCCCATAAATATTAAAAATAGCCGGATTAACAAATAACCGCTTATAGCCATACTCATTAACAATATATACATCCGGGTCCCCTTCCGCGCTGATAACATCTCCCTCGTGGAGATTGAAATCACTGGGCCGGACTGCTGCTACAAATAAGGTAGTGGAAAACAGCACCATAGATACAAGAGCAAAAGAAATAATTTTTATATTCATAGTTGTTTTAATATTAATTTATAAACACAAAACCCTGCGCCGCTTAGGCCTTACGGCCCCATAATCCTTTCGAATTATGGCCCATCGCTGAGTCGCTGACGCAGGGGTCAGTATCAACGATGGGTCTTTTTGCCATGCCATAGAATGCTAGTATTTACTAGTATGCCAGGGTTTAGGCGACTATTTAATTATTTTTGAGTATACAGCAAACTCGATAACTTATCAACTTCCGGCCTTGCTTGTGTTTTTATTTTTTGCTATAATTTAATATAATCTGGCTAAGGCTAGATTAGTTCCTTGAATCAAAACAAAGTAAAAAAATCTGTCGCTCTACTGGTGGCAACACCCCATCAGTAGATTTCTAGTTTTGTAAAAAAATCTTGTTACGTGATGGCGTGTTACTAGTTAGCCCTTGCTTACTATAGCCGCTTTTGTGTTACGAGATTTTTTTATTTCACACTCAGACGGTAGCAATGGCTATCGTCTTTTGTTTTTCTACAGGAAAGTATTGGCCTAGGAGTCCGTTATTTTTTGGATAGGTCTGCCAATACGCCTATCCATAAAATAGCGGATTTTTTATGGCCAAAGAGTTAGAAATAAAATTTGTTCATTCAGAGATTTCAGAGGAACGGTCAGAGAAAATTATGCTTGAGATTTTTGATTTATTATTAGATGCGTATGCTTCAGAAAAAATTAGTAAAGCAAATAAAAAAAGTAATTATGACTAATACAGCAAATGCTATAAAAGCAAAACGACCAGAATTAGTATTTGACGGGCACTATTACACTATTACCAAGATTCCGCTTAACTACCGGATAGTTATCAAATACAAGTTAAAAAAGAAAATCCCCAATCATGGAATAGATCGGGACTGTTATTCAGATATTGATCTTGGTATCGGAGAAGCACACGAGGTAGCCAGAAAGTATATCCACGACCACTTTGTATTACCCGATTAGGTCGGCCTGCATTGTCCCAGATTGAAATATTATTGATGAATTGCGGAATTATACCTACGAGCAAAAAATAACTTACCTTGCGGCGGTATGGATTCAGTGCCCTTCCCGCCCAAATATTAAGTGGCACTCTAAGTTTGTTGGCATAGACCTAGGGAGGTTCTTAAGAAATATTCTTAACTTCTTTGGTCCCTATCCTATGTCAATAAACACAGAATGCAGGGTAAGTTCATAAATATTATAAACCACTTTTTTATTAAAGGGGGTGCAGGGGGCTAAATATTCTTAAAATTTATCCTAGACATGAAAAAAGAAATTAAAAAAATAAAGCAATGCCAAAGATGTTTTTCAAGTAATTTGAGATTAGAAAGGTGGGTATTTGGAAATAAAAAGAATCGTTGGATAAAAAGAGTAAAAATTACATGTTTAGACTGCAACCTTAGAGGGGATGAAAAGATTATAGGAGAACTACATTTGCTAACAGCAAAATTAAGATGGCGACACAAGAAGAAAAAACCATTAGATAAGGCGGGGTACGATTTTTTAATAATTTAATTTTTTAACTTAAATCACTTAAAACCTACGTCCTTAAAAAATGGCTTAAAATATAAATAAATAGTTTTTAATTTTAATTATGGCAGCACCCATGGGTAATAAAAATGGGAAAGGAGCAAAAGGACGAAGTGGCCGTAAGTCTTATGCTCAAGAAAAAGCTGATTTCGAGTTGTTAGAAAAGGTCTTTTTTGAAGAACATACAGAGGACGAGATAAAGAAAATGCTGAAAGACAAGAGGTCTTTTTATAAAGTATTCAAGGCCAAAGGTTTGGCCGGAAATGAGAAGTTTATACTGGCATTATTTAATAAAATATTTCCCGATAGGTCGAACCTCAATTTGGGGTTGGTCAAACCCCTTCCCACAGATAAAGCTGACAGAAAAATAAAGGAACTTTATGGAATTAGAACCAATGATAAGACTTAGATATTCCAAAAGGAATTACTGAGAGAAAATCGGGTTATGTGTTATAATTAAATGGCCAGATCGGAGTATAGACGCTTTTTGTTTTATGACTAAAAGTGGGGTAACAGTGCTTCGGTCTGGCGATTGAAGCGTTTCTGTTGCCCCTCTTTTGGTAAAAACCATGGAAATAAACAACAAAAAACTGATAGCAACATACGCCAGAGTATCAACATCGAACCAAGAAGAAGAGCAGACAATAAAAACCCAGCTACATACGCTTGGAGAGTTTGCGCAAAAAAATGACTACACGATAGTTAAAGAATACATGGATGAGGGTTGGAGTGGAGATGTCTTGGCTAGACCGGCTCTCGATGAGTTGCGACAGGATGCCAAAAATAAAATCTGGGACGCGGTTCTAATATACGATCCGGATAGATTGGCACGTAGATACTCATATCAAGAACTTGTTATGGACGAACTGCGGGAGGCAGGTGTTGAGGTAATTTTCATTACCATATCTGCTCCTAAAAACCCGGAAGATAAAATTTTGCATGGAGTCAGAGGTTTATTTGCTGAATACGAAAGAGTAAAAATATCTGAACGGTTTAGATTGGGCAAAATACGCAAAATAAAAGAGGGGCACGTCCTTACCACCGAAGCGCCCTATGGTTATACCTATATTCGAGGAAACAGAGAGAAGAGAATCCATGGTTATTACCAGATCAATGAGGAGGAAGCGAGGGTCGTGAAACAGATATTTCATTGGATAGCTGATGAAGGACTAACCACGAGAGGGGTCGTGAGGAGATTGCAGGAACTAAGTATAAAGCCCAAGAAGAGCCAGCGGGGTGTTTGGAATACAAGCACGCTAATAACAATGGTCCGAAACAAGTCCTACATAGGCGAGGCTCATTGGGGCAGATGCCGTGCCGTTATACCAGTAAACCCAATAAAAAAAGACAAGTACAGAAAAACGCAGAAAAGTAGCCGAAAGATTAGGCCCGAAGAAGAATGGATTTCTTCTAAAATTCCAGTACCGGCAATTATTGAACGTGAACTATTTATTCGGGTGCAAGCACAGTTAAAAATAAATGCCCATTTATGTACGAGGAACAGGAAGCATGATTACCTGCTAAGCGGCAAAATACATTGCGTCTGTGGCAGAACTAGGAGCGGAGCCGGTCCACAAAGAGGAAAGCATTTATATTATCGCTGTAATGACAGGATTTATAGCTTTTCCCTGCCCCATACTTGCAAGGAGCAAAGCGTTAACGCTCGGATTGCTGATAAATTGGTTTGGGATAGAATAGCTAACTTTATCAGTTCGCCGGAATTAATGCATTCAACAGTTAGAAAATGGATAGATAGCCGAAAAGCCAAGATTAAAAACTCGGCCAACGATATTGAACCTATGGGTAAAGAGATCACGAAGTTAAAAGCACAGGAGGAACGATACAATAAGGCCTATGGAGCCGAGCTGATAACAATAGAGCAGTTAAAAGAATACACGACCCCACTAAGAAACAGGGTAGCCATACTTGAATCTCAAATAGCTAAAGCCAGCCAGGAATCAGAACATCTGGGCGTAGATGCGATACCCAGTCTAGGAGAGATTAGAGCGTTTGCCAAAGTAGCTACCGAGAGACTTAAAAACTTGAATTTTGAGACAAAACAGGTGATAGTTAGGAAAATCGTAGATAAAATTATGAGTAGTCAGCGGCAATTGGAAGTCCACTGCCTTCTGCCGTTAACACTAGATTATGTCGTATATGAAACTAGCCATCGGTATAGTCGGGCTGCCAAACGTGGGAAAGAGCACCCTCTTCAAGGCCCTGACGAAAAAACAAGTTGATATACAGAATTATCCTTTTACCACCATAGACCCGAATGTTGGCATAGTTGGCGTACCTGATGAGCGGTTGGAATTGCTTGCCAAAATGTCGCACTCGGCCAAGATCGTACCGACGGCGATTGAATTCATTGATATTGCCGGACTTGTAAAGGGCGCCGCCCAGGGCGAAGGTCTGGGCAATAAATTCCTAGCCAATATCCGCGAAGTAGATGCCATTTCCGAAGTCGTCCGCGTTTTTGAAGATGAAAAAATTACCCACGTCCATAAAAAAATAGACCCCGCTAATGATATTGAGGTCATAAACGCAGAGTTGATGCTGGCTGACCTGGAAACGGTCAATAAACGGCTTGAAAAAACTAAGGGCAATGATGAAAAAATAAGAATTGAGCTGAACGCATTAAATAAATTAAAACATGGCCTGCAATCCGGTAATTTAGCTATTAATATTGAACTGGAGGAAAAAGAGCTGCTTTTGGCGAAAGAATTAAATTTGCTTACAAATAAAAAATTTATTTATGTTTTAAACGCTTCGGAAGGGCAAATAAAAGAAAATTGGCAGCCGGACGAGAAACTTAAAAAAGCAATCGGGAATGATGATTTTGTAATACTAACTAGTACCTTTGAACTATTGCTTTCAGAATCTACAGCGGAAGAGCAAAAAGTATTCCTGGAAGAAATTGGTCTAAAAGAAAGTCGTCTTGATGCTCTGATCAAAGAAGCTTATCACACCCTAGGCCTGATAACCTTCCTTACCACCGGCGAAGACGAAACGCGCGCTTGGACAACTCGCGCCGGTTCCTTTATTCCCCAAGCCGCCCGCGCAATACATACCGATTTTGAACAAAAATTCATCCGTGCCGAGGTAATCAACTGGAAAGAGCTTTTAGATGTCGGGGGGTGGTCTCAAGCCAGACAGGCAGGTAAAATGAAAACTGTCGGCAGAGATTATATAGTTCAAGATGGCGATGTCGTAGAAATTAAGATATAATCAAATAAACCGCTAAAGTTGGAGGGGGTCTGGTGGACATTCAGAACTTTGACAAAATGAGCTCAGAGGAACTTAGGAAATCGTTGGCTTTTAACAAAAGGAGAACTTTTGAATTTTGGCTTAAAAATGTACAAATAGTCGCTCCCAGAGGGTCGAAAACAGTTGATGACGAGCAACGACATTATGTAGCAAGGTTTATGACCAGGTTTTCAGTTGTTTCTACGACTCATTCAATGTTTCACTTCCCCACTTTTACCAATCTAGCGCAGATTTATGATGAATTTATGTTGGATGTTGAAAACCAGTATTCGCCGGAACCCATGGAAATTGCCGGCTGCCAGACATTACTGCTTGGCGGATTTTATTTAAAAACTGCTGAACAACATTACAAC
>JACOZZ010000048.1 GCA_016181055.1 Candidatus Yanofskyibacteriota bacterium
TGTTTTAGAAAGGGAGGCGTCCCCATTCTAATTCAGTTTTATTGTGATCAAGCCATGTCTGTGGTCAAAGAAAAAGAGTCAAAAGCATGGGTTTCAAGGGCTATTGATAACTGGAGGTGGAGGGATATTCGAGCGCCATTTTTGTTTCAAAGCCAGCTGACTGCTAAATTAACGGAGGATATTTTAACCAAGGGCGTTTGTCAGCTCCCGGCTTATGAGCAGTCAAAAAAGGTACATTTACAATTGCTAGAGCCATTACTAAAATTTTTAAATAAACATTCAGTCAAAAAATATAATTATTTTCCTTTCACATGATTTTATTAGTTGGTGCTGGTCACATGGCCATTGAATATGCCAAAGTTTTGAAGGCAATGAAATTGCCGTTTGTTGTAGTCGGCCGAGGAAAGGCAAGGGCTAAAATCTTTAAAAATTTTACCGGTGTTGATGTTATTGTCGGTGGAGTTGAAAAATGGATTAAAAACGCAAGCGTAGTCCCCGAAACTGCCATCGTGGCGGTTTCCGTGACAGAATTAAGCAGCGTTACCAAAAAACTGATAAATTGCGGTATTCATTCGATTTTAGTGGAAAAACCAGGCGGACTCACGACATCAGAAATAAAATCAGTTGCCCAAACGGCGAGACAAAAAGGGGCCAAAGTTTTTGTTGCATATAACCGCCGCTTTTATGCTTCAACGCAGAAAGCCATGGAAATTATCCGCAGAGACGGGGGAGCAAGATCTTTCATGTTTGAATTTACCGAATGGAGTCACCAGATTGCCAAGTTTAAAATACCGGCGGCAGTAAAGAGGAATTGGTTTTTGGCTAATTCGTCACACGTGGCTGACCTGGCTTTCTTCTTGGGCGGCGAACCCCAGAAATTACGCGCTTACAAATCAGGCAGTTTAACGTGGCATCCGGCCGGTTCTATTTTTTCCGGAGCGGGCATATCAAAATCGGGTGCCTTATTTTCCTATTCGGCAAATTGGGCCGCGCCTGGCCGTTGGGGTGTAGAAATAATGACGTCCAAATCCCGTCTTATATTCCGGCCGCTTGAAAGATTGCAATTGCAAAAAATTGGCAATTTTGCCATTGAAGAAGTTGCCATTGATGACAAGTTGGATAAAAAATTCAAACCCGGACTTTATAAACAAGTAAAGGCATTCTTATCGGATGGGCGCAATCTCTTAAGTATTAATGAGCAAGTAGAGAATTTGAAGTATTATGAAAAAATAATCAATGGGCGAGACGCATAAGTATCGATACTAACATACGAATTGATACTAATTATACTAATAAGATTAATTTTATTCGTATCATTAGTATGCATTAGTATATTGGCATCGCATTTTGTGTGGATATAAAAAAATTAATTGCCATAAATCCGAAAATCAATAATGTTACCGAGACCGCCCTGCCTTACTGGTGGGCATTTCAAGGCGAGAATCACGAGCCAGAAAGAGACTATGCCAAGAATATATTGATTTTTTTTGGCAATGATATGGCTATTTTTCGCAAGCTGGGAGTGAATGCGAGTTTGTATATTAAAAAATGCGATGAATGCCTAGATTATCTGCGCAAAAATTTCAAAAATTGCCGGCTTTGCTACAAACCGCACCCGTCCGGTAAAGAGGAGGGGGAATTATTAAATCTGGACGGCTTTGAGTTAATTGACGATAAGATAAATGCAGAATTATTCCTGTTTCAAAACAGAGACCGGATAAGAGCGGTTTTTTCCCAGGGTTCCGCTTCTTCTTGGAGTGCCTACGGTATGGGTCTGAATGCTTATGTTTTTTATAAATGTTTTGCCGATATCTGCGGAGATGAGCTGACTAGACCTGCTGATGATTTTTTCTTTGACATGCCCAAATCCTTTTTTATCAAAGATTTTAATGAAAAAATTATCGATAATGCCCATGTTTTAAAAAAAGACGAGCATTTAGAATCATTTTTCAAACACAAATTAAGCGAAAATCATGGCAAAATTTGGCTCATCACTTTTACTGTGGAACATATTATTATCCTTATTGCCATGTCTAAGCTTATCAGGAGTTTAGAACCGTCAAGAAAAATCGGTCTTATAATATCGCGCCACAGTTACTGGGGCACCGTCAGCTCCGATTATTTTTATAAGTTTTTTGACGAAGTTGTTGTTTGGCCGAGAATCAATTATTCACTAAGGCCGGCTAAGCTGTGGCGGGCGATACAAACGGTGCGGCAGATTAAAAAGTTCAAAATATCCAATGGCGATATTTTAATTTCTATGGCGCAAAACAGCTTTGTAGAAAATTGTCTGAATTCTTACCACAAGAAAAATTTAAGGATCGGTATGATTGCGAAGAAAGATATCAATTTGTTTTATGACACTGGAAATTCAGTTTATACCGGCAATGATAACTTCAGATTCAGCAAGGCCAGCTGGTTTTTTAATGTAATTTTGGAACCGCTTGAGATGACCTCAATAACTTAAAATTCATGATGAACTTTGCCGGAAAAAGATTACTGATAAAGATTAAAGACCAGGTATTGTACCAGACCGGTATTTGGAGGCGCCGCATAATTAAACCGCGGCTGCCGTCAAATCCTGACGGCAAAGTTTATGTGAATCTTGGCAGCGGGCCGTATTCCGGTAAAGAATTTATCAATGTTGACATAACGCCTTTCCCGCTGATTCACCACATCTCCGATGTTAAAGAGCTCAAGATGTTTGCAAATGATTCTGTAGATTTCCTGTATTCCTGTCATGTACTTGAGCACATTCCCCGCTCTCAACTAGCTAGCGTTCTTAAGGAGTGGCGCCGGGTTTTAAAAATGGGCGGTACGTTGAGAATTTCCGTTCCCGATTTTGAACGACTTCTGGAGGTATACCGAGCTTCAGCGAATGATGCTGATGCCATAGTCAATCAGCTTATGGGCCAAGAGCCGCCCTACGATGCCCATTATTCAATTTGGAATTTGACTTATGCTCGTAAGCTTTTCTCTAGTCTGGGGTTTCACAACATAAGAGAGTGGAATCCGGACAACGCTCCTCACCATGACTTTCAGGATAAATCATCAAGAAAAATGAGAGCCGGCGACAGAGAAATTTTAATCAGCTTGAATATAGAGGCCGATAAATAGTAATTTTAGTTAGATATTTTTTATGACTTTTTGAGCTAGAATTTTCGGGGTTAGTTCGCGCAAATATAACTGATAAGCGTTCTCGGCTACTTTTTGGGCCGTTTCGTAATTATTTTTTATCCAAAGAATTTTATTTGCCAAATCTCGGGCATCCGCCGGATTACAGCAGAAACAGGTTTCGTTTTCAGTCAGCAGTTCAAGCACGGCTTTGTTACGGGCAGTAAGATAGGGGATTTTCATAGCCATGCTTTCAAACGCTTTGTGAGGGATAGTTCTGGTAAGGCGGTCGTGGTTGGACAACTGGCCGAGGGCTAAGTGGCATTCCTGTGTTTTTTTTCTAAGCACATTATAATCCAACCTTTCTTTTATCCATTCTATGTTTTTGTTTTCAAATCTTGTCAGTAGTCGTTTTACCAGTGGTTCCATGATGCCCGACCCAAGAATTAGTAATTTAACATTCTTATTTTTTAATATTTCCGCGGCTTCTAACGCGTATTCTATGCCGGATTCTGGCAAAAAACCGCCGCGAAATAAAACGGTAAATATCGCCGGCTTGCTAATGCCGGGCTCATAAAAGAATAAATTGTCATCAACTCCTGTAAGAGCCGCGATAAGTTTATCGTCATGCAAAAAGAATTTTTTCATCAGCCATTTTTTTTGCGCCTCGGTTTCAACAAGACTTACGTTGGCTGAATGGAAAGCCAAAAAATCTATAAACCAAATCCAGGCCGCTTTTAGAGAAAGTGGCGCAGCTTGGCGGCGCGACATTATTAATCCTTCATATAGGGAGCCTAGCGCGTTAAAAACAATTTTTTTTCTTGAGATCAATCTGGCCAGCGGAACGAGTGTATGGGCGCTATAGCCGACCCATAAAATATCGTAATTGTTTTTAACGCGCCTATGCTTTTTTACAATTTGCACGATTTTTTTAAAAAAAGTGGAAGAGTTGTCATCGCAATATAAAATCTCATGGCCGTTTTCTTTAAGGCCTCTTAAATAAACAGCATCCCTGGAGGGGATTTCTTTGGTTATATTTATGTAGCAGAACCTCATGACAGTTTACCCTAAAGTTATATCAAAAACGTCTTATTTACAAACGACCTTGGCTTATTTTTGTATTTTTTGCTAACCTTTAGAGTTACATTATCCAATGGGTTTACGAAATAAAAAAATTCTTGTTACCGGAGGAACCGGATTTGTCGGCTCTTTTGTGGTTAAAAAACTGCTGGAAAGGGGCGTTCCCAAAAACAATATCCTAGTGCCGAGGTCGCGCAACTGTGATTTAAGAAAATGGGAAAATTGCCAAAAAGTTGTTCGCGGTCGGGATGTCGTTATTCATCTTGCGGCTAAGGTTGGGGGCATTGGTTTGAATCGCGCCAAACCCGGCGAACTTTTTTATGACAATATAATTATGGGGGCTCAGCTTATGGAGGCGGCAAGGCAGGCAAAAGTAAAAAAATTTGTGGCCGTAGGGACCGTTTGCGCCTATCCTAAATTTACACCCATGCCTTTTAAGGAAGAAAATTTATGGGACGGCTATCCTGAAGAAACTAACGCTCCCTACGGCTTGGCTAAAAAAATGCTTTTAGTTCAGGCCCAAGCATATCGCCAGCAATATGGTTTCAACGCAGTTTACCTTTTACCGGTTAACCTTTACGGCCCCGGGGATAATTTTGACCCCGCCCATTCCCATGTAATTCCCGCTCTTATACGCAAGGTTTATGAAGCCAAAAAGAAAAATCAAAAAAGCATTGAAGTTTGGGGTACTGGCAAGGCCACCAGAGAGTTTTTGTATGTTGAAGATGCGGCGGAAGGAATAATTTTAGCGACTGAACGGTATGACAAGCCCGATCCGGTAAATCTGGGGTCAGGCATGGAAATTTCAATAAAAGATCTGGTGAAATTAATATGCCAGCTTTCCGGCTACAAAGGGAAAGTAATTTGGGACAAAACCAAGCCGGACGGCCAACCGCGCCGTATGTTGGATGTCAGCAGGGCAAAAAAAGAATTCGGTTTTAAAGCAAAAACCGATTTTCACAGAGGGCTTAAAAAAATAATTGAATGGTACGCCAAAAAAGCCTGAATTTTACTGCCTTATAAAAATTATTTTTCAAAAGCGTGATTTTGTGTTACTATAGCTTTCATGTTCCGAAATATAAATCAACCCAGACCAATCTGGCTTGCCACAATTATCAAAATAGGGATTTATATCACGGCCTTCGTGCCGTTGATTATTTTTTCGCAGTTTATTTCTCCGTTCCATTTCGGCAAAGTGGTGATTTTTCGTTCGCTGGTGGAGATAACGGCGGTTTTTTATTTAATCCTGATTCTCAAAGATAGGAGCTACCTTCCCAAAAAACATATCCTTCTGACAATTTTCACTCTCTTTACGTTGGTTTTCGTAGTTTCCACGTTTATAAGTGTTAATCCTTATTTAAGTTTTTGGGGCTCGCTCGAACGGATGGGCGGCCTGTGGAGTTTTATCCATTATCTTGTCTATTTCATAATTCTTATTTCCGTACTCAAGACCCGCGAGGATTGGTTGCGCCTGCTTAAACTGGCTGTTTTTATCGGGGTGCTTTCCGCGTTTTACGGTTTCGGCCAAAAGACGAATATTAAATTTTTCATAGGTTCAGGAGAGCGGGCTAGGATTTTCGGCACTATCGGCAATGCCGCGTTGTTTGCCGGCTATCAGATTGTAATTTTATTTCTTGCTTTATCTTTGGCTCTTTCTTCATGGGTATCGGCAAAACATAAGGGTTATTTTTACACCGCGGCACTTATTAACACTATTGCCGTTCTGATGACTGCCGTCAGGGGTTCTATATTGGGTGTCGGCGTGGGATTCTTACTTTTTGCATTTTTGTATACTATTTCCTCACATTCCCGCATGGCAAAAAAGATTTTATTGGGTTTGGTTGGTTTAGCTGTTGTTTTTGTCGGATTCGCCTTTACTTTTAAAAATTCTAATTTTGTTAAAAGTTCTGGTTATTTGACGCGTTTGACTGATTTTTCATTTCAGACATATACGGTTCAAACACGGTTTTGGGCTTGGCGGGCGGGGTTAACCGGCTGGGCGGAAACGCCCAAAACAATTTTATTTGGCTGGGGGCCGGAGAATTTCAATGTGCCGTTTTCAAAACATTTTAATCCTTTATTTTTCCAAGGCATTGGTTCGGAAACTCTTTTTGACCGGGCCCATAATCAGTTCGTAGAGATTTTGGTGACAATGGGCGCGTTAGCATTCCTGCTTTATGTAGCAATGTTTGCCGTTGCCTGTCGGTTGATTTGGAAACGCTTAGTAAAAACCGGCAGAGAACGGGCGCTGGGCATCGGTCTAATATCTTTGATAGTTGCCTACATGATTCACAATTCTTTTATTTTTGATACTTCAGCAAATTTTGTAGTTTTTTTCACGGTGCTTGGATTTATTGCGTGGCTTACGCCGAGGAACGGCGAGATAAATACAAAATCCCAAATCCCAAACTATAACCTATCACCTAAAACCTATCACCTAACCATGGGTCAGCAGACTCTTTTACTCCTTTTCCTGATCGGCGCGGGAGTTCTTATTTACCGAACTAATATCCTGCCATCCAAAGCCAATTACACCATCACCCGTGCCATTGTGAAATCTTGGGCCGGGGATTTTGATGGTGCTTTGGCGAAGTACAAAGAGGCATTGGCCTATGATGTACCGGGCAAATATGAATACCGCCACCGTCTTGCCCAGTGGCTTCTGGAATATACAGGTGGTAAAAAATTAGGAGAAAAAGAAGCGGCTGCCATAGCATACGGAATACAGCAAGTGCAAAAAAATGCTAATGAGACTCAACAGGATTATTTGCCATATCTTTACATTTCACGCGCTTACATAATTTTAGGCAAAAATAACCCGCAATCGTCGTATAGCGATGAAGCGTTGAAAAATTCATTAAAAGCATTGGAGATTTCGCCTAGCTTTATAAGAACTTTTTATGAAGTAGCGCAGGCCTATTTGAATAAAAAGGACTACGAAAACGCGATTAAATATTTTCAACGTGCCGCCGAGTTAAACCCCGATGTCGGGCTTAGTTATTGGTATCTGGGGGCTACCTATCTTGAAACTGGAAATGTGGAAAGCGGACTCAAGGCCATAAACCGGGCTATTGAATTAGGGTATGCGTTTTCGGAATCAGATACCCTGAGATTAATTAGTCTTTATGTAAAAGCCGGTGATTTTAATAAAATAGCCGTACTTTACGAACAGCTTGTCCATGCTAAGCCGAGTAATCCTCAATATCGAGCTTCGTCGGCTGCAGCTTATGCTAAAATCGGCAAAATAGACGAAGCAGTTGAACAGGCACGAGCAGCTGCAAAGTTGGATATGGCCTTTGAGGCCGAAGCCCGCGCTTTCGTTAAAAGTTTAGGCAGAGAGTGGTAGTCCTAATTCTAAATGATAAACCAAAAACCAGCTTTAGCTGGTTTTTGGTTTTTGAAATTGTTGGGCAACAAGTTTTAAGTCGGACTCCACCATCATACGGACAAGGTCTTTGAATTTTACCTTTGGTTTCCAGTGGAGGGTTTTGAGTGCTTTGGAATAATCTCCTATTAACAAATTAACTTCGGATGGGCGGATATCGGCGGGATTATTCCACACGATATATTTTGTCGGATCAAGCCCGGCAACTTTAAATGCTTCTTCGGCGAATTCCCTGACCGTGTGTGTTTCTCCGGTGGCAATGACAAAATCGTTTGGTTTGGATTGTTGCATCATCAGCCACATAGCTTGGACGAAATCTCCGGCATAGCCCCAATCTCTTTTGGCGTCGGGATTACCGAGGTGCAGCTTTTTAGCCAGTCCGTGTTTGATCAGCGCGGTGGTGTGGGTAATTTTCCTGGTTACGAATTCCATGCCACGCCTGGGTGACTCGTGATTAAATAATATGCCGCAAACCGCGAACATGTTTATTCCAGGATGGTTGCGGTAGTAATGCGTGAGATGGTAACCGGAAACCTTGGAAACTCCATAGGGTGAGCGGGGGTTGAATGCGGTTAACTCCGTCTGCGGCGACTCTAAAACATCCCCGAACATTTCGCTTGAAGCGGCGAAATAAAATTTTGCCTTGGGTACGATTTGACTGGCCGCTGCTAAAACGAAATGTATCCCGGAAATATTTGTGTGCATTGTTGAATGTTCGTCTTCAAATGAGTAACTGACAAAACTTTGGGCGGCCAAGTGATATATTTCATCTGGTTTTACTTTGGTTAAAACGTTGCAAATACTGGGGTAGCTTTCTAAAGAACCGCCGTGCAATTTTATACTGCCTCTTTTTATCAAATGGTTAATTCTTGAAAAGCGATTGTTGCCGTCCTCAAATGCAACTCGGCGCACCATGCCGTGCACTTGATAGCCCTTTTTTAACAAAAACTCGGCTAAGTATGAGCCGTCTTGGCCGGTGATGCCGGTAATCAACGCCTTCTTCATAATGGATTAAACATACAGAAAAGAACCTAGACAGTCAAACCAAATTTAGTATAAAATTATCTACATGAAGTTGCGCGAACATCTTATAATCGGCGGTGTGGCAATGGTTATACTGATTCCGTATTGGGGAATATGGCGGGCGTTTTTGTTTTGGGGGGCCGAGGTATTGATAGACGCCGACCATTATTGGGATTACCTTCGGCGGAGCCAGTTTCAGGATTGGAGCGGCCGGCGGATGTTCAGGTATTATGACCGGATAACCGAACATCTGTATGACAAAAACTTTTTTGCTATCAGTATATTGCATACAGCCGAGGTTTTTGTAGGGGTTTATTTACTGGCTAATTACTGGAATTACACTTTTTTTATGACAGTTTTCTGGGGGATGGTATTTCATCTTTTCTTAGACATGATTTACCAGCTGAAACTTAAATGCTTTTTTGTCCGCGCCTATTCAATCATCGAGTATTTAATTCGCAAACGTTCCATGCTCCGCCGCGGCCTCAATCCCGACGGATTTTTCAAAAAGATGTTTGAACTGTCCAAATAATAGTAATAAATCATCCCAATCTCTAAGATTAGGCTTCGGAATCTACTGCATTTTTTTAACAGCTCAAGGGCGGTAGCCCTTGAGCTGTTGATTTTACTAATTTACCCGCTTACTTGACAGCTGTCTAAAAATAATCTAAGATTTTGTCCGATGAAAAAAAATAACATTTTTCACCCCGCCTATCTTCTCGTTATTATGATTGTCGCGATTTTTGCTTATATTTTTTTTGTTCCCTTATCCGCGAAAAATTATTTCATTGCCAAAACATCCATAGGCAAATGGCTTTTGCCAACCAGATTGGCCATAAAGAAAGGTTATAACATAATCCACCTGCCCTATTGGATAAAAAAGTCCGATTTGCCGATTTACCATATTTTTATTTCGCCAAAAAATCAAGAAGAATTAATTGCTGGCTTACCGTTTGATCAAGAAACCCTTTCTTATGGCCATCTGTTTGATGAGTATAAGAAATTTGTTAACGCTGATTTTGCAAGCAAAGAAGACGGCTATGGGGCAAGTATAAAAATAAGATACAGAGGGGTTACATCGGGTCATTGGAGTAAGGAACAAAAATCATACCGTTTAAAATTCCCGAAAGATAATCTTTTTGAAGGTCAGCGCGGGCTTAACCTCAACATATCCGCTGACAGGGATTACTTTATTGAGCCGTTAAATTCTTATAGGGCAAGAAAGATGGGGTTGCCGGCGGCTGAATTTAGATTCGTCAGATTAAATATCAACAACAGAGATTCCGGCGTTTATTTGGCGTTTGAACCGTGGTCAAAAGGATTATTGGCCAGAAACGGGTTTATAGATACTGATAATATTTTCTCTTCTAAGGACTTTGAAGACTTTAATACCGGCGTTAATTTGTTTAAGGTAAACGCGATTGACCGTTGGAAAAGCTATACCAATGAAGACGATACTAATTTTGAAGAACTCATCACCCTGTTCAATCTTATGGAGAATGCCGATGATGAAGAATTTTCAAGAAAAATAGGCGGCCTGTTTGACCTGGAGAGCTTTTATCGTTTCCAGCTTTTATATCTTCTTGCCGGCTCAAACCACGTTCTGGATAATTGGAATTCCGTCCTTTTATTCAAAAAGGAAATTGGTAAATTCGTTTTTGTGCCCTGGGATGTCAGCGTGAGGCCTCCGGAAGAATTTGATCATAATAAACTTACCACTCTTGCAAAACGTATTTTAACTAATGATAAATTCATGGGAGAGTTTAAAAAAGTAGTGAACGACTATGTTTCTGACCCAAATAACTTAAAAGATGACCTGGCGTATCATGACGGGCTGTATCAGAAATATTTTCCTGAATTTTATAAAGACCAAGCCAAAGAAGATTCAGACCGTGATTTTGACAGAAAAGTAAAAAAATATAGAGCGTTAGTGGTAGAGAATTTTAACAAGGCAAAGGAGTTAATAGCCGGCCTTTCGCCTTCCGATTTAGTACTGGAATCCGCAGTTTACAATTCCGGACCGGTAAATTTTGAAGGAAGCTTCAAATATTTTAACGATATTTTTTTGGGTATAGATCAGTTTCTTTCCGAGAACCCGCAATTTAAAAAAATAAATCATAATTCCATTGCTTTGTCGGCCGGTGAGCATATTTTTAATAATGTGACGATTGTTCCCGGGGGACTCTACTTCATAATTGAGCCGGGAGCAAAATTGTTGTTTTCGCCGGGCGCTTCCCTTATTTCCTATAGTCCGGTTGCGGCCATTGGCACGTCTCCAAATCCAATAGAAATGCGTCCGTTACGGCCGGATTCAGCTCCTTGGGGCGTTTTTGCCGTTATTAATACCGGGGGCGCTGAAAATAAATTTTATTATGTTAGCGTCAGCGGCGGCGGCGCGGAGCCGGTTATTAACGGAGTGCCATATACTTCTCAATTTAATTTACACGATGCTGTTTCCGAAATTTTTTATTCAACTTTTGAGAATGGCCGCTCTGACGATGCACTGCATGTTATTGGCGGCTCCGTGAAGGTGGCAAAAAGCGTGATAAAAAATACCAGCTCTGACGGCATTGATCTTGACTTTGTAAAAGACGGGAGTATTACGGATAGCATCTTTTTTAACTCAAAACCTGAAGGTAGTAATGGAGACGGCATTGACCTTTCGGGAACCGAAAAAATGGAGATTACCAATAATAAGATCGTGGGATTCGGCGATAAATGCATTAGCGTGGGAGAAAAAGCCAAGGTTGTTATAGAAAGCAATATTTTGGCGGGATGCGGCGTGGGAGTTGCCGTTAAAGATGATTCTGCGGCATTGATTGAGCGCAATGTGATCGGGGCTAGCAAGTTTTTTGGCATTTCGCTTTACAGAAAGAAACAGGAATTTATAAAGGGCGGAAATGCCGAAGAAATAGACAATATATTTATATCAAACAACGAAAATGTAAACGCAGATGAATTTTCTTCTATTATCGCGGTAAATAAAAATGCCGATGTCGGCGGGAAAAATCACGACCTGCGATCGCTTCTGCCGGCGTATATGTATGATTTAATCTCAAATACCCCATGAAACCATTCTATCGTTTTGAATTTAAATATCTTGTAACGCCGCCAACGGCCAGATCCATTGAGTCGGAGTTGAAGAATTTCGGTATGAAACTTGACGCTCCCAGCGTTCTTTTGGGCGACGGCTATTATGTTACAAGTTTATATTTTGACTCTTATGATTTCAGGGACTACCAGGATAAATGCGGAGGGTTTAAAAAAAGAAAAAAAATAAGAGCTCGAATTTACGAACTGTTTTTGGACAAATCGTCGTCTGTCTTGCTTGAGATAAAAAAGAAAATAGGAGAGAGAGTGGAGAAAACCCAGTTAAAATTAAGCCGTGAAGAATGGCGGCAGTTTATGGATAAGGGCGTTTCAGCGCTTATGTCTTTTGAAAAACACGGACCGGAGAAAGAGGTCAAAGATGAAATTATGCGGAATATTATCGCTTCCTCGGCCAGGCCTCAAATTATTATCAGATATAAGCGGAAGCCGTACATTGCCTCAACAAGCGGCGCCTTAAGAGTGACATTTGATTCAGGCCTTGAAGCGTGCAGAAAAACGGACTTTAATCAGAATATTTTTATGGCACCCATTGACGAAATAAATAAGAAGGGTATTATTCTTGAGGTTAAGTCCAATTATGCCGTTCCCCAATGGCTGGGCAGGATTATCAGGGATTATAATCTGAAAGCGGATGCTATCTCAAAGTATGCTTATGGGGTGGAGGCGGTTTTTCGGCACAATCCCTTGCTGCGTTAATATGAGCTTTATTTAAACGAAATGTCAGATTCTAATTTATTAAATTTGCCCATGTATTCATTAACCGAGTTCAGCTCGGCGGTTATTATTATAAATATCCTTGCAACTTTTGTGATTGCGTTGGTGATAAGCTGGGTTTATCAGAAAACTCATTATGGGATTTCTTATTCAAAGTCGTTTCTTACCGCGTTGGTTCTTATGGCTGTTCTTTCGTCCGTTGCCATGATGATATTAAGCAATAATCTGGTGCGCGCTTTAGGTGTTTTGGGAATATTTGCGCTGATCCGTTTCAGAACAATACTAAAAGATACAAAAGACGTGGCATATTTGTTTTTTGCTTTAGCGATGGGTATGGCCGTGGGTACTAATAATTATGCCATTGCCATCATAAGTACCACAACGATCTCATTCCTCTTACTGCTTCTTGCAAAATATAATTTTGGCTCTGCCATAAAAAATGGTTTTTTGATGGTTGTGATTACCGACAAAGATTTTAACTATAACAATGCCGAAGGTTTTATTGACAAGCATGTTCGTTCAAAACAATTTTTGCAGGTGAAAACTCAAGCTGACGGCGAACAGGAGTATTACTTCTCGCTAATTTTTGATAAGAACACTGACTTTGGTGAATTTATCAAGCAAATGAAAGCCATGCCGGGCGTGAGGACAGTAGAACTGGTGTCTGGCAATAATTCCTCGGAATATTAACATGCTCCGCCGCGGTCTCAACCCCGACGGGTTTTATAAAAAAATGTTTGAATTGTCTAAATAGTTACTTGTCCCCGTCAAAAATTATCGCTCGCCATTATACCTTCTATCACCGCTAGCAACCCCAGCGAGGTTACGTCGCTCCGTTGAAAGCGTGGATTCGCCTCTCAGTGCTTTACTATTTTACTGCTCGGCGACCATGCAATCCACCCTTTCAACGGTGCTATAAGGCATAATGGCCTCGCTTTGAATAATTTTTGACTGGGCTTATTCTGACCTAATTTGAAAATAAAAACCGCCTCAGTACTGAAAGCATCGGCGGTAGATTTATATTTGCAAAAGAAAGCTCCTGAATCTATATTCGTACCTTGTAGGGGCGTACAAGTTTCTCAAATTCCTGTTCGGTTATACCGAGTTTTTTCCAAGTAATTTCGCCACAATACACCCCTTTTCTAATGGCCGTAGCATATGCCCTTGCATGATTGGGAGGATAAGTTCCTACGGCACGTTGTAATTCTTTTAACACCGATGGGTAATAAAGAAGTTTGTTTTGTAAAACCAGTTCTTTTAATTCCTCCGGAGTTGTTCCAAGTTCTCTCCATGAAACAATGCCATCGGAAACTGATGTTATAATTTCTTGAGCTTCATATTCAGCATGAAATGGTGATGTCCCAAGACAAAAATGAATCTGATTTCGCAGGTGCCTAATATTTTCTAGTGCTATTCTCTTCCTTTGCTTACGAGTGGGCTTGTTTTGCAATGTTTCGCACCTTGCCATTTGAATCCCCCTTTTTATTAAAAAGCTAGTCAAAAATAGCATAGCATAGTATACGCTATGTTGTCAAATTTCGAAGTAGCAAATTATAAAAAAGTTAGAGCAAGCTACAGTGCCTTTTGTAAATCAACCAAGCAAAACCCCTATCTAAGAAATCATTCATGGCAGGCTTTGGTAACAAATAAGGCGAGCGAGCAGCGGAAAGCCGAGACCGCACCCAACCGTAGTTTGCAGTAGCAAACTACGGTTGGGGAGGAAAGCTCGGAAGGATTCCGCGTTGCGAGCGAGTTATATTTGTCAAAGCCGAATGTTGATTTCGTGATAGGGGTTGAGCGGGATTTTCAAAAGGCACTATGGCGAGCGGATAATTTTTGAGGTCTAATTACCGGAGGGCTTTTTTGAGAAGGATGTTTATCGTTTTTAGTATAATTCCCAGGTCTAAGAGCAAAGACCTGTTTTTTATGTAAAATAAGTCGTGCTGGAGTTTTTCATATGTATCAGCAATGGTCATCCCGCCGCGAAAATCCAGCTTGTGTTTGACTTGCGCCCAGCCGGTCAGCCCCGGTTTAGCCAGATAGCG
>JACOZZ010000012.1 GCA_016181055.1 Candidatus Yanofskyibacteriota bacterium
TGCCAAAGAGTTCAATCAGATAAAAATTAAAAAAGAAACTCAGATACCGATAACGGAAATAGACCGATACCCGCGTTCCAAAATTACCCTAATAGGTACGGGCGCACAGGGCGAGGACCGGGCAGTTTTAATGCGTATCGCTTCCGGCGAACACCGTCATGTCCGGCTTCAGAAAAAAGATGCAATTATTTTCTCATCATCTGTAGTTCCCGGAAACGAGCGAACGGTCCAACGGCTTAAAGATTTGCTTTATCGCATGGGCGCGCGTGTATATGATTATAACATGATGGATATCCACGCCAGCGGCCACGCCTATAGGGACGATCTCAAACAGATGATACGTCTGATACAGCCGAAGGCGCTGATGCCTATTCACGGCCAATATTCAATGATGGTTAACCATGGATATCTCGGCGGACAAGAAGACATAAAAGAAGGGAATATTATAATCGCTGACAACGGCTCCATTATTCACATATCGGATCCTAAATTTGCCGATCAGAAAGCCCCGATAAACTGGTGGTTTGATAAAAAAACCGTTCCTTCTGACAGCGTTATGGTGGATGGCCTGGGCGTGGGCGATATCGGCAATGTGGTCTTACGCGACAGACAGGTGCTGGCCGAAGACGGGATGTTTGTAATTGTCGCTTTGATTGATTCCAAGACGGGCCGCGTGCGCGGCAGTCCGGATATTATTTCTCGCGGATTCGTCTATCTCAAAGAAAATAAAGAACTACTGATGCAGGTCCGCAAAAAGGTCAGGTTTACCATAGAACGCAAAACTACGCGCCCCATCAACTGGGTAGACTTAAAAGACTTGTTACGAGATGAGGTTGGATTGTTTCTATTCCAAAAAACCGAACGCAGACCGATGGTTTTGCCAGTCGTCATTGAAATCTAGAATTCAATGACGACTGGCCCTGAGTCAGTCGAATGGGCCGGTTGTAATAGAAATCTAATCGCTGACTTAATAAGAGGAGAGCAAAAATAAAAAATCGGTCAGAGACCGATGGTAATGCCTAGTTCTTTTATTGTTTCCCCGACAACTTTTATAACTTTAGCAGTGTGACTTAAAAATTCTACCTCTTCTACTTCTGATATTCTTGCTTCGTGGTATAAATGAAAACCAGGGATATTAAAATGGTTTCCGATCAGTATCGGGCCACCAATGATACCCCAGGGATAATGATCAATAATATGGCCATTTTTAGTTTCTAGCCAAGAGTGTTTCCATCCAGGACTGAAATAATAACCATCCTTGCATGTTACGGGAAAGAAGTGGGCCAAAGCCCTGCCAAGCATGTGACAGGAAACTAAAATTTTTCCTCCGTGCTTGTTTTCCTCTGGACCTGCTAAATCTATCTCCGGGATAGCTTCTACGACACTCCTGATTTGTTTGAATACTGCCAAGTCTTCTTTCTCAACATCTTTTAATACGTATGGTTTCATGCTTGTTCCCAATTTGTTTAATATTTTAAAAAACTGAACCTAGAATAAGATTATATTAAAATAATGTCAATGCATGATTACTATTGAAGATTTTAAAAAACTGAATATCGTGGTGGGAACAATTGAGAACGTGGAGGAAATTGAGGGCAGCGAGAAATTGTATAAGTTTACTATAAATATTGGCACGGAAACTAGGCAGGTTCTGGGCGGGTTAAAACCTTCTTATCAACCAAGTGAACTGCTCGGCAAACAAGTAATTGTTTTGGGAAACCTTGAACCGCGCCAACTGATGGGTTTTGAATCGCAGGGCATGATTTTATGCGCCAGTGATGAATCGGATAAGCCGGTAATAATCACTCCGGAAAAACCAGTAGCCAATGGCTCAATAATTAGGTAGAATTAAATAATGAATAGAATTTTTTCGGGGATACGCCCGTCGGGTAAACTGCATCTCGGCAATTATCTGGGGGCGATAAAAAACTGGATAGAACTGCAAAATGCGCCGGATACAGAACAGGCAATTTTTGCTGTAGTTGATTATCATGGCATTACCACGCCGTTTGACCCTAAAACATATCACCAGCAAGTCATGGATGCGGTGCTTGATTTTCTTGCCGCCGGATTGGACCCTAAAAAATCGCTCCTTATCCGCCAATCGCGCATTTCCCAGCATACAGAGCTTGCCTGGATTTTTAATACGATTACCCCAGTGAGTTGGCTGGAGCGATTGCCCACATATAAAGAGAAGCTGGAAGAAACTGACAAGAAATATAATCACGTCGGTCTTCTTGATTACCCCGTACTTATGTCCGCTGATATTTTAGTTTATAAATCAAATCTTGTCCCGATTGGCGATGATCAAAAAGCACATATAGACATAGCTAATGAAATCGCTAAAAAATTCAATCATATGTTCGGCGAAACTTTTGAACCAATCAAGGCATACAAAGCCGAGGGCGAAAGAATTAAATCACTTCAAGACCCGTCTAAAAAGATGTCTAAAAGCGGAGATGAGGGCATTGCTTTAACCGATTCGCCGGATAATAAAAAAAAAAAAAT